>CALMOR010000020.1 GCA_937872165.1 uncultured Burkholderiales bacterium | reverse complement strand
CGCGCGGGGCCGCCCGCCGACGCGTCGGTGTCGTGGAGCCGGACATGGCAGCCGCATTGCGCGAGCACCTGCGCGATGCCGCGTCCCATCGCGCCTGCGCCGACGACGCCTGTCGGTAGATCGGGCAATGCGGGATCGAAGGGCATGCGGGCGTGGACGAGGGGGGACGGGCGGCGAGGCGGAATGGTACGCCACGCACCGCCGACGCCCGCGCTTTGCGGGCTCGTCCCGAGAGGCGACAATCGGCCGACGCGGCATCGACGCGGCATCGACGCGGCGTCGCGCCGCGCTGCGATCCGATCGAACCGAACATCAACGAGACGCCGCATCCCATCATGATCCGAGCCCCAGAGACCCATCGACTGCTGCTCGACACCGTCACCCGCTTCGTCCGCGAGAAACTCGTCCCCGCCGAGGACGAGGTCGCCGAGACCGACAACATCCCGCACGACATCGTCGCAGCGATGCGCGAGATCGGACTGTTCGGGCTGACGGTCCCCGAAGAGTTCGGCGGCTTTGGACTGACGATGGAGGAAGAGGTCGACGTGACGTTCGAACTGACGCGGGCGTCGCCGGCCTTCCGGTCGATCATGGGGACCAACAACGGCATCGGCTCGCAGGGCATCGTCATCGACGGCACGCCCGAGCAGAAGAGCCGGTGGCTGCCGCGCCTCGCGACCGGCGAGCTGATCGGCTCGTTCGCGCTGACCGAGCCGGGCTCGGGCTCCGATGCCGCATCGTTGACGACCAGCGCGCGGCTCGACGGCGACGCCTACGTCGTCAACGGGACGAAGCGCTACATCACCAACGCGCCCGAGGCCGGCCTCTTCACGTTGATGGCGCGGACCGACGGTGCGCAGAAGGGCGCGGGCGGCGTCTCGGCCTTCATCGTCGAGGCGGGTTCGCCCGGCATCACGGTCGGCAGACCCGACCGGAAGATGGGCCAGCGCGGCGCGCACACGGCCGACGTCATCTTCGAGAACTGCCGCGTGCCGGCGGAGAACCTGATCGGCGGCAAGGAGGGAATGGGCTTCAAGACCGCGATGAAGGTGCTCGACAAGGGCCGCCTGACGATCGGCGCCGCCTGCGTGGGTTCCGCGTCGCGGATGCTCGACGACACCATCGCGTACACGCTCGAGAGGAAGCAGTTCGGCGAGCCGCTGGCGCAGTTCCAGCTGATCCAGGCGATGCTCGCCGACAGCCAGGCCGAGCTCTACGCGGCGCGCTCGATGATCGTCGACGCCGCGCGTCGCAGGGACGACGGGCAGGACGTGAGCGTGCATGCGTCGTGCTGCAAGCTCTTCGCCTCCGAGATGTGCGGCCGCGTGGCCGACCGCTGCGTGCAGGCGCATGGCGGCGCCGGCTACATCAGCGACTACGCGGTCGAACGCTTCTATCGCGACGTGCGGCTGTTCCGCATCTTCGAGGGGACGACGCAGATCCAGCAGATCATCATCGGACGCGCACTGGCCAGGCGAGGGTCTTCGCTGACCTACTGAGCGAGCGACCGTTCGTTGCAGGTGCGGTACGGTCCTCTGTGCAGTGCCGGGGGTTTGCGGCAGAATCCAGAGCGCAAGCAGACCCGCGCGCGACGGGACTTGCCAGTCCAGGGGGAATTCTTTTTGGTCGTAGCGCCGCATACCGACACGGGGTCTTCGAGCCGGGCGCCTTCGTGCGACCCGCGCCGGTCGGAAGAGGGACGGGGCCTGCTGAAGCTTCGTACCGCCGCGCGATGGCATCGCGCCTTCGCCGCCGTGGTCGCCTCGGGCGCATCGATGGCGATGGCGTCGGCCTCGTTCGCGCTCGGCCTCGGCACGGCGTCGCTGCAGTCCGGACTCGGCGAGCCGCTGCGCCTGTCGCTTCCGGTCACCCTCGGACCCGACGAGGACGCCGGCTGCATCGGCATCCGCGCGAAGGGCGACGATCTTCCATCGGTCTTCAACACGCGCTCGCAGGTCGTGCGGGCCGGCACGCAGACCCGCATCGAGGTCACCAGCGCGCAGGCGGTCAACGAACCGGCGGTCGGACTCGTCGTGAGCGTCGGCTGCGCGGCTCCGGTCTCGCGCGAGTTCGTCCTCTTCCTCGATCCGCCGGTCGTGCCGGCGGCCTTGCCGGTCACGGCACCGCTCGTGTCGATCGAGACCCCGAGGCGCCCGGCTCCCGCGCGTCGCCGCGGCGCCCGGCGCCCGGCCGGCGGTCCGGCCACGACAACGCCGAGGAGGGCGCCCTCGGCCGCCATCCGCGCACCGCGCGTCCGCCCGCAGTCCGCCGCTTCGGCCAGAGGCGACGCGCCGGTCGGCGCGGCCGGATCGTCGAAGAGTCCGCCGGCCGTCACGACACCGAGGTCGATCGGTCCGCAACGCGACCGGCTGACGGTCGCGCCGAGCGAGGCGCCGGGGACCGCCGCGACATCGCCTGCGAGGCCCGCGCCCGTCGCGGCCGCTGCGTCGAGCCAGGCGGCGACCCGGGTGCCGAGTCCGGTGCCGACCCCGTCCGCGCCGCCATCGGCGACCGGCTCCACGTCGGTTCCGGTCCCTTCCGCGCCCGGAGCGTCGCCGCTGCCGATCGTCGTCCCGTCGCTCGCGGACGGTCCGACCG
>CALMOR010000019.1 GCA_937872165.1 uncultured Burkholderiales bacterium | reverse complement strand
AGCAGGGACTGAGCGGAAGCTAGCTTCCCGCCACCGTCATCGATTCGATCAGGATCGAACCGGTCGCGCGGCTGCCGCTGGTGAGCACGTCGGCGCCCACCGCGACGATGCGCGAGAACATGTCGACGAGATTGCCGGCGATGGTCACCTCCTCGACGGGATGCGCGACGACGCCGTTCTCGACCCAGAAGCCCGAGGCCCCGCGCGAGTAGTCGCCGGTGATCGGGTTGACGCCCTGTCCCATCAGCTCCGTGACCACGAGGCCGGTGCCCATCTTCTTCAGCATCGTCGCGAAGTCGTCACCGGGCTTCGTGAGCCGGCTCGTGAACGACAGGTTGTGCGCGCCGCCGCCGTTGCCGGTGGGCTCGAGGCCGAGCTTGCGGGCCGAGTAGGTGCCGAGGAACCAGCCGGTCAGCACGCCGGCCTCGACGACCGTGCGCTTCTTCGTCGCGACGCCGTCCTCGTCGAACCAGCCGCTCGCCATGCCTTTGACGACGAACGGATCGTCCACCACGTCGATGTGGTCCGCGAACACGCGCTCGCCGAGCTTGCCGATCAGGAACGACGACGACCGGTACAACGATCGTCCGCTCGCAGCCGCGACGTAGGCGCCCACGAGGCCTGCGGCCAGCGGCGCCTCGAACAGGACCGGCACCGTGCACGTGTCGATCTTGCGGGCGCCGAGCCGGGCGAGCGTGCGCTCGGCCGCATAGCGACCGACCGACTCGGGCGACGGCAGGTCCTTCCAGTCGCGGCGCGAGACGTACCACTCGTCGCGTTGCATTCCGTCGCGCGGGCGGCTCGCGATCGGGGCGACCGCGATGCTGTGGTACGAGTGGGCGTGGCCGCCGACGAAGCCGCGCGAGTTGGCGGCCACGAAGCGGCCGCGCGGCAGCGACACGTTGCCGCCGTCCGAGTTGCGGATCAGCGGGCTCGGGTCGCGCGCCGCGGCCTCGGCCCGGCGTGCGATCTCGGCCGCGGCGTCGGCCTCGATGTTCCACGGATGGAAGAGGTCGAGCTCGCGCGGCTCGCGTGCGTACCAGCGGTCCTCGGGCAGCGCCGCGGCCGCGTCGATCGCGGTGAAGCGGGCGATGTGGTACGCGGCCTCGACCGCGGCGCGCAGCGCGGCCGACGTGAAGTCCGAGGTGCTCGCGTTGCCGCGTCGCACGTCGTCGCCGTCGCCGACGAAGACCGTGACGCCGACGCCTTTGTCGCGATTCTGTTCGATCGTCTCGATGCGTCCCTTGCGCACGTTGACCGTCAGCCCGTCGCCCTCGTCGACGTCGACCGCGCAGTCGTTGGCGCCGATCGACTTCGCGTGCGCGAGGACTTCCTCGGCGATGGCCCGCAGTTCCGCCTCGCTGCGCAACGCGTACGGCGCGACGTCCGCGGCGCGGCTTCCGCCCGCGACGGGCGACGGTTTCTTCAGGGTCGGTGCTTCGCGGCGACGCGCCGGTACGCGGCGTGATTGCAGGGCTCGGGTCATGTCGGGAACGGCGGAGCCGTCGAAGGAGGAACGCGGTCGCGGCGCGAAGCATCGACGGGCGATCGAGCGACGGCGACGTCGACGGTGCAGGCGAAGGATGCGGGTGCGAAAGATGCGAGGCGGAGGCGGGCTTTATGATAGCAGCCGACCTTTCGACGATCGTCCGTCGATCCACCCGCCCGCGACCGTCCATGCCCCGTCATTACCCTTCACGCCCCGTCGAGAATCTGGCGCTCCGCAATCCCGACGAGCCGGCCGT
>CALMOR010000018.1 GCA_937872165.1 uncultured Burkholderiales bacterium | reverse complement strand
CCGGCGCCGCTCGCGCGTGCCGGCGGCGCTCGTTGCGGAACGGCGCCGCCGGCGAGACTCGCCAGGAGGCCGGCCGGGATGGCCGCGGCGGTGGCCTCGAGCACGGTCTCGTCGAGCGTGCCACCTCCGTCTTCGGGCTCGGTCGGCGACCGGTCGACGGGGGCATCGTCGAACGCGTCGCGTCGATCGACCTCGGCGGGCGCGTCGGGCGCGCCGGCTTCAGCTTCGTCGCTTCGGCCCTCGTCGGCTTCGGCGGACGATGGCGCTCGGGGCAGGCGACGCGCACGCGACGCGAAGACCAGCCGCGCCGCATGCGCCGCGTCGTCGCCGTCGACGATCGCGCGGCCGTCGAGCGCGGCCAGTATCCGCGCCACGCGCACGGCGAAGAGCGGCATGCGCAGCGAGTCGATGCCGACCGCAAAAGCGGCCGCGCACAACGCGCCGACCGCGTCGTCGCCGACGACCACGGCCTTCGACCGCTCGCGGGCCCCCGCGACCGCCGCGGCGTCGATCGTCGTCATCGCACGCGACACCGTCCGCATCGAACAGCGGCGCAGGTCGATGTGCAGCGCGAGGCGCTCGCCGAGCGACGCCGCGAGTGCTTCGTCCCCTTCGCCTTCGTCGAGTGCGATCACGCCGAAGCGCGTGCGTGCGCCGCGACTCGTCGCGCCGGTCTCCAGGACCGACGCGATGCGCGCCGCGGTCGAAGGATCGACACGTTCGGCCATCGCGAGGACGCCGTAGCCGCCGTCGACCTGCGCGAGCAGTCCCGGCTGCTCGATCGCGCGACCGGCGCGCAGCGACGCCGCGAGGTCGAGACCGCCGATCAGGCGCCCGTCGTCGATATGCAGCGGCACGTTGCGGATCGGTGCGGACGACGGCACGAGGGCGCGCCATCGTTCGAGCCATGCGTCGCGCACCGGTCCGGCCGCCGAGCGGACACGGACGCCGCCGAGTCCGAGCGGATCGACGGCGACGCATGCCGCCGCGCGCAGCGCATCGTCCCAGACGGCCGCGTCGCCGCCGTCGTCTCCGGTCGGGATCACATCGGCAGCACTTCGGCGATCGCGCGTTCGACGCGGGCGCTCGATCCGGCGTCGTCGAGCGGATCGCGACGCAGCCGATGGCGCAACGCGGGCGCGGCCACGCGGCGCAACTGCTCGGAGCCCACGCGCGCGACGCCGTCGAGCGCGGCGAGCGCGCGCGCCGCGCGCATCAGCGTCAGTTCGCCGCGCAGGCCGTCGGTACCGAGCTGCATGCAGAGGCGCGCGGCCGACTCCAGCGCCGCGTCGTCGACCTCGGTGGCGGCGAGGCGCGCACGCGCGGCCGTGAGCTTCTTCCGCGTGCGCTCGTCGTCCTTGCGGAAGCGTTCGACGAACGCGGCGGGATCGCGCTCGAAGGCGTCGCGCCGACGAACCACCTCGATCCGCTCGGGCAGGGCGGTCGGGGTCGCGACCTCGACCGACAGGCCGAAGCGGTCGAGCAGTTGCGGACGCAGCTCGCCCTCCTCGGGATTGCCGCTGCCGACCAGCACGAAGCGCGCCGGGTGCCGCACGCTCAGGCCCTCGCGCTCGACGACGTTCTCGCCCGAGGCCGCGACGTCGATCAGCAGGTCGACGAGGTGGTCCTCGAGCAGGTTGACCTCGTCGACGTAGAGGAAGCCCCGGTTGGCGCGCGCGAGGAGCCCGGGTTCGAACGCCTTGATGCCCTGCGACAGCGCACGCTCGAGATCGAGCGCGCCGACGACGCGGTCCTCGGTCGCGCCGAGCGGCAGGTCGACCACCGGGGCGACGACGAGCGCGGTGCGGATCGCGACGCCGGACCGCGTGCGGCCCGGCGTCGCCAGGCAGTCGTCGCACGGGGCGGCCGGGTCGCAGCCGTACGGACAACCGGCCACGACCTTCAACTTCGGCAACAGCGCGGCGAGGCCGCGGACCGCGGTGGACTTGCCGGTGCCGCGATCACCGAAGACCAGCACCCCGCCGAGCCGCGGATCGATCGCGGCCAGCAGGATGGCCAGCTTCATCTCCTCCTGACCGACGATCGCCGAGAACGGGAAGGTCGGCGTCATGCGGATGGTCGCAGGAAACGAAGCATGCGACGCGGTTCAGCCCTTCTTCGCGTACGACGCGCACCATCCCTTCGCGGCCACCTGCTTGCCGGCATACAGCGGACAGGGTCCCGAGCCGGTCGCGACGCCGGCCTTGCCCTGATAGAGCGCGCAGTTGTTGCACTGCTGGGCCGGCGTGTGGTTCGGGTACTTGGCCTGGTTGGCCTTGGTCGTGTCGGGGACGTAACCGAGCGCGACGGCGGTCGGATCCTTCTCGTCGACCATCGGCGCATCGGCGGCATGGGCGCGGGCTCCGAGGGCCAGGGCGGCGCTCGTGAAGGAGACATTGCGGATGAAGCGACGGCGAGAATGCATGAAGGGCTCCTGTATCAAATGGCTGGCGACCCGAAGGCTGGCTTTCCGATAGACAAGACTAGTTGACGGTATTGACTGTAATGCTTAGATTACACCATGCACGGAACGACGGAAGCGCGAAGTTGCGATCGACACGGCCCGGAGCGGGCGACTTCGACGCGGTGCAGCGCCGCAGTCTGTCCATAACGCGGAACGCCTGCTGTCAGACGACGCGCGGCAATCGACCGGCCGATGATCCTTTCGTGAACATTCGCGTACTCCAGGACGGAAAAGCTTGAGCGTCCTTGCCCTCGGCCTCAACCACGTGACCGCGCCGCTCGCATTGCGCGAGCGCTTCGCGTTCGCGGGCGCCGCGCTCGCGCCGGCCGCGAAGGCGCTGGCCGAACGCTTCGGCGCGCAGCCCGAGGTCGCGATCGTGTCGACCTGCAACCGGACCGAGGTCTACCTGGGAGCCGAAGCCGAGGCGATCGAGCCGGCGCTGCACTGGCTCGCCGAGGCGGGAGGGACCGATCGCGAACGGCTCGCGACGCACACCTACGTGCTCGAGGACGCGAGTGCCGCGCGCCACGCGTTCCGTGTCGCGAGCGGACTCGACTCGATGGTGCTGGGCGAGCCGCAGATCCTCGGCCAGTTCAAGCATGCGATGCGGCAGGCCGAGACCGCCGGCACGCTCGGCGGCACGCTGCACCAGATGTTCCAGCGCTCGTTCACGGTCGCCAAGGAGGTGCGCAGCTCCACCTGCATCGGCACGCATTCGGTCAGCATGGCCGCGGCCTGCGTGCGGCTGGCCTCGCAGATCTTCGGGAGCCTCGACACGTCGCGCGTCCTCTTCGTCGGTGCCGGCGAGATGATCGAACTCGCCGCGACGCACTTCGCGGCGCGGCGAACGGAGCGGATGGTCTTCGCGAACCGCACGCTCGAACGCGCGCAGGTCCTCGCCGACCGCTTCGGCGCCGACGCGATGCGCCTGGCCGAGATGCCGACGCGGCTGTCCGAGTTCGACATCGTGATCTCGTGCACCGCGAGCTCGGTCCCGATCATCGGGCTCGGTGCGATCGAACGGGCGCTGAAACAACGCCGTCGCCGTCCGATGTTCATCGTCGACCTCGCCGTCCCGCGCGACGTCGAGCCCGAAGTCCGCGACCTGCCCGACGTGTACCTGCACACGGTCGACGACCTGGCCGGGATCGTGAAGGCGAACGGCGCGCAGCGCGAGGCCGCGGTGGTCGAGGCGGAAGCGATCGTCGAGCACGGCGTGACCGACTTCCTGCGCTGGCTGAAGCAGCGCGACTCGGTGCCGCTGATCCAGGCGCTGCACGGCCAGACCGATGCGTGGCGGACCGCGGAGATCGTGCGCGCGAAGAAGGCGATCGCGCGCGGCGACGACCTCGACGCGGGGCTGCAGTCGCTCTGTCGCGGCATGACGCAGAAGATGCTGCACGGCGCGATGGTCCAGTTGAAGGCGGTCGATGCGGGGGTCGACGAGCGGTCGGCCGCGACCATCGCGCGGGTCTTCAACCTGCCGTCGTCGAGCGCCGGCGCTCAGGGCTGCAGCAGCAGCCGGTAGCCGACGGCCGTCACCGTCAACAGGTGCCTTGGACGGGCCGCGTCGTCCTCGAGCTTCGCGCGCAGGTTGCCCATGTAGACGCGCAGGTAGTGGTGGCTCTCGACATGGCTCGGACCCCACACCTCCCGCAACAGATGACGATGCGTGAGCACCTTGCCGGCGTCGGCGAGCAGCGTCGTCAGCAGGCGATATTCGATCGGCGTGAGATGGACCGGACCGCCGCCCTTCGTCACCGCGCGATGGCCGAGGTCCACGGACACGTCGCCGAAGAGCACGACGGCGCCGGCCGTCGTGTCGATCCGTCGACGGGTCGCGACGCGCACGCGCGCGAGCAGCTCGCCGATGCCGAAGGGCTTCGTCAGGTAGTCGTCGGCGCCCGCATCGAGCGCTTCGATCTTCCGATGTTCGTCGGACCGCGCCGAGAGCACGATCACCGGCACGCACGACCAGGCGCGCAGATCGCGGATCAGCGCGACACCGTCCCCGTCGGGCAGGCCGAGATCGAGGACCACGAGATCGGGCCTGCGCGTGCCGCACTCGACGAGACCCTTCGCGACCGTGGACGCCTCGAACACCTGCCAGCGCTGCTCCTCGAGCGCGGATCGCACGAAGCGCCGGATCTGCGGCTCGTCCTCGATCAGCACGGCGGTGCGCGGCGGCTCGCTCATGCCGGCACCGCCTCGTCCACGAGCGAAGGAGCCTCGCGCCGCGGCAACACGACGACGAAGCGCACGCCACGCCGGGCGGGCCGCTCGACGACGATGGATCCGCCGTGCGCTTCGACGATGGCTCGGCAGATCGCGAGGCCGAGGCCGACGCCGCTGCGCGTCGTCTCGCGCTCGCCGCGCGTGAACTTGTCGAACAGCGTCTCGATGCGTTCGCTCGTGTCGTAGCCGCCAGGCAGCCCGGGGCCGTCGTCCTCGACCGACAGCGACATCCGCCCGGCGTCGGGCCGCGCCGCGATCCGCACGGTGGTGCCCGCCGGCGTGTACTTGGCCGCGTTCTCGAGCAGGTTGACGAGCACGCGCTCGATCAGCACCGCGTCGTATTCGACCAGCGGCAAGCCGCGCGGCAAGGCGGTTTCGACGACGTGGCCGGCGAGCGAGCGCGTCGTCGCGGCAAGCGCGGTGCCGACCGTCTCTTCGATCGAATGCCATTGCCGGTCGAGCCGCACGTCGCCGCTTTCGATGCGGGCCATGTCGAGCAGGTTCTCGACCAGCGCGCTCATGCGGGCCACCTCGTCGCGCATCGCATCGATCAGGCTCCGGCTCTCGGCATGGTGCGCATCGTCGCGCAGCTGGAGCGTCTCCGCGAGGCCCGCCATCGCGGCGATCGGCGTGCGCAGGTCGTGCGACAGCGCCGACAGGATCGAGTTGCGCAGGCGCTCGGACTCGACCCGCAGCATCGCGTGCTGCGCGACCTCGACGTAGTGGACGCGCTCGAGCGCGATCGCGATCAGCGTCGCCAGCGTATCGAGCAGGCGACGCTGCTCGGGAATCATCAGCACGCGACGGCGCCTCGGCCGGATCGCGAGCACGCCGCGCGGCCGCGTCGCGGTCTGCAGCGGAAGGAACAGCCACGCGCTGCCCGACAACGTGTCGGTGCCGGCGCCGGCCGCCTGCGCCCGCTGGTAGGCCCACTGCGCGATGGCCGGCTCGAAGCCGGCCGAACGGACGAGCGTGTCGGCGATGTCGAGACGATCGAGCGGCGCTGCGTCGACGTCGGACGTCGCCGGCAGCAGCAGTTCGGCCTGCGCGTCGAAGAGGTTGGCGACGACCGAACGACCGTGCGCGACCACATCGCCGGTCCGCGTCGCCTTCGACAGGTCGCGGGCGATCTCGTACAACGAGCGGGTGCGGTCCTCGCGATGCGACGCGACGCGTGCCTGGTGGCGCATGTCGGCCGCGAGCGTCCCGATGACGAGCGCGACGGTCAGCATGACGCCGAAGGTGACGAGATATTGCACGTCGCCGACGGCGAACGAGAAGCGCGGCGGCACGAAGAAGAAGTCGAACGCGGCCACCGAGACGAACGACGCGAAGGCGGCCGGCCCGCGCCCGAAGCGGATCGCGATCGCCATGACCGCGAGCAGGTAGAGCATCGCGATGTTCGTGGGATGCAGCACCGACCCGAGCGGGAAGGACGCCAGCGTCAGCGCCGCGCACGCGAGCGCCGAATACGGATAG
>CALMOR010000017.1:1935-5111 GCA_937872165.1 uncultured Burkholderiales bacterium | reverse complement strand
CGACCTCGAAGGCGCCGATCAGGCGCGTCGCCTTCGTCAGCCCGAGCGACTGCGCGAGGCGGCGGTTCGCGACGCGGTCGGCCTCGACGTCGAGCCGATGGTCCAGCGCGTAATGTTCGGCGTCGTCGATCGCGAGCGGCGCGTCCGGAGGATCGGGCAGTCGCGCCGGCAAACGGTAAGCGATCGCTGCGCCGGAGAGGCCCAGCAGCCGCGTCAGACGCTCACGGCGTGCGAGCGAGGCGAGGGTCGCGCGAGCGAGCTCGACGACTGCGTCCGCGTTGAAGCCGCGCTCGCGCGCTTCGGCCAGCCGGCTCCAGTTGCCGGCCGCGCGCATGCGGGTCGCGAGGTCCGACGCGGCGTCGGACGCGTCGAACACCTGCTGCGCGTAGTCGACGCGGGCAGCCGCGGCGACCGCGTCGACCCACGCGCGTCGCGTCTCGGCCGCGGTCCTCAGCATCGCGTCGGCGACCTGCAGCTGCACTTCCTCGAAGCGGCCGCGTTCGATGCGCGTCGCCAGCGGCAGCGTGACGAGCGTCGCCAGGTCGTAGAGGAAGGTGCGTTCGATGACGGTCCGGTCGCCGCCGCGCGTGTGCTTGAACTCGATGCCGGGGTTCGGCAGGCGGCCGGCCTGCACGAGGTCGGCCTCGGCGATGCCGAGCTCGCGATAGGTCGCCCGCAGCGTCCGGTTCGACAACAGCGCGACCTGCACGGCGGCATCGGCGGTGAGCGGCTCGGCGAGCAGCGCGTCGACGCGTGCGCGCAGCTCGGCATCGGGCGTGCGCGACGGGTCGACGAGGTCGTGGCCGAGCCTCGTGTGCGCGGTGTCGCGCACGCGGTCGAAGCCGCCGTCGGAAGAGAAGCCCGTGCATCCCGACAGCGCGAGCAGCGGCAGCGCGAGAAGGGAAGGAAACGCGGCCGCCAGCGGACGGCCGATTGCATGAAATTTCATACGATCCTCGAAGCGGAGCGCGCGCGCCGAAGCGCGTGCGCGAACGATGCGGACGCCGAAGCGTCGCGTCTCAGGCGGGGAGGATCGAAGAACGGGGCGGACGCTCGGGAGGGTCGGTGACGAAGGCGGCGACCGGAGCGACCCCTTCGTCCGGCGGGACCGGGGGCCCGTCGCCACGCGGCGCGATCGCCGGCGGCGACGACGCCATCAACGCGATCGCGCAGCAGGTCGAGTCCGGGTGCACGTGCCGCGGTGCGTCGTCCGACGTCGACGACATCGGGCGCGCAGCCATCGACGCGGACATCGGGTCGGAGTCCATCGACCCCTCCATCGACCCCTGCATCGACTCGTGATGCACCGCCGTCGCCGCGAACGGACAGCAAGGCATCGCGACCGCGCCGAGCACGCGCAGCGGCAGGGTCAACAGCAGGAGGAGCGCGATCAGCGAGCGCCGGGTCGAGGTCATTGCGCGCAGTCTAGCCGCTTCGCGGACTCACGGTCCGATCGCCTCGAAGACGCCGGCCGCGCGGTTCTTGCGGACCGCGTCCCATCGATGGGCACGGCCGTTCATCGCGATCCAGACGCCGCCACCGAGGATCTGCGCGCAGGCGCACGCGAAGCCGAGATTGAACAGCGCATCGGATCCCTCGATCGCGTACGGGACCATGGCGCCCGTCAGCACGATGGTCCGGTCGCCGTCCGCACCGAACCGCTGACCGAGCACAGCGGCGGTCTCGGCCATCGTGTCGGTGCCGTGCGCGATCACGATCGCGGACTCCGGCGACGCCTCGCACGCGGCCAGTACCCTGGCGCGATGTGCGGGCCGCATGTCGAGGCTGTCGATCTGCAGGACCGTCTCGACCGTGATCGGCAGCGCCAGCCGCGCGCGCTCGACCAGCCGCGGCAGCTGCGACTGGCCGAAGACGAGGTCGCCGGTCAGCGGGTCGTAGCGCTTGTCGAGCGTGCCCCCGCAGGCGATCAGGCGGAGGGCGATGGATGGCGCGGTCATTGCAATAGACTCGGCGGTCGAGAGGCGTGCGATTCTAGCCGCGCCCTTCCTTCCCGGATCCATGACGACGGCATTCGAACAGGTGGTCTTCTCCGGCGGCGGCAATCGCTGCTGGTGGCAGGCGGGCTTCTGGGACGTCGTCGCGCCGTCGATCGGGCTGGAGCCGCGGGTCATCGCGGGCGTGTCGGCCGGCGCGGCCACCGCCTGCATGCTGTTCGCGAGCGACTCGCAGCGGACCATGGCGTACTACCGCGAGGCGCTGAAGCACAACCGTCGCAACGCGTACTGGGGCAACCTCTTCCGCAGGGCCCGCGACCCGGCCGATCCGCATGCCGCACGCGTCTTCCCGCACGCGGCGATCTACCGGAAGGCGCTGACCGACATCCTCGGCGTGATCCCGTTCGACCGTCTGAGGGCCGAAGCGCCGGAGATCCGCATCGCGTACGCGCGCCTGCCGCGCGGCTTCGGGCCGCACGCGGCGCTGGCCCTCGGCATCGTCGCGTACAACCTCGAGAAGTACTGGCGACGGTCGCTGCATCCGACCTTCGGGCGCCGCGTCGGCTTCGCGTCCGAGGTCGCGCGCCTGCAGGACTGCGACGACCTCGACGACCTCGTGTCGCTGATCACCGCGTCGTCGTGCACACCGCCGTTCACGCCGATCGAGCACCGCGGCGGACGCCCCACCCTCGACGGCGGCATGGTCGACAACGTGCCGGTCGACGCGGTCGAGCGCGGACCTTCGACGCTCGTGCTGCTGACGCGTCGCTATCCGGGACGACCCGATTGCTTCGACCATCTCGGCCGCCTCTACGTGCAGCCGTCCGCGAAGGTCGCGGTGAGCGCCTGGGACTACACCGACCCGCCGGCGATGCAGCTGACCTACGACCAGGGACGTCGCGACGGGGAGCGCTTCGCGGCGACCTGCCATGCAGGTCGACTGCCGACGATGGCGAGATGAATTCGCTACCCGATCATATCGATCGACGTATGGCTCCCCGCACCGCATCGGGATGGAAGTGACTGCCTAGGCAGCGTATATTCCTGCCTAAGCAGTTATCGCAGGATCCGTCGTCATGTCACCCCGTGAAGTCGTCAAGAAGGAATCGAGCCGGCCCCCGTCGCGCGCGCGAAAACCGCTCTACAGCGTCGCCGACTTCGTCATCGACGAGAGCGTCGGCTATCTCGTCAAGCGTGTCCGCTCGATGCTCAGCATGGCGA
>CALMOR010000017.1:0-1925 GCA_937872165.1 uncultured Burkholderiales bacterium | reverse complement strand
AGGTTGAACACGATGATCGGGAGGTTGTTAGCTCCGGAGCGCGAGATCGCCGACTTCGACGTCACCTACGAGCAGTGGGGCGTGCTTTTGATGATCCTCACCGAGCGCGGCGACACCGCGGCGGTGCTGGCGCGCGGCATGGAATGCGACACCGGCTCGATGACGCGGATGCTCGACCGGCTCGAGGCGAAGGGCCTGATCGTGCGCACCCGCAGCACCGACGACCGGCGCCGCGTTCAGCTCGACCTGACCACGAGCGGCAAGCGTCTCGCCGAACGGCTGGTCGCGGCGATCGTCGCGGTGCTGAACCGGCATCTCGACGGTTTCTCGGTCGACGAACTCGAGCTCTTCAAGAGCTTCCTGCGCCGCATGCTGGCCAATCGGGACGCCGCATGCTGATGGCCTTCTTCGACCGCATCGGGACCGGTACGGAACACCTCCTGAGCACACTCGGCATCACCCGCCCCCGCGCCGCCCTCGAGGCCGGCGCCCGCGTCGTGCGGAACGGCATCCGTCCGCTGCTGCGGCCGGAGGTCGCGATCTGGGCCCTGCTGCAGAGCCTCGCCGTATGGATGACGATCGCGACCGCGATGCTGCTCACCGGTGGCGCGAGCTTCGGCGATGCGAAGACGCACGGCACGTTGCGCCAGCCCGACTCGTATGCGTTCGCGAAGACGCTTTCGGTCGACCAGACCGCCGCCGACGGCGTCGCGGCATCGTGGCCGTCGGACCCCTGGTGGAAGGCGTTCGGCGATCCGCAGCTCGACGCGCTGATCGACGACGCGCTGGCCGACGGCGCCGTCGGTCCGCTGCGTCAGGCCGAGGCACGGCTGCGCAACGCGCAGGCCGTCGTGTCCGGCGCGCAGTCCCGCAGCTATCCCGGCCTCGCCCTCGACGCCGGTTCGAGCCGCGAGCGTTTCAGCGAGAACTACATCTACCCGCCGCCGCTCGGCGGTGGCACCTATTCGTTCAATCGCGCCACGCTCGACCTGCAGTACGACCTCGACTTCTGGGGACGCAACCGCGCGGTCCTCGCCGCGTCGCGGTCGCAGGCCGAAGCCTCGAAGGCCGATGCGCAGGCCGCACGACTGGCGGTCACGACGTCGATCGCGCGCGCCTGGTTCCAGCTGCAGCGGCTCGGGGCGTTGCGCGACGTGACGCTCGACGCGGTCGGCCAGCGCGAGGACGTGCTGAAGCTCGCGCAGCAACGCTTCGACGCCGGCATCGACACCAACGCGGAGTTGCGCCAGGCCGAGGCATCGGTGCCGTCGGCGCGGGTCGAGCTGATGCAGATCGACGAGTCCGCGGGTCTGGTGCGCAACCAGATCGCGGCGTTGCTCGGCAAGGGCCCGGACCGCGGCCGCGAGATCGGCTGGCCGCACGGCAACGGGACGACGTCGATCGCGTTGCCGGCCGCCCTGCCCGCGGAGCTCATCGGTCGTCGACCCGATCTCGTCGCCGCCCGCTGGAGGGTCGAGCAGACGCGTTCCCAGATCGCCGCGTCGAAGGCGCAGTTCTATCCGAACATCGACCTGATCGCTTCGGCGGGCCTCCTCGCCTTCGGTGCGGACCGCTTCCTGAAGAGCCAGAGTCGCGACTACTCCGGCGGAGCGGCGCTGACGCTGCCGATCTTCGAAGGAGGCGCGTTGCGCGCCGACCTCGCGGCACGCGACGCGGACTACGACGTCGCCGTCGAGCAGTACAACACCGTGCTCGTCGACGCGGTACGCGACGTGGCCGACCAGATCGTGTCGCTGCAGTCGGTCAACGCGCAGTTCGCGGACCAGGCGCTCGCCCGCGACAAGACGCAACAGGCCTTCGATGTCGCGGTGATCCGTTACAAGGCCGGGCTCACGACCTATCTCACGGTGCTGAACGCGCAGACCGCGGTGCTGCAGCAGTCGCGCGCCGACGCGGAGCTTCGC
>CALMOR010000016.1 GCA_937872165.1 uncultured Burkholderiales bacterium | reverse complement strand
GTCCCACGCGACGCGTCGCGCCGGCTGCGCCTGTCCGCCCGCGAACGCGAGCACGTCGCAGGTCGCGCCGACGCCCGCGACGCGGCGCGGCGGGATGCGCAGCGCGACGCCGGTACGGGGCCAGTGGAGACGGGAGCCTGCAGGGTTCGATTTCACGTGCCGCTTTCCGGACGAGGACGCCTCTTCATTGTTCGACGAGCGAGCGTACACGGGTCGCCCCGCTCTGCTCGCGCTCGATCAGCGCGAGCACGCCGAGGTCGGCCCGTCCGACCCGCACCCGTCCCTCGACTTCGAAGAAGCCGGTGTTGACCGAGACGTTGCCGCCCGCGGTCTGCCCGCTGGTTCCGGGCAGCCGCGCGGCCGCGTCGCTCACCTGGTTGAACCAGGCCTGCTCGCGGCTGCGCACGAGCGCCCGCGCCGCGTCGAGCGGCAGGTCGGTGAAGCAGGCCGCGAGCACCTCGGCCGACGCGGTGTTGAGGTTGACCGGCGTGGGTACCGGCAACACGACGACGAAGGGTCGCAGCCGTTCGGCGGACTCGCCGTCGATCGTGCCGGCCGCCCGCATCTCGTCGAGCAGCGCGTCGTAGCTGGCGGGCTTGGGGACGTCGCCCATGCGCGACGCGATGTCGTCGGCGAGTTCCTTCTTCAGGTTCAGCACCTCGAGCAGGCGCTTCAACGTATCGACGCGTTGCTGGTCGATCTGCTCGCCGTTCGCCAGTCCGTTGAGGTTGAGCCGGGCCTGCGCATCGCGCATGCGGCCCGACACGAAGGCGGCGTCGTTGTCGGCGAACGGGGTGGGAGTCGCGTCGGCCGCGAGCGACGCGTCGGCCTGCGACGTGGCCAGGTCGTCGGTGACGCGCGTCTCGGCGAGCGGCAGCGCCCAGATCTCGCCGAGGTGGTCGACGGTCGACGTGCGCGCGTCCTGTAGCAGGATCAACCGGGCCCACTCGATCGACGACCGCGCGAGCCAGCGCGCTTCGCCGAGCGCCGCCTGGTTCTCGACCTTGCGGACCGAGATCGACTGGCGCCACACCATCGCGGACACCGCGACCGTCGCGGCCGCGACGACGACGAGCGCGGTGATGATCGCGACGCCGCGCTGACGACGCGCCGTCATGTCAGCTGCCTCCGATCATGAACGAGCGCGTGACGCGTGCTCCGTCGGCGCCCGCGAAGCTCAGTCGCACGCCGGTCGCGGCTGCGACCTGCGCCGCGCCGCCACGCTGGCTGCCGCGCGCCACGCCGGGCACGTCCGGCGCGTTGCTGGAGCGAAACGGCGTGCCGCCGCCGGGTGGCGTGGCCGATGCCGCCGACGCCGACGTCGCCGCTGCAGCGCCTGCGGCCGGCGCCCGGGGCGCCTCGGTCGCGGCGCCCTTGGTCTTCACCCACGACCCGCCGCCCGGCACCGGCAGCCACGCCTCCATCGACAGCGACGCGACGTTGTCGAGCAACACCAGCGGCGCGCGGTCGACGCCGGCGACGCTGCGGGTCAGCGCGCCCGACACCAGTCGATACTCGACCGTGGCCGCCGGCGACTCGGCCGTCGGCGCGGCGCCGGTCGTCAGGCGCAGCACGCCGTCCTCGTCGAGCTGCGCATCGTTGGCGAGGATCGCATCGCGCTCGATGCGCGCGAACGAGCGCTGGACGACGTCGATCGTCGCCTGCGACAGCGCGATGGCCTCGCGTTCGCGGACCAGCGTGTCGAGCCCGCGCCACGAGAAGACGGCGACCAGCGCGAGGATGCCCGCGGCGACGATCAACTCCAGCAGCGTGAAGCCCGCGTCGCGACGCGCGTTCACGGCAGCGCCGCCTGGAAGGCCACGCGGTGGGCCAGTTGCCGCTTGCGGTCGTCCGCATCGAAGACGCGGACGTCGACGCGGCGCATCGCCGGATTGGGCGTGGCGCGCACGTCGACGACGCAGACCATCCCGATGTCGAACTGCGGACACGGCGTCTCGGCGAGTCCGATCGCCGGGAAGACCCGCGCCAGCCGCACGTCGGCGAGCGCGTTCTCGGCGCTCCAGCCGGCCAGCGTCGCGCGCCGCAGCGAGTCCTGCGTGACGATCATCGTGCCGCCCGCCCGCATCGACGCGGCGAGGACCAGCGAGACCACGACGAGTGCGATCAGCACCTCGATCAGCGTGAAGCCGGCGGCGCTTCGAGGCGCGCTCGTCATGCGCCCGGCTCGACCCAGTAGCGCCCGCCACCGTCGCTCTTGAGCACCATCGTCCGGCCGTCGGCCTCGAGCTTCAGTTCGAACGGAGCTTGCAGACCGTCGCGCGGGAACGAGAGCGCGGTGCCGCCGTCGTCGATCGCGTCGAGGCCGTTGCCGCTGCGGGTGGCCCAGCGCGGCACGTCGCCCGCCGCGAGCGTGATGCGCATCGGGCTCGTGTCCCAGCTGCGCGCGCGGAACTGCGGATCGCCGTCAATCGGCGCCCAGCGGTCGCGGTCCTGTCGATAGAACGCGTAGCCCTTGTCGTCGCCGCGCCAGGTGATCGGCCGCGACGAGAGCTGCGCTTCCTCGGCCGCGAGCGCGAAGAGCGTCTCGAGTCGCTCGGCATCGCGCTGCAGGCGGGCCTTCGGATCGGGGACGATCGACAGCGACACGAGGCCGAGCATGATGCCGAGCACCACCAGCACCACCATCAGCTCGACCAGCGTGTAGCCGCCGTTGCGGCCGCGAACGACGACGGGTGCGACGCGTGCCGCGTTCACTGGTCCCAGGAGCCGATGTCGGCGTCGTTGCCGGTACCGCCCGGCTGGCCGTCCGCACCGAGCGAGAAGATGTCGAGCTCGCCGTGCACGCCGGGCTGCAGATACTGGTAGACGTTGCCCCACGGATCCTTCGGCAGCTTGTCCAGATAGCCGCCGGTCTTCCAGTTGTTCGGAACCGGTTCGGCGGTCGGCTTCTCGACCAGCGCCTTGAGACCCTGCTCGGTCGTCGGATAACGCTGGTTGTCGAGTCGGTAGAGCTTGAGCGCGGCGACCAGCGTCGCGACGTCCTGCTTCGCCGCGACGATGCGCGCGTCGTCGGAGCGACCGATGATCTTCGGCACGATCAGCGCCGCGAGGATGCCGAGGATGGCGACGACGACCATCACCTCGACCAGTGTGAAGCCGCGCTCGCGCGAGGCGCGTCGCACAGGGGACAGGACCATCAGGAACTTCTCCATCGACGAGACGACGCGGTGCGTCGGAACATGCGCGTCGTCGGCGCCGGGACCGGCCTTGGCCGACCGTTGCGGCCGCGGAGGCCCCGCGGACCCCCGCGCGACCCGATGCACGTGACCGGCGCAACGAGCCGCTATTATGCAGCGTCCTCTCCCGTCCGCCTCCGATCGGGACCACGCCGTCGTCACCGGGCGTTTCGATCGCGACACCGTACCCGATGCCCAGACTCGCTCGCCTCGTCACGCCGCTGCTGATCGTCGTCCTCTGCGCGCTGGTCGTGTGGTGGGGCCTGCGGCTGATGCCGGGCGCGCCGATCGCGATCCCGCCGGTCGCCGACGCCGACGGCAGCGGCGACGGTGGCCGCGTCGACGCAATCGTCGCGAGCGCGCGGCTGTTCGGGTCGCGCCGCCCCGGGGTCCTCTCGGACAACGTCCGCGCGCTCGGCGTCGTGGCCGATCAGGCCGGCCGCGGCAGCGTCATCGTCAGCGTCGACGGCCAGTCGCCGAAGGTCTATCGCGTCGGCGACACGCTCGACGGCCGGCTCGTCAGCGCCATCCGGTCCGACGAGATCGAGCTCGAAGCCAACGGCGCGCGCCAGGTCTTCCGGTTGCCGCCGGCGCGCCCGAGCGCCGCCGGACTCACGATCATCGGCGACGCCGCAGCGTCGACGTCCGGGACGCCCTACGTCCCCGAGGTGCGCTATCAGCCGACGCCCCCGGCGTCGGTGCCGCTCTACCAGCGCAACGGTCCGCGGCAACCCGGTCCCGGCGAGGCGCCGCCGCCGGACGATCCGCCGATGAACCGGCGCAGCCCTCAGGCGACCGGCATCGCGCCGCCGCCTCCGGCCGGTTCGAATCGATAGCGGCACGTCGCCCGCTCGACGCGGAGTGGCGTCGCGGGCGGGATCGCACCGATCCTGTTGACCGACCGACCGGTCGGTAATAGTATCCGGCGTTCCGATCGTCGCCCGGCCCGCGCCGGCACCGCCCATGTCCGCATCGAACGCACAGCAGATCGCCGAACGCGTCCGCGACGACCTCTACTCGCGGGACCGTGCCGCGCATCTGCTCGGCATCGAGGTGGCCGCGGTCGGAGCAGGATCCGCGACGACGACGATGACGGTCCGCGACGACATGCTCAACGGCCACGGCATCTGCCACGGCGGCTTCGTCGCGACACTCGCCGACACCTGCTTCGCCTACGCGTGCAACGCCTACGACGAGCTCACCGTCGCGTCCGGCTTCGGCGTCGACCTGATGGCCGCGGGCCGTCTCGGCGACGTGCTGACGGCGCGCGGGGTCGAGCTCTCGAGGGGCGGCAGGACCGGCGTCTACGACGTCGCCGTCACCAACCAGCGCGGCGAAGCGGTCGCGGTCTTCCGCGGCCGCTCGTACACGATCAGGGGGAAGCCGTCGATCCGCCCGGCCGAAGCATGAGCAGCGTGATGAAGCCCGCCCCGCACGCGGGCCTCCACGCCATCGAGCACGCGAGCCGCGACGAGATCGTCGCGCTGCAGCTCGCGCGGCTGCGCGACACGCTGCATCGCGCGTACCGCCACGTCGCCCACTATCGCGAGTCGTTCGACGCCGCGGGCGTCCACCCCGACGACGTGAGGGAGCTGTCGGACCTCGCGCGCTTTCCGTTCACGACCAAGAAGGACCTGCGCGACCACTACCCGTTCGGCCTCTTCGCGGTGCCGCGCGAAGAGGTGGTCCGCATCCACGCGTCGTCCGGCACGACCGGCAAGCCGACCGTGGTGGGCTACACGCAGCGCGACGTCGACACGTGGGCCGACCTCGTCGCGCGGTCCATCCACGCGGCCGGCGGACGGCGCGGCGACATCGTCCACGTCGCCTATGGCTACGGCCTCTTCACCGGCGGGCTCGGCGCGCATTACGGCGCCGAGCGGCTCGGCTGCACGGTGATCCCGATGTCGGGCGGCCAGACCGAGAAGCAGGTGCAGCTGATCGTCGACTTCAGGCCCGACCTGATCATGGTCACGCCGAGCTACATGCAGGTGATCGTCGAGGAGCTCGAGCGCCAGGGCGTCGACGCGCGGTCCACGTCGCTGCGCGTCGGCATCTTCGGGGCCGAGCCGTGGACCGAGGCGATGCGTGTCGACATCGAGCGTCGCGCGGGCCTCGACGCGGTCGACATCTACGGTCTGTCCGAGGTCATGGGTCCGGGCGTCGCGAGCGAATGCATCGAGAGCAAGGACGGTCCGGTGATCTGGGAAGACCACTTCCTGCCCGAGATCGTCGACCCCGAGACCGGCGAGCTCCTGCCCGACGGCGTCGAAGGCGAACTCGTCTTCACGTCGCTGACGAAGGAGGCGCTGCCGATCGTGCGCTATCGCACGCGCGACCTCACGCGCCTGTTGCCGCCGACCTCGCGCGCGTTCC
Source organism: uncultured Burkholderiales bacterium (assembly GCA_937872165.1). Classification (GTDB taxonomy): domain Bacteria; phylum Pseudomonadota; class Gammaproteobacteria; order Burkholderiales; family Burkholderiaceae_D; genus CAHJXF01. The sequence continues at coordinate 471 of CALMOR010000016.1, read as the reverse complement.
GCCGCATGGGCAAGATCGTCGGACGCAGCGACGACATGCTGATCATCCGCGGCGTCAACGTCTTCCCCACCCAGCTCGAGGAGATCGTGCTGCAGCACCGGCAGCTGTCCGGCCAGTACCAGATCGTCGTCAGTCGCGACGGTCCGCTCGACGCGGTCGAGCTGCGCTGCGAGTTCCAGCCGGACGTCGTCGGAGGCGACGCGGCCGCGGTGTCGGACTGGCTTCGGCAACGCATCAAGACGCTGGTCGGGATCTCGACGCGGGTCTCGGTGCTTCCGTGCAACACGATCGAGCGCCCGTCGACCGGCAAGGCTCGGCGCGTGATCGACCGGCGCGGAACGTGAAGCACCTGCTCGCCTCGTGCCCGATGCTCGCGACCGCGAGCGGAGCGCCGCCGGTCGCGCGCGGCGCCGATGCCGACGAGGTCGCCGCCGCCGGACCGGTACCGGTCGTGATCGCGAGCCATCGTCC
>CALMOR010000015.1:3667-4850 GCA_937872165.1 uncultured Burkholderiales bacterium | reverse complement strand
GCGTCCGTCGGCAAGGCCGCGCACGAGACCCGGCGACGCCGCGGTCCCGGCCGTTGAGAGAATCGCTTCGATGAGCAGCACTTCCAGGAGACGAGACAGGATGACATCGCGGCCCGGCCGCAGTTCGCGGGATTCGTCGCCGACCAGCTGCACGAGCGTGGCCAGCCGCTCCTCGCCGCGCACGTGCACGAGTCGCGGCAGCAGCGAGAGCAGCAGCGCCGCGTCGGGCGACGCGAAGACGCAGTGTCCGAGGCGCAGGCGGACGTCGGGCGGTCCGCCGCGGACGCCGAGCCGGAATGCGCCGTGCCGCAACGCGACCGGCGCGCTGTCGAGAGCCTTCGGCGCCGGTGGCTCCCGGCTCGTCATCGCGAAGCCGCAGGCCGACGGAATCAGGACGAAGTCGCCCCCGCGGAGGGTCAGCGGCTCGCGTCCGGCGACGGCGAGGCGGCAGGTGCCTTCGAGGATCACGCAATAGAACGGTTGCCCGGCATCGGGGCGGTGCACCCGCCACCGACCCGCGCCGAGCACGAGCTTGGAGAACGGCGCGCCCGGCTGCAGCAGCATGACGACCTCCGCGAGCGGATCGACCACGGCGGACTCCCGCAAACGGAACCTGGACTCTCGATTGTAGCGAGTCCGGCAAGGGCGGCCTGTCGGCTGCGGCCCATGAACCAGGAGCCTTCCCTGACGACCGCCCTCATCACCGGATGCTCGTCCGGCTTCGGCCTAGAGACCGCCCGCTACTTCCTCGAACGCGACTGGCGGGTCGTCGCGACGATGCGCACGCTACGCGACGACGCGCTGCCGCGCTCCGGACATCTGGACTTGCTCGCGCTCGACGTGACCGATCCGTCCGCCATCCGCGACGCCGTGGCGGCGGCCGGGCCGATCGACGCCCTCGTCAACAACGCGGGCATCGGCATGCTCGGTGCGCTCGAAGGCACCTCGATGGAGACGGCACGCGAGGTCTTCGAGACCAACACCCTCGGCCCGGTCGCGACGACGCGCGCGTGCTGCCGCAGTTCCGGCGGCGGGGAGCCGGCGTGGTCGTCAACGTGACGTCGAGCGTGACGACGAAGTCGCTGCCGCTGCTGTCGGTCTACACGCGAGCAAGGCGGCGATCGACGCGTTCACCGAATCGCTCGCCTTCGAGCTCGAGCCCTTCGGCGTGCGCGTGCGCATC
>CALMOR010000015.1:292-3657 GCA_937872165.1 uncultured Burkholderiales bacterium | reverse complement strand
CATCGTGCTGCCGGGAGCGCGCCCGAGACGCGTTTCGGCGGCAGCGCGCGGCCGCGCATCGAGGGCGGCATTGCCGCGGCCCGCGCCGACATCGCCGCGGGCGCCTTCGCCGGCAGGCAGGAGGCCTCCGCGATCACCCGATCCACGGACGTGGCCGAAGCGGTCCGGCGCGCGTGAACGATCCGTCGAGCCCGCTGCCATCGCGGCCGGCGCCGATGCGGTGGCATTGAGCGAAGGAATGCGAAGCGGCCTATTTGCCGATGCAGAAGCGCCCGAAGATCTCGCCCAGCAGGTCGTCGGCCGTGAAGGCGCCGGTGATGCGGTCGAGCTCGCGCTGCGCGAGACGCAGTTCTTCGGCGAACAGCTCGAGATGCCGATCGCCCTCGTTCGCATGCGCGCGCGCCGCGTCGAGATGGGTCGCGGCCGCGCGCAGCGCGGCCAGATGCCGCTCGCGGGCGAGGAAGCCCGTCTCGCCGGCCGGCCGCCATCCGGCGATCGCGAGCAGTTCGCCGCGCAGCAGGTCGATGCCGTCGCCGGTCTTCGCGGACAGGTGGAGGCGCCGGACGCCCGCGGCGTCGAGCTCGATGCGGGGCGGCTCGTGCGCGAGGTCGATCTTGTTGACGACGACCCGACGCGCCGCGTGGACCGGAAGCCGCCGCGCGATGGCCGCGTCCTCGGGCTCGGCCTCGGCCATCTCCGTCGCGTCGAGCAGATGGAGCACGATGTGCGCCTGCGCGATCGCGTCCCACGTGCGGGCGATGCCGATGCGCTCGACGGCGTCGCTCTCGCTGTCGGCGTCGAGCTCGCGGATGCCGGCCGTGTCGATCACGTGCAGCGCGATGCCTTCGAGCCGCACGACCTGCTCGACGCGGTCGCGGGTCGTGCCCGCGATCGGCGTGACGATCGCGACCTCGGCGTCCGCGAGCGCGTTGAGGAGGCTCGACTTGCCGACGTTGGGTCGGCCGATCAGCACCACGGTCAGACCTTCGCGCAGCAGCGCGCCCCGCTTCGCGCGTTCCAGCAGCGCGGTCAACGCATCGCTCGCGCGCCCGAGCCGGCCGCGCGCGTCCGACTGTTCGAGGAAGTCGATCTCCTCGTCGGGGAAGTCGAGCGTGGCCTCGACGAGGACGCGCAACTCGACGAGCCGGTCGACCAGCGCACGGACCGCGTTCGAGAACGCGCCCGACAGCGACGCCTGCGCGCCCAGCACCGCGGCCTCGCTGCCGGCCTCGATCAGGTCGGCGACGGCCTCGGCCTGCGCGAGGTCGAGCTTGTCGTTGAGAAAGGCGCGCTCGGTGAACTCGCCGGGCTCGGCGAGCCGCATGCGCGCGATACGGCCCGGCCCCGCACGTACCGCTCCACGTGCAGCGTCGTATCGGGTCTCGTAAGCGGCCTCGTGGGCGACCGCGACCGCGAGGCAGCGCGCGACGACCATCTGCAGCACCAGCGGGCCGCCGTGCAGCTGCAGTTCGAGCACATCGTCGCCGGTGTACGAATGCGGCGCCGCGAAGAAGAGCGCGATGCCGCGATCGAGCGTCGCGCCGTCGTCGGCCCGCAGCGTGACCATCGTCGCGTGGCGCGCGACCAGCGCCGCGTCGCGCGAGCGGCCGCAGAGCGCCGCGATGTAGTCGGCAACGATCGACGGCTCGCGCGTCCAGCGGCCGAACGACACGCGGATCACGCCGATGCCGCCGCGTCCCGCGGGCGTGGCGATGGCGACGATCGGATCGTCGCGGTGATGGTTCATGCCGTGCCGGCCCTTCGTCCGGACGGGGGCCGGCGGCGCGAGAGGCCTAGGCCGCTTTCGGCTTCGGCTTCCGGTCGCCGATCATCCGCGTGATCTGCCACTGCTGCGCGATCGACAACAGGTTGTTGACGACCCAGTACAGAACGAGGCCGGCCGGGAAGAAGAAGAAGGTCACGCCGAACACCAGCGGCATGACCAGCATCATCTTGGCCTGCGTGGGATCGGGCGGCGCCGGGTTCAGTTTGTACTGCACGAACATCGACGCCATCATCACGATCGGCAGCAGGTAGAACGGGTCCGGCGCGGCGAGGTCGTGGATCCATCCGAGCCACGGCGCGCCGCGCATCTCGACCGAAGCCAGCAGCGTCGAGTACAGCGCGATGAAGAACGGGATCTGGACCACGATCGGCAGGCAGCCGCCCATCGGGTTGACCTTCTCGGTGCGGTAGAGCTCCATCGTCGCCTGGTTGAGCTTGGCGCGATCGTCCTTGTGACGCTCCTGCAGCTCCTTCATCCGCGGCGCGAGGTTCTTCATCCGCGCCATCGACTTGTAGCTCGCGGCCGACAGCGGGAAGAACACGAGCTTGATGCCGATCGTCAGCAGGATGATCGACCAGCCCCAGTTGCCGACGAAGGCGTGGATCTTCTCGAGCACCCAGAACATCGGCTTGGCGAGGATCGTGGTCCAGCCGTAGTCGCGGACCAGGTCGAGCCCCGGCGCGACCTTCTCGAGAATGCGTTCGTCGGTCGGACCGAGGTAGAGACGCGCGTCGTTGGTCAGCGTGGCGCCGGGCGCGACCGTGCCGAGCGGCTCGCGCAGGCCGACGCGGAAGAGGTTCGCGTCGAGCTTGTCGGTGTAGTAGTCGCGCGCGCCGTCGCTCGGGATCCACGCCGACACGAAGTAATGCTGCAGCATCGCGACCCAGCCCTGGTCGGCACGGGCGACGTGCTTGTCGGGACCTTTGCCCTTCTCGATGTCGCCGAAGCTGACCTTCTGGAACTTCTCCGCCTCGCTGTAGACCGCCGGTCCGAAGTAGGTGCTGTAGAAGCGCGAGCCGCCGGCCGGCGTCTTGTCGTCGCGCACGAGTTGCAGATAGAGCTGCGGCATCACCGGCTGTTCGCCGACGTTGGTCACCGCGTGGCGCACGCCGATCTCGTAGCTGCCGCGATGGAAGGTGAAGGTCTTCACCAGCCTGACGCCGCCGCTCGTGGCTTCGAAGGACACGTCGAGCGTGTCCTGCCCGTCCTCCATCGTGCGGGGACCCGGCACCGCGGTGAACGCGGTCCGGTGCGTCGGCAGCGAAGCCGACGGACCGCCGGTCGAGCCGACGAGACCGGTCTGCGCGACGTAGTAGTAGTCGGGCACCTGGTTCAGCAGGACGAAGTTGGTCGCCGGATCGGTGCTGTCGCGATAGGCGAGCAGCTCGACCCGGTCGATCGTCGCGCCGAGCGTGTTGAAGTCGACCACGTAGCGGTCGGTGGCGACTGCGACCTTCTCGCCCTTCGCCGGCGCGGTCGCACTCGGCGCGTCCGAGGCGGCGGCGGTCGCCGACGGGTTGTTGGTCGACGGCGGCACCGACCCGGCGGCCGGCACCGAGCCGGGCGTGGTGCTCGCGAC
>CALMOR010000015.1:0-282 GCA_937872165.1 uncultured Burkholderiales bacterium | reverse complement strand
GCGGCGCGCTGCCGGCCGCGACCGGCTGCGACGCCACCGGCGGGCCGAACAGCGTGGCGTTGCCGTTGGCCCGCTGCCAGTTCTCGTAGATCAGGAACAGCGAGACGGAGAAGATGATCCAGAGAACGGTGCGGCGGGTATCCATCGGGGGCGGTCGGTGAGGTTCGGGTGAAGGCATCGCGCGCGCGGCGCGGTCGATGCCGGACGGTCAGGCGCAGCGGTGTGCGCCGGCCTTCGAAGAGGACGGGGTGGACGCAGGGTCCGTCGCGGGCGGCACCGGGT
>CALMOR010000014.1:36210-36814 GCA_937872165.1 uncultured Burkholderiales bacterium | reverse complement strand
GTCGGGTACCCGCTCGTTCGAACAGGCATGGTCGACCGCGCAGTCGCTGTTCGGTCGTCGCACGACCGAGTCGCTCGCGACGGCGACGCCGCTACCGGCCGCGTCGGTCGACGATCCGGCGGCGACGGCGATGTCGGCATCGCCCGTGGCCGCAGCTGCGAGTCCTCCGATCGAAGCGACGGCGGGAGCCGCGACGAGCGGTCCCGCGGCGGCGCCGTCGTCGGCTCTCTCGCTGCTGTTCCGTTTCAAGGAGCAGTCGTGGGTCGAGGTCCGATCGGCCGACGGTACGGTGCTCTTGAAGCGTCTCAACGAGGCCGGCTCCGAACAGACCGTGGACGGCGAGGCGCCGTTCTCGCTCGTCGTCGGCAACGCGAAGGGCGTCGAACTGAAGTTCCGCGGGCAAGCGGTGGACCTCACGCCCTATACCCGCGACCAGGTCGCCCGTCTCACGCTCTCCTGAGCCGCAGCGTGCCGATCGGCGTACGCGGCGGCCCTTCCATTCTCCGGATCCACGACATGGCAGCTCAACTCGATCGATCGACCCTCGATGCTTCGGCGACGGCGCGGCCGGCAACGCCGCTCCACGGCGCGGCGCCCCGTCATG
>CALMOR010000014.1:26945-36106 GCA_937872165.1 uncultured Burkholderiales bacterium | reverse complement strand
CCGCCGACGCGATCGCGACCGCGATCCAGGTCAAGGAGCTGGCCATGGCCGGCTCGGAGCTGGTCCGCATCACGGTCAATTCGCCCGAAGCGGCGCGCGAGGTCGCGCCGATCCGCGACCAGCTCGACCGCATGGGCATCGACGTCCCGCTGGTCGGCGACTTCCACTACAACGGGCACAAGCTGCTGACCCAGTTCCCCGAGTGCGCGGCGGCGCTCGCGAAGTTCCGCATCAACCCGGGCAACGTCGGTTCGGGGGCGGGGGCCGGCAGCAAGCACGACGACAACTTCGCCCGCATGATCGAGGTCGCTTGCCTGCACGACAAGCCGGTCCGCATCGGCGTCAACTGGGGCAGCCTCGACCAGGCGCTGCTGGCCCGCGTGATGGACGAGAACGCGCGTCGGCCCGAACCGCGCGATGCGCAGGCCGTGATGACCGAGGCGCTCGTCACGTCGGCGGTCGAGAGCGCGGCCCGCGCCGAGCAGGTCGGCCTGCGGGGCGACGCGATCATCCTTTCGTGCAAGGTGTCCGGCGTGCAGGACCTCGTCACCGTCTATCGCGAGCTGTCGCACCGGTCGAACTATCCGCTGCACCTCGGGCTGACCGAAGCGGGCATGGGCAGCAAGGGCATCGTCGCGTCCACGGCCGCATTGGCCGTCCTGCTGCAGGAAGGCATCGGCGACACGATCCGCATATCTCTCACGCCCGAGCCCGGCGGCGACCGCACGCGCGAGGTCGTGGTCGCGCAGGAGATCCTGCAGACGATGGGGCTGCGCGCCTTCGCGCCGATGGTCATCGCCTGTCCCGGCTGCGGACGCACGACCAGCACGGTCTTCCAGGAACTCGCGTCGAGCATCCAGAGCTGGCTGCGCGAACAGATGCCGGTCTGGAAGACGCGCTACGCGGGCGTCGAGAACATGCACGTCGCGGTGATGGGCTGCATCGTCAACGGGCCCGGCGAGTCGAAGCACGCGGACATCGGCATCAGCCTGCCGGGCTCGGGCGAGAGCCCGGTCGCACCGGTGTTCGTCGACGGCGAACGGACCGTCACGTTGAAGGGCGAACGCATCGCCGAGGAGTTCCAGGCCATCGTGTCGCGCTACGTCGAACGCCGCTACGGCGCCGAGGGCGTGGCGGGCGCGGCCCCGCGGGCATCGACCGCGCTCGCGTGAGCGCCGGTCCCATCGTCGTCGCCATGACCGGAACCAACGATCGCCCGGACACGCAGCTGCGCGCCGTCAAGGGAATGAACGACGTGCTGCCCGCGGACGCCGCGTTGTGGGAGCGCTTCGAGGAGGCCGTCGCGTCGGTGTCGCGGGCCTACGGCTATCGCCGCATCCGCACGCCGATCGTCGAGCACGTGTCGCTCTTCTCGCGCGGCATCGGCGAGGTCACCGACATCGTCGAGAAGGAGATGTACGCGTGGGAGGACAAGGCCGACAAGGACGGCCGACGCGAGCATCTGGCGCTGCGTCCCGAAAGCACGGCCTCCGTGGTGCGCGCGTCGATCGAACACAACCTGCTGTACGACGGGCCGCAGCGCCTCTGGTACCTCGGTCCGATGTTCCGTCGCGAGCGTCCGCAGCGCGGTCGCACGCGGCAGTTCCATCAGTTCGGCGTCGAGGCGCTCGGCTTCGCGGGCCCGGATGTCGATGCAGAGGTCGTCCTGCTCGCGAAGCGTCTCTTCGACGACCTCGGCATCGGCGACCTGCGGCTCGAGATCAACAGCATCGGTCAGCCCGCCGAACGCGCACGTCATCGCGTCGCGCTGATCGACTACCTCGAGGCCAACGAGCAACTGCTCGACGACGACGCGAAGCGCCGCCTGCACGGCAACCCGCTGCGCATCCTCGACACGAAGAACCCGCACATGCAGGCGCTGGTGGAAGCGGCTCCGCGCATCGAGGACTTCCTCGACAGCGAGTCCCTCGCCCATTTCGAAGGCGTCAAGGCGCGTCTCGACGACGCGGGCGTCGCCTATCGCGTCAACCCGCGTCTCGTGCGCGGCCTCGACTACTACAACCTCACCGTCTTCGAGTGGATCACCGACTCGCTCGGCGCGCAGGGGACGGTATGCGGTGGCGGCCGTTACGATCCCCTCGTCGAGATTCTCGGCGGCAAGGCGGCGCCCGCGTGCGGCTTCGCGATCGGCATGGAGCGCATCCTCGAGCTGCTCCGCGCGACCGAGGCGGCGACGACGCCGTCGTGCGACGTCTACGTCGTGCATCGGGGCGACGCCGCGTCGCGCCTCGCGATGCGCGTGGCCGAGGGACTGCGGACGGTCGGGCTCGACGTCGTCCTGCACTGCGCGACGGCCGCGGGCATCGGCAGCTTCAAGTCGCAGATGAAGAGGGCCGACGGCAGCGGCGCGGCCTTCGCGGTGATCCTCGGCGACGAAGAGGTCGCCGCGAACCAGGCGACCGTCAGGACCCTCGGCCGCGACCTCGCGGGCAGCGGCACGCAACGACGCGTCGCGCTCGACGCGCTGACCGTGACGCTGGTCGATGCGCTGGTCGGCGCCGGCGAGGACGACGACCCGTTCGACGGAGCGACGACGGAAGCGACCGACGAAGCAACGACGGAAGCAACGACGGAAGCAACGACGGAAGCAGCGAAGGACGCGGCGGAACCTCCGCTGACGTTGCACTGAACACGGAGACCGAGTGGCTTACGATCTGGAAGAACAAGAGAAGATTGCCTCGCTGAAGGCCTGGTGGGACCGCTACGGCAACGCGCTGACGAGCCTCGCGCTCGGCGTCGCGGTCGCGGTCGCGGGCTACAACGGCTGGCAGTGGTACCAGCGCGACAGGACCGCGAAGGCCGCGGGCGCCTACGACGAGCTGCAGCGTGCGGTCGTCGCGAAGGACATCGCCCGCACGCGCGAGCTGACCGGCGTGCTGCTCGACAAGTACGGCTCCACCGCATATGCCGAGATGGGCGCGGTGATCTCGGCGAAGGCCAACCTCGAGAACGGCGACGCCAGGACCGCGAAGGCCCAGCTCCAGTGGACGAGCGAGCATGCGATCGATCCCGAGTACCGGGCTCTCGGACGCTTGCGGCTCGCGGGCGTGTTGCTCGACGAAGCCGCCTACGAAGAAGCGTTGAAGCAGATCACCGGCAGCGCGGCGTCCGACCTGTCGGTGCCGTTCCAGGCGGCGTTCGCCGATCGCCGCGGCGACGTCTACGTGGCCGAGGGCAAGCTCGACGACGCGAAGCGCGAGTACACCGCGGCCGTCGCGTTGCTGGAGTCGCGCACCGAGTCGCGCAGCTACGCGAACGTCGTGCAGCTCAAGCTCGATGGCCTGATCGGCGGCGTCGTCGCGTCGGCCGTTCCGGACGGAACGAGCGCGGTGCCCGCCGCAACGACCGCGCCAGCGACCGCGCCGAAGACCTTGGTCCCGACCCCGACCGCGGAGAAGAAGCAATGAGTGTCCTCGTGAAGTCCTTCGTCCGGGTCGCGCTCGCGCTCGTCATCGTCGCGACCGCCGGCTGTTCGTGGTGGGAGAACGCCCACATCTTCTCGGCGGCGCCGAAGCATCCGCCGACCGAGCTGACGCCGGTCGCCACGACGCTCGACGTCAAGCCGTTGTGGAACGCGAGCGTCGGCAAGGCCGGCCGCTACTACTTCACGCCCGCGCTGATCGGCCCCGACGTCGTCGCCGCCGGCGGCAAGGGCATCGTCGAGCGGCGTGTCCTCGCGACCGGCGCGGTGGTCTGGAAGACCGACCTCGACACGCCGCTGACGGCCGGTGTCGGCTCGGACGGAACCATGTCGGCGGTGGTGACCGAGGACGGCGACGTGATCGCGCTCGATCGCGACGGCAAGCCGTCGTGGCGTGTCCCCACCGGCACCGAGGTGCTCAGCGCGCCGTCGGTCGGACAGGGCCTGATCGTGGTCCGCACGACCGACAATCGCGTCCTCGCCTACGACGAGGAGACCGGCCGCAAGCGCTGGACCTATCAACGCTCGAGCCAGCCGCTGGTGCTGCGCGGCAACCCCGGCATCACGATCGACGGCAGCCTGATCTTCGTCGGCTTCCCCGGTGGACGGCTGGTCGCTCTCAACGTGTCGAACGGCACGTTGCGCTGGGAGAGCTCGGTGGCGGTGCCGAAGGGCGCGACCGAGCTCGAGCGCGTCGCCGATGTCGTCGGCACGCCGGTGGTCGCCGGACGCGAGGTCTGCGCGGCCGCGTTCCAGGGGCGTGCGGGCTGCTTCGACATCTCGAGCGGCAACGCGTTGTGGAGCAAGGACCTGTCGACCCCCAACGGCATCGAGATCGACGGCCGCTTCGCCTACGTCACCGACGACAAGTCGATGGTCAACGCGTTGACGCGCTCGACCGGCGCGACCGTGTGGAAGAGCGACAAGCTCGCCTATCGCCGCATGACCGCACCCACGTCGGTCGGCCGCGCGATCGTCGTCGGCGACTACAAGGGCTTCGTGCACTGGCTCTCGCGCGAGGACGGTTCGCTGATCGCACGGTCGACGACCGACGGCTCGGCGCTGCTGACGGCGCCGCGTTCGTTCTCGGTGGGCAGCGCGCCCGCGGTGCTGTTCCAGACGCAGGGCGGCGATCTCTATGCGTTCGTGACGCAATGAAGCCGCGGTCATGAAGGCGTCGAAGCCGCTGCCGGTCATCGCGATCGTCGGGCGGCCCAATGTCGGCAAGTCGACGCTCTTCAACCGCACGACCCGGTCGCGCGACGCGCTCGTGGCCGACATGCCGGGGCTCACGCGCGATCGCCACTACGGCACGGGTCGCGTCGGCGAGCGCCCTTTCCTGATCATCGATACCGGTGGCTTCGAGCCGGTCGCGAAGGAAGGCATCGTCCACGAGATGGCCAAGCAGACGCGACAGGCCATCGCGGAAGCCGACGCGCTGATCTTCCTCGTCGACGGACGGAGCGGGCTGACCGGCGCCGACCAGGCGATCGCCGAGGATCTCCGCAAGGCCGGTCGGCCGCTGGTCGTCGCGGTCAACAAGGCCGAGGGCATGCGACACCCGACCGTCACCGCCGAGTTCCACGAGCTCGGGCTCGGCGAGCCGGTCGCGATCTCGTCGGCCCACGGCGACGGCGTACGCGAACTCGTCGAGCTGCTGCTCGATCGCGTCGCGCCGCTCGAAGCGGTCGACGAAGAGGGGGAAGACCCCGAAGACCGCGGGCCGCGGCGCATCCGCATCGCGATCGTCGGGCGGCCCAACGTCGGCAAGTCGACGCTCGTCAACACGCTGCTCGGCGAAGAGCGGGTCATCGTGTTCGACCAGCCGGGCACGACCCGCGACAGCATCCACATCGACTTCGATCGCGCCGGCCGGCAGTACACGCTGATCGACACGGCCGGCCTGCGCAAGCGCGGCAAGGTGTTCGAGGCGGTCGAGAAATTCTCGGTCGTCAAGACCCTGCAGTCGGTGGCCGATGCCAACGTGGTCGTGCTGGTTCTCGACGCGCGTCAGGAGATCTCGGACCAGGACGCACATATCGCGGGCTTCGTCGTCGAGTCGGGCCGCGCGGTCGTGGTCGCGATCAACAAGTGGGACGGCCTCGGCGACTACGAACGCGAGCGCATCAAGCGCGATGCGGACCGGAAACTGCAGTTCCTGTCGTTCGCGAAGACGCATCACATCTCCGCATTGAAGGGTCAGGGCATCGCGGCCGTGATGAAGTCCGTCGACGTGGCGGCCGCGGCGGCCTTCAGCAAGCTGCCCACCCCGAAGCTCACGCGTGCCCTCGTCGAGGCCGTCGATCGACAGACGCCGCCCCGTCGCGGGATGTCGCGTCCGAAGCTGCGTTACGCGCACCAGGGCGGACAGAATCCGCCGGTGATCGTGATCCACGGCAATGGACTGGACAACGTTCCCGAGACCTATCGCCGTTATCTCGAGGCGAGCTTTCGAGAAACTTTTTCGCTGCAGGGAACTCCACTGCGAGTCGAGTTCCGTTCGACCCGCAATCCCTTCGCATCGCAAGGCCCGAGCTGACGAGAGGAAGGCCTCTCGCGACCGCGGCGCAGGGTGCCGGGAAATCGATTACATTGAATTCGCGTTGTCCGGATCGGGCGCAGCACCGAAGATCCGCCCGATTGAATCACGCGCAATCTGCCTCACATAGGCGGGGCAACGACAACCCGCCATTGCAGCGATGCATCCAAACAAAACCTCCGGAGTGTATTCATGAGTAACAAGGGGCAACTGCTGCAGGACCCGTTTCTCAACGCGCTGCGCAAGGAACACATTCCCGTCTCGATCTACCTGGTCAACGGCATCAAGTTGCAGGGTCAGATCGAGTCCTTCGATCAGTACGTGGTCCTGCTGCGCAACACCGTGACGCAGATGGTCTACAAGCACGCCATCTCGACCGTGGTGCCGGCTCGCGCCGTCAACTTCTCCGTCGAGCAGACCGCCGAGTGAAAGTCGCCGCGTGAAGGCGTCCACACGTGCCCTCGCCGAGGGCGTCCTCGAGTGGGAGAAGGCGCGCGCGAAGAACGATCGGGTCGTGCCTCTTCCGGACGCGCGGGTCGACACGCTCGAGAGCGCGCCGACCTCGCGTCGCATCCACCGTCAGGTGGAAGGGGGCGGGGCGACCACGAAGCCGCGGGCGCTCCTCGTGTCCGTCGACTTCGGGCGCAGCGATGCCGAAGCCAGTCTCGAAGAGCTCAAGCTGCTGGTGGCGTCCGCCGGCGCCGATGCCTATGCCACGGTGACCGGCAAGCGGCAGAGCCCGGACGCGACCACCTTCATCGGGTCGGGCAAGGTCGACGAGATCGCCGCGAAGGTCGCGGCCGACGAGGCGGACCTCGTGATCTTCGACCATGCCCTGTCGCCGGCCCAGCAACGCAATCTCGAACGCAAGCTGCAGATCAACGTCGTCGACCGGACCGCGCTGATCCTCGACATCTTCGCGCAGCGCGCCCAGAGCCACGACGGCAAGGTGCAGGTCGAGCTGGCGCAGCTCAGTCACCTCGCCACGCGCCTCGTGCGCGGCTGGACCCACCTCGAACGCCAGAAGGGTGGTATCGGCATGCGGGGACCGGGCGAGACCCAGCTCGAGACCGACCGTCGCCTGATCGGCGACCGCGTCAAGGCCCTGAAGGTCAAGCTCGAGAAGCTCGGTCGTCAGCGCACCACCCAACGGCGCGCCCGCAGCCGCGGCGCTTCGATCACGATCGCGCTCGTCGGCTACACGAACGCCGGCAAGTCGACGTTGTTCAACGCGCTGACGCACGCGGACAGCTACGCGGCCGACCAGTTGTTCGCGACGCTCGACACGACGTCGCGCCGCCTCTACCTCGAAGGCATCGGCCAGGTCGTGCTGTCCGACACGGTGGGGTTCATCCGCGATCTCCCGCACTCGCTGATCGAAGCCTTCAAGGCCACGCTCGAGGAGACCACGCACGCCGACCTGCTGCTGCACGTGGTCGACGTCGCGAGCCCGCAGCGGGGAGAGCAGATCGCGCAGGTCAACGCGGTGTTGAAGGAGATCGGCGCGGCCGACATCCCCCAGATCGTCGTCTTCAACAAGATCGACGCACTCGATCTTCCCGCGTCGGTCGAGAGGGACGTGCGTGATAACATCCGCCGCGTTTCATTGAGCGCGCAGTCCGGAGCAGGGCTGACGGAGCTCCGCGGCGCACTCGTCGAGGCGGCGACGGCGATCCGCGAAGGTCGCGCCGACAAACCGCAGGCCGACCCCCGACACGACGACGAACGGTTCGCGATCGACGACTCGGGCACCGGACGTTGAACGCGTAGAATTCCGCGTCGCCTTCGGCCCGATCTTCCGGCACGTTCGGCGCCTGCATCGATCGGCACGGCCCCCGCCTGCTCCAGCGACTTCCTTCCGACCTCATCCTTGCGACCTCCGGTGCAGACATCCCTCGACGCGCGCGGCCCTCTCGTCTTCTCCGAAGGCGGACCCGACAATCGGCGACCCGGTCGTCGCGACGGCCCGCCCGATCTCGAGGAACTGTGGCGCGATCTCAATCGCCGCCTGTCCGGGCTCTTCGGCAACAAGGGCGGCGGTCCCCGCGAAGCGCAGGGAGGCGGCTCCGGCTTCACGCCCAACGGCCGCAGCACCAAGGCCATCGCCGGCATCGTCGCCGGCATCGTCTTCGCGATCTGGCTGGCCAGCGGCTTCTTCATCGTGCAGGAGGGACAGACCGGCGTCATCCTCCAGTTCGGCAGCTACAAGAGCATGACCGGCGCGGGCATCCAGTGGCGTCTGCCGTATCCGATCCAGAGCAACGAGATCGTCAACGTATCGGGCGTGCGCACGGTCGAGGTCGGTTATACCGGCAGCCTGCGCACCAAGGTCCCGCGCGAGTCGCTGATGCTGACCGACGACGAGAACATCATCGACGTGCAGATGGCCGTGCAGTACCGGCTCAAGGACGCGCCGGACTACCTGTTCAACAACCGCAACCCCGACGAGGCCGTCAAGCAGTCGGCCGAGACCGCGATCCGCGAGATCGTCGGGCGCAGCAAGATGGACCTGGTGCTCTACGAGGGGCGCGAACAGGCCGCGATCCAGGCGCAGATCCTGGCGCAACAGATCCTCGACCGCTACCAGACCGGCATCCTGATCTCCAGCATCACGATCCAGAACGCGCAGCCGCCGGAGCAGGTGCAGGCCGCGTTCGACGACGCCGTCAAGGCGGGCCAGGATCGCGAGCGGGCGAAGAACGAAGGGCAGGCCTACGCCAACGAAGTCATTCCGCGCGCGCGCGGCAACGCGTCGCGCCTGCTGCAGGAGGCCGATGGCTACAAGCAGCGCGTGATCGCGCAGGCCGAAGGCGATGCCAGCCGCTTCGCGCAGGTCGTCGGCGAATACGCGAAGGCTCCGGTCGTCACGCGACAACGGATGTACATCGACACGATGCAGGAGATCTACTCGAACGCGGTCAAGGTCATGGTCGACCCGCGTGCCGGCAACAACCTGCTGATGCTGCCGCTCGACAAGCTGCTGCAGCAGGCCGCGCAGGAGAGCGCACGCGTGGCCGCGCAATCCACGACCAGCTCGACCGCGATGCCGTCGTCGGTCAGCGGGGCGTCGAACGGCACCGGTGGCTCCGACGTGGACCCGCGGTCGCGGGACGGACTGCGCAATCGCGATCGGGACATCCGATGATCAATCGCATCATCGTCGTCGTGCTCGGGCTCCTC
>CALMOR010000014.1:14405-26935 GCA_937872165.1 uncultured Burkholderiales bacterium | reverse complement strand
GTCGATCAGCGCCGCTACGCGATCCTCTTCGGCTTCGGCGAGATCAAGGACGTGATCCGCAAGCCGGGCCTGCACTTCAAGCTGCCGCCGCCGTTCCAGAACGTCGTCTTCCTCGACAAGCGCATCCTCACGATCGACACGCCGGAAGCCGAACGCTTCATCACGTCCGAGAAGCGCAACGTGCTGGTCGACACCTTCGTTAAGTGGCGCATCGTCGACCCCAAGCAGTACTACATCAGCATCGGCGCCGACATGGATCGTGCGGTCATCCGCATGGGGCAGATCATCAAGTCGGCGCTCAACGAGGAGATCACCAAGCGCACCACGCACGAGGTGGTGTCGGGCGAGCGCGAGCAGGTGATGGCCGCCATCAAGCAGAAGGTCGCCGACGAGGCGAAGCAGATCGGCGTCGAGGTCGTCGACGTGCGCCTGAAGCGCGTCGACCTGTTGCCCGAGATCAGCGAATCGATCTACCGGCGCATGGAGGCCGAGCGTCATCGCGTGGCCAACGAACTTCGATCGACCGGCGGCGCCGAGTCCGAGAAGATCCGCGCCGACGCGGACCGGCAGAAGGAAATCATCATCGCCGAGGCCTATCGCGATGCCGAGCGGACGAAGGGCGAGGGGGACGCGAAAGCCTCGGCGACCTACGCGCAGGCGTTCGGTTCGAACCCCGAGTTCTATGCGTTCTATCGCAGCCTCGACGCGTACCGGAAGAGCTTCCGCAGCAAGGGAGACCTCTTCGTCGTCGACCCGTCGACGGACTTCTTCAGGTATCTGCAGAGCCCCGACGGTTCCACGACGGCCGGCGCGGCTCGCAAGCGCTGAGCGCGGTCGCCCGTCAACGCGCGTGGACGCGTCGTTCGTCATCGCTCTCGGGCTCGTGCTGATCATCGAGGGCATCGTGCCGCTGATCTTTCCGTCGATCTGGAAGGACACCTTCCGCCGCATCACGACGCTCGAGGACGGGCAACTGCGTTTCATAGGCCTGATGGCCGTCGTGTCGGGCGTCGTCGTGCTGCTCGCCATGCACGCGTTCTGAAGCGCCCGCTTCGTCATCTCACCGCCCGATCATGCCCGCCTGGTCGCTGCCCGAAGCGATTGCCGACATCCTGCCCGCCGAAGCCGCGCGCATCGAGGCGCTGCGTCGGAAGCTGCTCGACCTGTTCGCCGGCTTCGGCTACGAACTCGTGATGCCGCCGTTGCTCGAGTACGTCGAGTCGCTGTTGTCCGGCACGGGACGCGACCTCGACCTGCAGATGTTCAAGCTGGTCGACCAGATGTCGGGTCGCACGATGGGTCTGCGCGCCGACATCACGCCGCAGGTCGCCCGCATCGACGCACATCTGCTGAATCGTCGCGGCATCACGCGTCTCTGCTACGCCGGCAGCGTCCTCTACACGCGGCCGCGTACGCTGACCGGGACCCGCGAGCCCTTCGTCGTCGGCGCCGAGCTGTACGGCCATGCGGGCATCGAGGCCGACCTCGAGATGCAGGAACTGCTGCTCGCGACGCTCGCGGTCGCGGGCGTCCGTCGCGCGCGCTTGGACCTCGGGCACGCGGAAATCCTCCGGGCGATCCTCGCAGCCGATCCCGCGGGTTTCATGATCGGCGATCGCGTCCATCCGCTGCTGCAGTCGAAGGCTCGCGACGAACTCGCCGGGCTGTGCGGCGACGTCCAGCGATCGACCCGCGATGCGTTGCTCGCGTTGACCGACCTGAACGGCGGCATCGAGACGCTCGCCCGGGCGCGCGAACGGTTGCCGCGACTGCCGCGCATCGCGTCGGCGCTCGACGTGCTCGAGAGGCTGGCGCTGGCGCTCGATCCATCGTGCGTCTCGATCGACCTCGCCGACCTGCGCGGCTACCACTATCACAGCGGCGCGATGTTCGCGGTCTACTGCGACGGCCTGCCTAACGCGATCGCGCAGGGCGGCCGCTACGACGAGGTCGGGCTCGCGTTCGGACGGTCGCGGCCCGCGACCGGCTTCAGTCTCGATCTCCGCGAGCTCGTGCGTATCGCGGTCGTCGACGGCGTGCGTTCGAGCATCGAAGCGCCGTGGAGCGACGATCCGTCGTTGCGCGCGGCCGTCGCCGAGCTTCGCGCGGCGGGCGAGATCGTCGTCCACCGGTTCGACGACGAGGCGGCCGACCGGCCGGTGGAGCGCACGCTGGTCGAGCGCGAGGGCCGTTGGCTCGTCGAGACGACGTCGTCGAAGTCTTCATCCTTATAGAGCGGCCGAAACCATGAGCAAGAACGTCGTCGTCATCGGGACGCAGTGGGGCGATGAAGGCAAGGGCAAGGTCGTCGACTGGCTGACCGATCATGCGCACGCGGTCGTGCGCTTCCAGGGCGGACACAACGCCGGCCACACGCTGATCGTCGGCGGGCGGAAGACCGTGCTGCGCCTCATCCCTTCGGGAATCATGCGGCCCGAGACGCCGTGCTTCATCGGCAACGGCGTCGTGCTGTCCCCCGAGGCGCTGCTGAAGGAGATCGACGAGCTGCAGGCCGCGGACGTCGACGTCGCGGCGCGCCTGTCGATCAGCGAGGCGTGCCCGCTGATCCTCGCGTACCACGTCGCGATCGACCAGGGCCGCGAGGCCAAGCGCGGCGAGGCCAAGATCGGCACGACCGGCCGCGGCATCGGGCCGGCCTACGAAGACAAGGCCGCGCGCCGCGCGATCCGCCTGCAGGACCTCTTCACGCCGGACCAGTTCAGGGAGCGCCTCGACGAAGTGCTGGACTTCCACAACTTCGTGCTGAAGGGCTATCTCGGTTGCGCCGAGGTGTCCGCGAACGAAGTGTTCGACGCCGCGATGGCGCTCGCGCCGCGCGTGAAGCCGATGGTCGCGGACGTGCCGCGAGAACTCGCCCGCCTGCAGACCGAAGGCCGCAACCTGCTCTTCGAAGGCGCGCAGGGGACCCTGCTCGACGTCGACCACGGCACCTATCCGTTCGTGACCTCGAGCAACTGCGTGGCGGGAGCGGCGTCGGCCGGTGCGGGCGTCGGTCCGCAGAGCCTGCAGTACGTGCTCGGCATCACGAAGGCCTACACGACGCGCGTCGGCTCGGGCCCGTTCCCGACCGAGCTCTTCGACGAGGTCGGCCGTCATCTCGCCGAGAAGGGCAAGGAGTTCGGATCGGTGACGGGGCGCGCGCGGCGCTGCGGCTGGTTCGACGCGGCGGCGCTGAAGCGATCGATCCAGATCAACGGCGTCTCGGGCCTCTGCATCACCAAGCTCGACGTGCTCGACGGCGTCGAGGCGATCAAGCTCGGCATCGGCTATCGGACCGCGGACGGCGAGACCATAAACCTGTTGCCGTTCGGCGCCCACAACCTGGACGGGCTCGAAGCGATCTACGAGGAGTTGCCCGGCTGGACCGAGAGCACGTTCGGCGTCCGCGAGCTCGATCGCCTGCCGGCCAACGCGCGTCGCTATCTCGATCGACTCGCCGAGGTGTGCGGCGTGCCGATCGACATGATCTCGACCGGGCCCGACCGCGACGAGACGATCGTGCTGCGTCATCCCTTCCTCTGAAAGCGAGAGCGACATGAGCGTGCCCGCATCGACCGACGCCGACCTCTGGCTCGGCTACGACGACTACTACCGGTTGATCGAGCGCCTGTGCCTGCAGATCCACGAGTCCGGATGGAAGTTCGATCAGATCCTCTGCCTCGCGCGCGGGGGCATGCGCGTGGGCGACGTCATCTCGCGCATCTTCGACCTGCCGCTCGCCATCCTTTCGACGAGCTCGTATCGCGAGGACGGCGGCACGAGCCGTGGAGAGCTCGACATCGCCAAATACATCACGATCAGTCGCGGCAGCTTCGGCGGCAAGGTCCTGCTGGCCGACGACCTGGTCGACTCGGGGGTGACGCTCGAGAAGGTGAGCGAGCACCTGAAGCGCCGCTTTCCCGAGGTCGAGGAAGTGCGCACCGCGGTCATCTGGTGGAAGGGCTCGTCGAATGTCGAGCCGGACTACTACGTGCAGCACCTGCCGAACAACCCGTGGATCCATCAACCGTTCGAGGACTACGACTCGTTGCGACCGCAGCAGCTCGAGGCCTGGATTCGACGGGGGGCGAAATAGTCGGCTCGCTCGCAGGCGATGCCCTTCGAGTCCTCGCGAAGAGCGCACAGGCGCTCTTCTTTCCGGGCAAACCCGCAATGAAAAAGGTCCGCTCGCGCGAACCTTTATGATGGTGCCCAGAAGAGGACTCGGTCACGCGAGCGCGACCCCGGCATCGCTCGCAGGCGATGCCCTTCGAGTCCTCGCGAAGAGCGCACAGGCGCTCTTCTTTCCGGGCAAACCCGCAATGAAAAAGGTCCGCTCGCGCGAACCTTTATGATGGTGCCCAGAAGAGGACTCGAACCTCCACACCGTTGCCGGCGCTAGGACCTGAACCTAGTGCGTCTACCAATTCCGCCATCTGGGCGCGGCAGGGGATGCGAACAACAAATGCGTCCGTTCTGACGAGTGGCGCAGTTTAAAGAGAAAGACCGATTTGTCAAACGAAAAACCGGCTCGCGGCACCCGCTCGCGAACCACGGCCGCGCTGCTCAGCGCGGCATCTCCGCTCCAGCAGGTCGAGACCCGACGTCCGGCGCCCATCGTCGGATCTTCGGACGAACCGATGTCGTCGCAGACGATGGCCGCGGAGCCTTCGGCGCGCCTCGAAACGCCCGAACCGGAGCCGGTGGCCGTCCGCAGTTCGCGCCCGCCGAAGACCCCCAAGCCTTCGGGCGGGGACGATTCCGCGGCACGCTTCGAGTACGAGATCCCCGAACGGGAAGCCATCCTCGCAGCGCTCCGCACGGACAACGTGCCGCTGATGCCGGCCGAACTGGCGGCGCGTCTCGACGTCACGGCCGAACAGATGCCCGGCTTCGATCGACGCCTCGCAGCGATGGAGCGCGACGGGCAACTGATGCCGAATCGCAAGGGCGTCCTGTTGCTCGCGAACAAGCTCGACTTCATCGCGGGGCGCGTCGTGGGCCACCGCGACGGCTACGGTTTCCTGATCCGCGACGATCGCAGCGGCCCCGACATCTGGCTCGCGCCGAAGGAGATGCTGAAGGTGCTCCACGGCGATCGCGTGCTCGTCAAGCCCACCGGGACCGACTATCGCGGCAAGCCCGAAGGCACCATCGTCGAAGTCACCGAGCGGCGCACCAAGCGGCTCGTGGGCCGCCTGCTCAGCGAACGGGGCGTCTTCGTCGTCGTTCCCGAGGATCAGCGCATCAAGCACGACATCCTGATCCCGCCGAACGAAGTGCGAAAGGCGCAGCCCGGGCAGGTCGTCACCGTCGAGATCGTCGAGCAGCCGTCGCGCTACACGCAACCGATCGGCCGCATCGACGAAGTGCTCGGCGAGATCGACGATCCCGGCATGGAGATCGAGATCGCGGTGCGCAAGTACGACGTGCCGCACGTCTTCTCGCCGGCCGCCGAAGCGGAGGCGCTCGCGTTGCCCGACGCGGTGAGGCCGGTGGACGGCGCGGGCCGCGTCGATCTCACCGACGTCCCGCTCGTCACCATCGACGGCGAGGACGCCCGCGACTTCGACGACGCCGTGTACTGCGAGCTCCTCGAGGGTCGCAAGAAGGGCTGGCGCCTGCTGGTCGCGATCGCGGACGTCAGTCATTACGTCGGGGTCGGCACCGCGCTCGACCGCGATGCGTTCGAGCGCAGCACCTCGGTGTACTTCCCGCGGCGCGTGATCCCGATGCTGCCCGAGAAGATCTCCAACGGCCTGTGCTCGCTGATGCCGCAGGTCGACCGGATGGCGGTCGTCTGCGACATGGTCGTCAGTCTCGAAGGCGAGGTCACGGCCTACCAGTTCTACGATGCCGTCATCCATTCGGCCGCGCGCCTGACCTACAACGAGGTCTGGTCGATGCTGTCGTCGTCCGAGCCCGCGGGCGCGGCGGTCGTGTCGCCGGCCAAGCGCGCGCAGCTGCCGATGCTGCAACAGCTGTACGCGGTCTATCACGCGTTCGCGCAGGCGCGCGCCGCGCGCGGCGCGATCGACTTCGAGACGACCGAGACCTACATCGTGGCGGACCCTCAGGGTCGCATCGAAGAGATCCTTCCGCGCACGCGCAACGACGCGCACAAGCTGATCGAGGAATGCATGCTGGCCGCCAACGTCTGCGCGGCCGACCTCATGACCCGGAAGAAGCACGAGGGTCTCTATCGCGTGCACGACGGCCCGACGACCGAGAAGCTCGCGAACCTGCGCGCCTTCCTCAAGACCCTCGGCCTGAGCCTCGGCGGCGGAGACGACCCGCACGCGAGCGACTACTCGGCCGTGATCGAGCGCATCAGGCCGCGGCCGGACGCGTCGCTGCTGCAGACGATGCTGTTGCGCTCGATGCAGCAGGCGATCTACTCGCCGGACAACGGTGGCCACTTCGGCCTCGCGTACCCGGCCTACGCGCATTTCACGTCGCCGATCCGCCGCTATCCCGACCTGCTCGTCCATCGCGTGCTGAAGGCGTTGATCGCCAACACGACCTATGTGCCGCGGCTGCCCGATCGCGAAGGCGACGGCGACGAGCGCGAAGCCCGTCATGCATCGATCGCTCCGCAGTCGGCATCGGCGCCTCTCGATGCGAACGACCGGCAGCACATCCACGGCATCTGGGAACAGTTCGGACTGCAATGTTCGGCCAACGAACGGCGCGCCGACGAAGCGAGCCGCGACGTCCTCGCATGGCTGAAGTGCTACTTCATGCGCGAGAAGGTCGGCGAGCAGTTCCGCGGCACCGTCACCGGCGTCGCGCCGTTCGGTGTCTTCGTCACGCTCGACGGCCTCTTCGTCGAAGGTCTCGTCCATGTCTCCGAGCTCGGGACCGACTACTTCCAGTTCAACGAGGCCCTGCACGAACTACGAGGCGAGCGCACCGGTCAGCGCTTCCGGCTGACCGACCCGGTGACCGTGCAGGTCGCGCGCGTCGATCTCGAGGCGCGGAAGATCGAGTTCCGCCTCGTCCGCGGCAGCAGCTACCAGGAACTGATGCGCGGTGTGCTGCCCGAGGACGCCGACGGTGTCCGCAAGGGCCCCGCACGTCCGGCCAACAAGCGGGCCGCGAAGCCGAGGGCCGCCGTGCATCGCGAGCATGCGCAGCCCGGCGACGCCGCCGGTGGTCGCCACGCCGGTCCGGGAGGCGGCGCGCGCACGGCCCGCAAGGCCGCTCTGACGAAGAGCGGTCGTTCGAAGAAGCGCTGACGTGGCGCGGCTGCGTGCGTTGCATGGCTTCCATGCGATCGCGGCTCGCCTGCGTCACGACGCTTCGAGCGTCCGGGAGCTTTACGTCGACGCGAGTCGACACGATGCGCGCATGCGCAGCCTCGTCGAGCGCGCCGACGAATGCGGCATCCGCTCGATGCCGGTGGATGCGAGGCGGCTCGACGGCCTGTCGGGCAACGCGCCGCATCAGGGCGTCGTCGCGCTGGCCGACGAGATCGCGCGTGCCACGAGTCTCGACGACGTCCTCGACGCCCTGCCGCGCGAGGTCGCGCCGCTGCTGCTGATCCTCGACGGCATCACCGATCCTCACAACCTCGGCGCCTGCCTCCGGGTCGCGGACGGCGCAGGCGTCCACGCCGTCGTCGCGCCGAAGGATCGGGCAGCCGGTATCGGCGCGACCGTCGAAAAGGTCGCGAGCGGTGCCGCCGAGACCATGCCGTACATCACGGTCACCAACCTCGCGCGGACCCTCCGCGAGCTGAAGGAGCGCGAGATCCGCATCGTCGGCACCAGCGACGACGCGACCTCGTCGATCTACGACGTCGACCTCGCGGGACCGGTCGCGTGGGTGCTCGGCACCGAAGGGGAGGGCATGCGGCGTCTGACGCGCGAGACCTGCGACACGCTCGCATCGATCCCGATGGAGGGGTCGGTCGAGAGCCTGAACGTGTCGGTCGCGAGCGGCGTCTGCCTCTACGAGACCGTCCGTCAACGACGCGCGAAGCGATAGCTTCGTCGCGATTCATCCAGACCGAGGCCTCATGTTCCGCATCGTTCCATCCTTCGCCCTGCTGTTGCTGCTGACCGTCGATCCCGTCGCGGGGGCCGACGCCGCGCCTTACGGACGCGTCTCCCCGAGCCCGGACGGCACCGGCATCGTCTATCTCGATCGCGAGACGGCCGGCATCATGGGTCACGAGGGTGCGGGCTGGCTCGAGCGGCCCGAGCGCTTCGCCGAGGAGCGACCCGACCTGCTGATGAAGGCGCTGCCGCTGAGATCCGGCATGCAGGTCGCCGACATCGGCGCGGGCACGGGGTACTACAGCTGGCGCATGGCCGGGCGCGTCGCGCCCGCGGGTCGCGTCTTCGCCGTCGACGTGCAGCCCGAGATGCTGGCGCTGCTCGCGCGCGAGATGAAGAAGCGGAAGACGGTGAACGTCACGGGCGTGCTGGGCACGAGCACCGATCCGCACCTGCCCGCGGCGTCCCTCGACCTGGTGCTGATGGTCGACGTCTATCACGAGTTCGATCATCCGCGCGAGATGCTGGCCTCGATCGTCCGATCGCTGAAAGGCGACGGCAAGCTGGTCTTCGTCGAGTACCGTCTCGAGGACCCGGCGGTGAACATCCTTCCGCACCACAAGATGAGCGAAGCCCAGGTCAGGCGCGAGGCGACCGCGGCCGGACTCGTCTGGCAGGAGACCATCGAGACGCTGCCGATGCAGCACGTGATCGTCTTGGGCAAAGGCCGATGACGACGCGTTGACTTGCGGGCCGGTTCGATCATAATGAGAATCATTCGCAATTGACGCGTGCCTCCGTGCCGCGTCGGCGATGATCGATGATCGGCGAAGCGCGTCCGCGTTTCGCGAACCGCGCGGCGTCTCGTGCGCACACCTGAGGAATCCCCATGGACGAACCGCGTCCCGAAGTCATCGTCGCCTCGACGCTGTACCTGATTTCCGGCTGGGTCTTCAATCCGTCGCACTGTCCCTGCCACGTCCGCGCGATCGTCGCGCACCTCGAGAAGATGATGGACACCGACGGGCTCGACCCGGTCCTGCGCGCCACCGCACTGCAGCTGCACGAGAACTGGCAGCGCGTGGCCCGGCAGCTCGGCGAGGACGGATCGTCGGGCGCTCCCCCGGTCGAGTCGGCGAGGACCTGGCACTGAGCCCGTGGGAAAGGGCGGCTCGCCTGTCGTGTAGAATGGGAATCATTCTCACTCGCTTTAGCGTTTTTCAACAATTCGCGCAGTCGCTGCGCCGGACCGAAACCAGATGAACGCCTTTCGCCTCACCCCCATCGCCGCCGCTCTCGCCCTCGTGGCGGCGAGCCCCAGCGGTCTCGCGCAGGCCGTCGCCGAGACGGAGCCGACGCAGCTCGAGCAGGTCGAAGTCAATGCGACGCAGGACCGCGCAAACCTGAAGAACGACACCACGTCCATCGGCCGGGTCCCCGCCGCCGTGCGCGACATCCCGCAGTCGATCACGATCATCAACCGCGCGCTCCTGAACGCGCAGGGCGCGACCTCGCTGTCGGACGCGATCCGCAACGTACCCGGCATCACCATCGGCGCGGCGGAAGGCGGCCAGATCGGCAACAACATCAACCTGCGCGGTTTCACGGCTCGCACCGACATCTTCATCGACGGCATCCGCGACCGGGGCCAGTACTACCGCGACACCTTCTTCATCGACACCGTGGAGGTGCTGAAGGGCCCGTCGTCGATCCTCTTCGGCCGCGGCTCGACCGGCGGTGTCATCAATCAGGTCTCGAAGCAGGCCAGCCTCGTGCCGCTCAACGAGGCGTCGGTCACGGTCGGCACCCACGACCAGTATCGCGCCGTCGTCGACACCGACCAGCCGTTGTCGGACACGTCCGCCATCCGCATCTCGGCGATGGGCCAGAACATCCAGACGACCCGGGACGTCCTCACCAACGAGGACTACGGCGTCGCGCCGACGATCCGCTTCGGCATCAACACGCCGACGACGGTGACGATCAACGGCCTCTTCCAGCACAACCACGACATGGCCGACTACGGCATCTCGTCGCTCAACGGCGGCCCCGCGCCGGTCGACTACGACAACTTCTACGGGCTGACCGACGACCGCATCCTGCAGGACGCGACCGTCATCGGCGTCAAGCTCGAGCACCGCTTCAGCGACAGGCTCAGCCTGCGCAACCAGGTCCAGTACAACCGCACCGCGGTCGACGCCCGCGAGACCAACTCGGCGCGCGTCGGGACGTTCCTGCCGACGGCCGACGGAGGCGGTGCTTTCACGATCCTGCCGACGTCGACGACCGGCTACTACACGGCGCTGCCGTTGCAGTCGCTCTCCATCCTCCTGCAGAGCAAGGACCGGGCGATCGTCGACGACTCTCTCTTCAACCAGACCGACCTGATCGCCAACTTCGATACCGGCCCGGTCAAGCACACGTTGCTGACGAGCTTCGAGATCGGTCGCGACACCTATCAGAACCAGGCGATCACGCGGGTCGATCCCGCCATCACCGGGCCGAACGCGACCACCGGTCTGGCAGTGCTGTCGCTGGCGAGCCCGACGTACGCGCCGGCGTCGCCGCGGACCGTTCGCACCACCGGCAACCTCGTCACTTCGAACGCGAACACGCTCGCGGCATCGGTCAACGACACGATCGAGTTCACGCCCGAGTTGAAGCTCGTGGCGGGCCTGCGCTTCGATCGCTACCGCGCCCGGCTCGCGAATTCGATCCCGAGCGCGACGGTGCTGAGCGAGGTCGGGCAGAACGTCACGCATACCAGCGTGCGCGTCGGGCCGATCTGGCAGCCGTCGAAGGAACAGTCGTACTACGTGGCCTACGGGACCTCGTTCAATCCTTCGCTCGAGACCCTGACGGTGACGACCGGCCAGCAGGCGCTGCAACCCGAGAAGAACAAGTCGTACGAGGTCGGAGCCAAGTGGGATCTCCTTGGCGAAGCCCTGTCGGTGACCGCGGCCGCCTTCCGTATCGAGAAGGACAACGCGCGCACGCAAATCTCGACCGGCGTGTATGAGCTCGACGGCAACATCCGCGTCGACGGGGGCGAGGTCGGCGTGACCGGACGACTGGCGGCGGACCTGCAGGTCTTCGCGGGCTACACCTTCCTCGACGCGAAGATCGTGCAGGCCTCCGCGCTCGACGGCACGCAGGGCAAGGTTCCGGCCAACACGCCGCGGCACTCGGCGACGATCTGGTCGACCTACAACGTCACGCATCGGATCGAACTGGGCTCCGGGCTGACCTACCAGTCGAGTCGCTTCGCGAGCAACACCAACGTCGCGCAGGCGCCCGGCTTCGTGCGCTGGGACGGTACAGTCGCGTACCACCTGCCGAAGTACGACGTGCGCTTCAACATCCTCAACATCGCCGACAAGGACTACATCACCGCGCTGATCCCGTCGGACGGCGGACGGTACGTCCCCGGCGTCGGCCGTACGGCCCTGCTGACGCTGACCACGCGCTTCTGAACGATGCTGTTGCACGTGCCATCGGTCCTCGACGCCGACGCCCTGCGACGGATCGGCGAGCGCCTGGCCGCGGCCGAAGGCGACTGGGTCGACGGCCGTGCGACGGCCGGCCATCAGGGCGCCGCCGTCAAGCACAACCAGCAGATCGCCGAACGCTCGAAGACGTCGATCGAACTGAGCGACGCGGTGCTGTCGGTGCTCGAGCGCAACCCGCTCTTCATCAGCGGGGCCCTGCCGAACCGGGTCTATCCACCGCTCTTCAATCGCTATACCGGCGGCATGCAGTTCGGTGGTCACGTCGACGGCGCGGTGCGGATCATGCCGAGCGGTTCGGGCCAGAAGATCCGCACCGATCTCTCGGCCACGCTCTTCCTCTCGCCGCCGGAGGCCTACGACGGCGGCGCGCTGCTGATCGAGGACACCTACGGCGTCCATTCGGTCAAGCTGCCGGCCGGTGACCTGATCGTCTATCCGGCGACCAGCGTGCATCGGGTCGAGCCGGTCACGCGTGGCACGCGCGTCGGCTGCTTCTTCTGGATCCAGAGCCTCGTGCGCGACGACGGCCGGCGCACGGTGCTGTTCGATCTCGATCGCGCGATCCAGCGACTGAACGCGACCGGCGGCGACGAAGCCGCGCGCGTCCAGCTGACCGGCGTCTATCACAACCTGCTGCGGATGTGGACCGACACCTGAACCCATCCCGGTCGCGGGCGTCGTCGCGGTCCCGCCGGCTTCGCGCTCGGGCACGCGTGGCGCGTGCCGCGACGCTTCAGAACGAGCCGGCGTCTCCCGGGTAGACGATCGGCGACTCGTCGCCGGACTCGTCGACCGACGACACGCCGAAGGCCCAGTCGTCGATGACGACGTTCTCGAGGACCGCACGCGTCGGCGCTCCGCTCGCGATGCGCACGTCCCTGTGGTACTGCCACTGCGCGGCGGTCGTGTCGCGCCACCACACGCGGTAGCCCGCCGCGCCGGCGACCGGCCGCCACGAGACGGTCGTGTCGTGCTTCACCGCGCCGACGCCGCCGCCCGCGGAGGCTGCGCTTGTGATCCG
>CALMOR010000014.1:0-14395 GCA_937872165.1 uncultured Burkholderiales bacterium | reverse complement strand
GGCGCCGCCGCAGTCGGCGTCGATGCCGGGGACGTCGTGCTTCACCGCGCCCTCGGCGACGACGCCGCTCGGTGGCGCCGGTGCGGCGGCCATGCTCGCCAGCGTCAACGCGTTCAGGCGGGTCACCTGGGCGAGATAGCCGAAGTCGACGTATTCGAGCGTGTCGCCGTAGGGGCGGCCGTTCTCGACGCGCACGTCCTGATGCTGGCGATCGTAGTGTTCGTGCGCCTCGGTCACGCGGACCGCGGGGAAGCCGGCCTCCAGCATCGGCACCTGGTCACCGCCGCGGCCGAAGCGATCGGTGCGATAGACCATCCGTACCCGGAAGGCCGTCATGTCGCGATCGGCGACGGTCGCCATGTAGCGGGCGAGGTTGCGCGACGGCGAGTCGATCTCGCCGCCTCGATAGCGGCGCAGGTTCGCCTGCGCCGGCGTCTCGATCGCCTTCGTGCCTTCGGAGAACACGCGCACCGTGCCGCTGTCCAGGACGCCGTCCTCGCCGGCCGAGTTGCCGACGATGTCGTTGTTGAGGTCGGCCTCGACCTTCCAGCCCTGCGACCGTGCGTAGTCGGCGAGCACCTCGCCGCCGAAGAGACCCTGCTCCTCGCCCGACAGGACGGCATAGACGATGGTCGCGCGAAAGCGATGCTTCGACAGCACGCGCGCGGACTCGATCGCGGCGGCGACGCCCGAGGCATCGTCGTTCGCGCCCGGTGCGTCCGAGGTCGCGTCGAGCGCATCGCTCGCGCGCGAGTCGAGGTGCCCGGCGATCAGGACCACGCGGTCCGGCTCCGAGCTGCCGCGCTGGATCGCGAGCACGTCCATCACTTCGGTGTCGTGCGGCAGGCGCGGACCCGAGAAGGTCTGCGAAGGCGTCGCGATGGTCAGGCAACCGCCGCAGTCCTTCGAGAGCGCGGCGAAGCGTGCCGCCACCCATCGCCGCGCCGCGCCGATGCCGCGCGTGTCGGACACGGTGTCCGACGCGGTATGCCGCGTGCCGAACGACACCAGCTTCTCGATCGTCGCGTGGAGCGCGGCCGGATCGACCGCGGCCCCGATGGCACGGCTTCGCACGTCGTCGCGGTTCGGCAGTGCCGTCGAGGACGGATCGGCGGCATGCCCGACGCCGCAGGCAGCGAGCAGGGCGGTGAGGAAGACGCGGACGACGGTCGGGGAAGTGTGCATGGCGGGGTTCCTGCGGTCGATGACGACGCTCTGTCGCGCGACGATACGCGCTTCCCCGTCGGTATCCGGGACCCGTCCCGGACCTGTCGTCCCCGTGCGAATGTCTGTACAATGCGCGCCTTTCGTCCATCACGGTACGGCCCGTCCAGCTGCTACCGCCCGTCGAGGAGTCCGGATATGGCATTCGCCAACATCAACAAGACCGAGATCGTCACCGCGCATGCGCGCGCGCAGAACGACACCGGGTCCCCCGAAGTTCAGGTCGCGCTCCTCACCGCGCGCATCAACGAACTCACCCCGCACTTCAAGGAACACGTCAAGGATCACCACTCGCGTCGCGGGCTGCTGCGCATGGTGAGCCGTCGTCGCAAGCTGCTCGACTACCTGAAGGGCAAGGACGCCGACCGCTATCGCGCGCTGATCGAGAAGCTGGGCCTGCGCAAGTAGGGTCTCCGTCGAATCCGTTTGTCGATCCAACCGTTCCGAGCGAAGAGCCTGCGTCAGTCGCTGTCGCGGGCTCTTCGCATTTCTGCTGCGTGCTCCGGGGCCGGGCGCAGCAGGACGCGGGCGAGCTTCACCTGCTTACGGTCCAAGACGTCGGGTTGAACCGGTCGCGTGGCGACCGACCCGTCCAGTCGAGGTGCACCGATCCACCGAAAACGATCGGGCCGCGCCACTCAGCGCGGCTCAGCGCCACAGAGGAAACGCCATGTCCATGTTCAACAAAGTCACCAAGAGCTTCCAGTACGGCGAACACGAGGTCACGCTCGAGACCGGCGAGATCGCACGCCAGGCCGGCGGTGCGGTGCTGGTCACCGTCGACGACACCGTGGTCCTCGCGACGGTCGTAGCGTCGAAGACCGCCAAGCCGGGCCAGGACTTCTTCCCGCTGACCGTCGACTACATCGAGAAGACCTATGCCGCGGGCAAGATTCCCGGCGGCTTCTTCAAGCGTGAAGGCAAGCCGAGCGAGAAGGAGACCTTGACGAGCCGCCTGATCGACCGGCCGCTGCGTCCGCTCTTCCCCGAGGGCTTCTACAACGAAGTGCAGGTCATCATCCACGTGCTGTCGGTCAATCCCGAGATCGATCCCGACATCCCGGCGATGATCGGCGCGTCGGCGGCCATCGCCATCTCGGGCGTGCCGTTCGCGAGCCCCATCGGCGCGGCGCGCGTGGGCTACATGAACGGCCAGTACATCCTCAATCCGTCGAAGTCGGCGCTGCTCGACTCGAAGATGAACCTCGTCGTCGCCGGCACCGAGGCCGCCGTGCTGATGGTCGAGTCGGAAGCCGACCAGCTCTCCGAGGAGATCATGCTCGGCGCCGTCGTGTTCGGTCACAACGAGATGCAGAAGGCGATCGACGCGATCCACGAACTCGTCAAGGAAGGCGGCAAGCCCGAGTGGGACTGGCAGCCGGCCGCGAAGAACGAAGCGCTGATCGCTCGCGTCAGGCACTTCGCCGAAGCCGACCTTCGAGCCGCCTACCAGATGCGTTCGAAGCAGGACCGCAGCCAGCAGATCAAGCGCATCAACGCGTCGGTGCTGAGCAAGCTCGCCGAGGAAGCGACGAGCATCGGCGGCGAAGTGCCCGAGAAGCTCGACGTCTCGAACATCGTGTTCGACCTCGAGTCGTCGATCGTCCGCAGCCAGATCCTCGACGGCGAGCCGCGCATCGACGGTCGCGACACGCGCACCGTGCGCCCGATCGAGATCCGCACCGGCGTCCTGCCGCGCACCCACGGCTCGGCGCTGTTCACGCGCGGCGAGACGCAGGCGCTCGTGGTCGCGACGCTCGGCACCGCCCGCGACGAGCAGCGCATCGACGCGCTGATGGGCGAGTTCACCGACCGCTTCATGCTCCACTACAACATGCCGCCGTTCGCGACCGGCGAAACCGGCCGCGTCGGCACGCCGAAGCGTCGCGAGATCGGCCACGGCCGCCTCGCCAAGCGCGCGCTGATCGCCTGCCTGCCGCCGAAGGAAGAGTTCAGCTATTCGATCCGGCTCGTCTCCGAGATCACCGAGTCGAACGGCTCGTCGTCGATGGCGTCGGTATGCGGCGGCTGTCTCGCGCTGATGGACGCCGGCGTGCCGATGAAGGCGCACGTCGCCGGCATCGCGATGGGCCTGATCAAGGAAGGCAACAAGTTCGCGGTGCTGACCGACATCCTCGGCGACGAGGACCACCTCGGCGACATGGACTTCAAGGTCGCCGGCACCACCAACGGCATCACCGCGCTGCAGATGGACATCAAGATCCAGGGCATCACGAAGGAGATCATGCAGGTCGCCCTCGCGCAGGCGCAGGAGGCCCGCATGCACATCCTCGCCAAGATGCAGGACGCGATGCCGCACATGAAGACCGAGCTGTCGGACTTCGCGCCCCGTCTCATCACGATCAAGATCAATCCCGAGAAGATCCGCGACGTGATCGGCAAGGGCGGCGCCACCATCCGCGCGCTGACCGAGGAGACCAAGACGCAGATCGACATCAACGACGAGGGCATCGTGACCATCGCGTCGGTCGACGCGGCCGCCGGCCAGGTCGCGAAGAAGCGCATCGAGGACCTGACGGCCGAGGTCGCGGTCGGCACCGTCTACGAAGGCACGGTGCTGAAGCTGCTCGACTTCGGCGCGATCGTCCAGGTGCTGCCGGGCAAGGACGGCCTGCTGCACATCAGCCAGATCGCCAACGAGCGCGTCAACGCGGTCGCCGACTATCTGAAGGAAGGCCAGGTCGTGAAGGTCAAGGTGCTCGAGGCCGACGACAAGGGTCGCCTGCGCCTGTCGATGAAGGCCGTTCAGGCCGAAGCGCCCGCACCGCAACCCGCGGTCGCCGAACAGACGGTCTGAGGCCGGACCCGAACGTCCGAAGGCGCGCCACGGCGCGCCTTTTTCATGTCGATCGACGACTTCCTATAATCGATCCCCACCGAACATCCTCTGCAACGCATCCATGAAGGCGATCGAGATCACCCGCTACGGCGGCCCCGAAGTCCTCGTCGTCGGCGAGCGCGACAAGCCGGTCCCTGAGCCCGGCGAGGTGTTGATCAAGGTCCATGCGGCCGGCATCAACCGGCCCGACGTGTTCCAGCGCACCGGCAACTACCCGGTGCCGCCCGGCGCCTCGGACATCCCGGGCCTCGAGGTGGCGGGCGTCGTCGCCGACGTCGGCGACGGCACGCCGCTAGACGGGCTGCACCTGACGATCGGCGAGGAGGTCTGCGCGCTCGTGCAGGGCGGCGGCTATGCCGAATACTGCACCGCGCCGGTCGAGCAGTGCCTGCCGATTCCGGCGGGCCTGTCGATGGTCGAGGCCGCTTCGTTGCCGGAGACCTGCTTCACGGTCTGGAGCAACGTCTTCGATCGCGTGCGGCTCGGGGTCGATGCCGCCGGTCGACGCGAGACGCTGCTCGTCCAGGGCGGCACCAGCGGCATCGGGGTCACCGCGATCCAGATCGCGAAGGCGGGCGGCCAGCGCGTGTGCGCGACGGCGGGTGCGGAAGACATGGCCCGCGCCTGCGAAGCGCGCGGCGCCGAGCGCGGCATCAACTATCGGACCGAGGACTTCGTCGCGGTCGTCAAGGGCCTGACCGACGGTCGCGGTGTCGACGTGATCCTCGACATGGTCGGCGGCGACTACCTCCCGCGCGAGCTGAAGGCGCTGGCCGACGACGGCCGCATCGTGCTGATCGCGCTGCTCGGCGGCGGGAAGGCCGAAGCGGACCTCGGTCAGATCCTCCGTCGTCGGCTGACGGTCACCGGGTCGACGCTGCGGCCGCGCGACGTTGGGTTCAAGGCCGCGATCGCGGCGAAGTTGCGCGAGCACGTGTGGCCGCTGATCGAGTCCGGTGCCGTCAAGCCGGTGGTCTACAAGGCGTTCCCTCTGGCGATGGCGGCCGATGCGCACCGGCTGATGGAGAGCAGCGAGCACGTCGGCAAGCTGGTCCTCGAACTCTGACGTCCCGTCCGCTCGAGGGCTGCGCGGTTTGACCCGGCTTCGTCGAAGTGCGTACAATCTCGCGGTTTCGCGCCCGGCGTACGGGCCTCTCCCGCGACACGCTCAGGACCTCACACGACGCATGCAAGAAAGCCGGTACGAAGCCCCTAAGTCGCGCCGCAAGCTGGTGGTCGGCAACTGGAAGATGAACGGCGATCGGGCGGCCAACGGTGCGTTGATCGATGCCTTGAGGGCTGGACTCGAGGCTGGACCCGAGGGGGGGCCCGATACCGACGCGAACGGCGCGGCCGTCGCGCTCTGCGTTCCCTTCCCCTACCTCGCGCAGGTCGCCGGTGCGCTGGACGGATCGTCGATCGCGCTGGGGTCGCAGGACGCGAGCGAATACGCCAACGGGGCGTACACCGGCGAGGTCTCGGTCGCGATGTTGAAGGACTTCGGATGCGCCTATGCGATCGTCGGCCATTCGGAACGCAGGACCCTGTTCGGCGACACCGACGAACGCGTGGCTCTCAAGGCGGAGCGGGTCATCGCCGGAGGCCTCGTGCCGATCGTCTGCGTCGGCGAGACCGGGATGGAGCGCGAGCAGGGCCGGGCCGAGGAGATCGTGGCAGCGCAGCTCGATGCGGTGTTCGAGCGGATCGGCGTGGCGGGGATGGCGGCATCGGTGGTCGCGTACGAGCCGGTGTGGGCCATCGGAACCGGCAGGACAGCCAGTCCCGAAGAGGCGGAAGCCATGCACGCGATGATCCGCGGGCATCTCGCGGAACGCGACGCGGCTGCGGCGTCGCGGTTGCTGGTGCTGTACGGCGGTAGCGTCAAGGCCTCGAACGCGGCATCGCTGTTCGGCCGCGACGACATCGACGGAGGTCTGATCGGCGGCGCGTCGCTGGTCGCGGAAGACTTTATGGGTATCGTTCGCGCGGCAGTCGGGACCTCCTAGGTCCGGCGGTCGACGCGATCTCGGCGCAACGAACGATGGAACAGCGGTCATGGAAATATTGAGCAAGCTCGTCTACGTGGTCATGCTGTTGTCGGCCGCGGGCATCATCGCCCTGGTGCTTCTGCAGCACGGCAAGGGCGCGGACATGGGAACCGGCTTTGGAGCCGGCGCGTCGGGCAGTCTCTTCGGCGCCACCGGTTCCGCCAACTTCCTGAGCCGTACCACCGGCATCCTCGCGGCCGTGTTCTTCGCCAGTACGCTGGCCCTCGCGTACTTCGCGACCAGCCGGCCGAGGTCGAGCGGCGGCGTCATGCAGAATCTGCCGGCGCAGACCGTGCCGTCGGGTCCCGTCGTTCCGGGCGAGCCGGCAACGCAGGCGCCCCCGGCGACACTGCCCGAGGCGGGCAAGCCGGCACCTGCGAAACCGGGAGACATCCCGAAGTGATCTCGCGCCTGGCCGTAATGGCGGGGTCGCAAGTCCGATCGAGCAAGGAGGCAGTGACCGACGCCCCACGCATCGAGGGGCGCGAGCAATGAGACAATCCGTTTTCGGTGAAGCGCCGAGTGCGCTGCACTTCAGTGCCGACGTGGTGAAATTGGTAGACACGCTATCTTGAGGGGGTAGTGGCGAAAGCTGTGCGAGTTCGAGTCTCGCCGTCGGCACCACGCAGTTCGTTGTTCGCTTCTCGTCGTCCGCTTCGCGTTGTTCGTTCCACGTTGTCCGCTCGGGTCGTCGCTCGGTCGTTCGCTTCCCGCCGTCATCCCGCGTCGTTCGTCGGGTCCCCGCCGCGAAGCCCCGGCGCCGCCCCTGTCGCGTTCCCAGGATCGTCCGTGCTCCTCGAAAACTACTTTCCGGTCCTTCTGTTCATCATCGTCGGCTCGGTCGTCGGCCTCGCCGCCATCACGCTCGGCAGCTTCGTCGCCCCGAACAATCCCGACAGCGAGAAGCTGTCGCCCTACGAGTGCGGCTTCGAAGCCTTCGAGGACGCGCGCATGAAGTTCGACGTGCGCTACTACCTCGTCGCCATCCTCTTCATCCTGTTCGACCTCGAGACCGCCTTCTTCTTCCCATGGGCGGTTTCCCTGAGGGATCTCGGCCTCTACGGCTACCTGACGATGGTGATCTTCGTCATCGAGTTCCTGGTCGGCTTCTGGTACATCTGGAAGAAGGGCGCGCTCGACTGGGAGTGAACCCGTCGCGCATCTTTCCATCTCGCCGAACACATCACGATGAGCATCGAAGGCGTACTTTCCCAAGGCTTCGTCACGACGAAGATCGACAACGTCGTCAACTGGGTGCGGACCGGTTCGCTGTGGCCGATGAGCTTCGGCCTGGCCTGCTGCGCCGTCGAGATGATGCATGCGGGCGCCTCGCGCTACGATCTCGACCGCTTCGGGGTGGTGTTCCGCCCGAGCCCGCGGCAATCCGACGTGATGATCGTCGCCGGCACGCTGTGCAACAAGATGGCGCCCGCGCTGCGCAAGGTCTACGACCAGATGACCGAACCGCGCTGGGTGATCTCGATGGGCTCGTGCGCCAACGGCGGCGGCTACTACCACTACTCGTATTCGGTCGTGCGCGGCTGCGACCGCATCGTCCCGGTCGACGTCTACGTGCCCGGCTGTCCGCCGACGGCCGAGGCGCTGATGTACGGCATCCTGCAGCTGATGAACAAGATCAAGCGCGAAACCACCATCGCGCGCGCCTGATGTCGACCCCGCCCGTCACGCCTTCCGACGCGAAGCCCGAGGCCGACGCCGCGCCACGGGCGACGACCCGCCTCGAGACGCTGGAGTCGCTGCTGCGACGCGCGCTCGGCGACACGATCCGCACTCTCGTCGTCGCCAACGGCGAGCTGACGCTGGTCGTCGCGCCCGACGACTACCTCGCGACCGCCCGGGTGCTGCACGACGACCCGGTGCTGGGCTTCGAGGAACTGCTCGACCTGTGCGGCGTCGACTATCAGGGCTACGGCGATGGAGCATGGACCGGCCTGCGTTTCGCGGCCGTCTCGCACCTGCTGTCGATGTCGAACAACTGGCGTCTGCGTCTGCGCGCCTTCGCGGTCGACGACGACTTCCCGGTCCTGCCGTCGCTGTCGGAGATCTGGTCGTCGGCCAACTGGTACGAGCGCGAGGCCTTCGATCTCTACGGCATCGTGTTCGACGGCCACAACGACCTGCGCCGCATCCTCACCGACTACGGCTTCGTCGGTCATCCGTTCCGCAAGGACTTCCCCATCTCCGGCAACGTCGAGATGCGCTACGACCCGGAGCAGAAGCGCGTGATCTATCAGCCCGTCACGATCGAGCCGCGCGAGGTCGTGCCGCGCGTGATCCGCGAAGAAGGCTATGGAGGGATGAAGTAGCGATGGCCGAGATCAAGAACTACACGCTCAACTTCGGCCCTCAGCATCCCGCCGCGCACGGCGTGCTGCGGCTCGTGCTCGAACTCGACGGCGAAGTGGTGCAGCGGGCCGACCCGCACATCGGGCTCCTCCATCGCGCCACCGAGAAGCTCGCCGAGACCCGTACCTATATCCAGTCGGTCCCGTACATGGACCGGCTCGACTACGTGTCGATGATGTGCAACGAGCACGGCTACGTGATGGCGATCGAGAAGCTGCTCGACGTCGAGGTCCCGCTCCGCGCGCAGTACATCCGCGTGATGTTCGACGAGATCACGCGGCTGCTGAACCACCTGCTGTGGCTCGGCGCCCATGCGCTCGACGTCGGCGCGATGGCCGTGTTCCTGTACGCGTTCCGCGAACGCGAAGACCTGATGGACATGTACGAGGCGGTCTCGGGCGCGCGCATGCACGCGGCCTACTACCGGCCGGGCGGCGTCTATCGCGACCTGCCCGACTCGATGCCGCAGTACCTCGCGTCGAAGTGGAAGAACGCGCGGGCGCTGAAGGACCTCAACGTCAACCGCCAGGGCTCGCTGCTCGACTTCATCGAGGACTTCACCAATCGCTTCCCGCGCTATGTCGACGAGTACGAGACGCTGCTGACCGACAACCGCATCTGGAAGCAGCGGCTGGTGGGCGTCGGCATCGTCTCGCCCGAACGCGCGAAGGCGCTCGGCTTCACCGGTCCGATGCTGCGCGGTTCCGGCATCGAGTGGGACCTGCGGAAGAAGCAGCCTTACGAGGTCTACGACCTGCTCGACTTCGACGTCCCGGTCGGCGTCAACGGCGACTGCTACGACCGCTATCTGGTCCGCATCGAGGAGATGCGCCAGAGCAACCGCCTGATCAAGCAGTGCATCGAATGGCTGCGCAACCATCCCGGCCCGGTGATGGTCGACAACCACAAGGTGGCGCCGCCGTCCCGCGTCGACATGAAGACCAACATGGAAGAGCTGATCCATCATTTCAAGCTCTTCACCGAAGGCATGCGCGTGCCGGCCGGCGAGTCGTACGCCGCGGTCGAGCACCCGAAGGGCGAGTTCGGCATCTATCTCGTGTCCGACGGCGCGAACAAGCCGTATCGCCTGAAGATCCGCGCGCCGGGCTTCGCGCATCTGCAGGCGCTCGACGAGATGTCGCGCGGCCACATGCTGGCCGACGTCGTCACCATCATCGGCACGCAGGACATCGTGTTCGGCGAGATCGATCGATGAGCGGCCGCGTCGTTCGCGCGTTCGCGGCGGCACTGGTGCTGCTGTGGCTGACCGTCGGCATCGCCCACGGTCAGGACGCGCAGCCCGGCGACGACTTCCTGAAGGCGCTCGACACGCAGCATTACGCCGAGAGCTGGGACATGGCGTCCGACTACCTGAAGCAGTCCGTCTCGCGCGACGAATGGACGAGTCAGATGGTCAGGACGCGCGACACCATCGGCAGCGTCGCGTCGCGGACGCTGCAGACATCCGAGCCGCTGAAGGACTTCCCCGGCGCGCCGCCCGGCGAGTATCTGCTGCTCACCTACCGGACGGTGTTCGCGTCGCAGGGCGCCGCGAAGACCGAGACGCTGCCGCTGATCAAGGGCGCCGACGGCCGATGGCGCGCGGTCGGCTACTTCGTCCGCTGAGGCCGCGACCGAACGCATAGCCCTGAACCACGCAGCGCATCCAGCCACGCACGTTCATGAACACCGCCGAATCCAACGTCCCCCTAAATCCTCCGGTCGAAGCGCGGCCCGTCGCGCGGCTGCTGAGCGAGCGCGCCTATCGGCGCATCGATCGCGAGGTCTCGAAATTCCCGCCCGAAGGCAAGGGTTCGGCCGTGATGGCCGCGCTCGGCATCGCGCAGGACGAGAAGGGCTGGTTGTCGATCGAGGTGATGGCCGACGTCGCGAGCTATCTCGGCATGCCGGCCATCGCGGTGCAGGAGGTCGCGACCTTCTACAACATGTACAACGTACGTCCGGTCGGCCGCCACAAGATCACCGTCTGCACCAACCTGCCGTGCGCGTTGTCGGGCGGCGCCCGGGCCGGCGACTATCTCAAGCAGAAGCTCGGCATCGACTATCGCGAGACCACCGACGACGGCGCCTTCACGCTGCAGGAAGGCGAGTGCATGGGCGCCTGCGGCGACGCGCCGGTCATGCTGGTGGACAACAAGCGCATGGTCAGCTGGATGAGCGACGAGAAGATCGACGCATTGCTCGACGAACTGTCCACCAGGACTCCCGTGACGGAACAGCCATGAGCTCGACGCCCCCGAACGCGCTGACCACGCGACCGATGGACAACAGGCCGCTCGAGAAGAGCGGTCACGTGATCCGCGAACTGAACACCAGCATCCACGACCGTCACATCGCGCCGCAGATCATGGCCGGCCTCGACGGCGAGAACTGGCGCCTCCCCGACTACGAGGCGCGCGACGGCTACAAGGCGTTGCGCAAGATCCTCGACGAGAAGATCGCGCCCGAGCAGGTGGTCGCCACCGTAAAGGCGTCGGCATTGCGCGGCCGCGGCGGCGCGGGCTTCCCCACCGGCCTCAAGTGGAGTTTCATGCCGCGCCAGTTCCCCGGCGCGAAGTACCTCGTCTGCAACTCGGACGAAGGCGAGCCCGGCACGTTCAAGGACCGCGACATCCTGCGCTACAACCCGCACATCCTGATCGAGGGGATGATCATCGGCGGCTACGCGATGGGCATCCCGGTCGGCTACAACTACATCCACGGCGAGATCTGGGCCGAGTACGAGCGCTTCGAGGAGGCGCTCGACGAGGCGCGCGCCGCCGGCTATCTCGGCGACGACATCCTCGGCTCGGGCTTCTCGTTCCAGCTGCACGGCTTCCACGGCTACGGCGCCTACATCTGCGGCGAGGAGACGGCGCTGCTCGAGTCGCTCGAAGGCAAGAAGGGCCAGCCGCGCTTCAAGCCGCCGTTTCCCGCGAGCTTCGGTCTGTACGGCAAGCCGACGACGATCAACAACACGGAGACCTTCGCGGCCGTGCCGTGGATCATCCGCAACGGCGCCGACGCTTTCCTGCAGACCGGCAAGCCCAACAACGGCGGCACCAAGCTGTTCTCGGTCTCGGGCGACGTCGAGATGCCGGGCAACTACGAGATCCCGCTCGGCACGCCGTTCGCGAAGCTGCTCGAACTCGCCGGCGGCATGCGCGGCGGCAAGAAGATCAAGATGGTCATCCCCGGCGGCTCGTCGGCGCCCGTCGTCAAGGGCGACGCGATGATGAACACCGACATGGACTACGACGCGATCGCGAAGGCCGGGTCGATGCTCGGCTCGGGCGCGGTGATCGTGATGGACGAGACGCGCTGCGCGGTCGCATCGCTTCTGCGCCTCGCGTACTTCTACTTCGAGGAGTCGTGCGGCCAGTGCACGCCGTGCCGCGAAGGCACCGGCTGGATGTATCGCGTGGTCCATCGCATCGAGCACGGCGAAGGCCGCATCGAAGACCTCGACCTGCTGCTGTCGGTGGCCGACAACATCCAGGGGCGGACCATCTGCGCGCTCGGCGACGCGGCGGCGATGCCGGTCCGCGCGTTCGTCAAGAACTACCGCGAGGAATTCGAGTACCACATCCGGAACAAGTGCTGCCTCGTCGGTCCCGGTGCCCACGCGCATGCCGCGCACGCGTCGCCGCTCGAGCGGGCACAGGACAACGCCCACATCCATCCGGCGGACGTGGAACGCCAGCCCGCCGTCATCGAGTCATAGCCATGGTCCAGGTCGAGATCGACGGCAAGTCCGTCGAGGTGAAGGAAGGCAGCATGGTCATGGATGCCGCCAACAAGCTGGGCATCTACGTCCCGCACTTCTGCTATCACAAGAAGCTGACGATCGCGGCCAACTGCCGCATGTGCCTGGTCGACGTCGAGAAGGCGCCGAAGCCGATGCCCGCCTGCGCGACGCCGGTCACGGCCGGGATGATCGTGCGCACCGCGTCGCCGAAGGCGGTGCAGGCGCAGAAGGGCGTGATGGAGTTCCTTCTGATCAACCATCCGCTCGACTGTCCGATCTGCGACCAGGGCGGCGAGTGCCAGCTGCAGGACCTGTCGGTCGGCTACGGCGGATCGAACTCGCGCTACAAGGAAGAGAAGCGCGTCGTGTTCGAGAAGAACGTCGGCCCGCTGATCTCGATGAAGGAGATGACCCGCTGCATCCATTGCACGCGCTGCGTCCGTTTCGGCCAGGAGATCGCCGGCGTGATGGAGTTCGGGATGCTGAACCGCGGCGAGCACGCCGAGATCACGACCTTCGTCGGCAAGACGGTGGACAGCGAGCTGTCCGGCAACATGATCGACATCTGTCCGGTCGGCGCGTTGCTGTCGAAGCCGTTCCGCTACACCGCCCGCACCTGGGAGCTGTCGCGCCGCAAGTCGGTCAGCCCGCACGACGGCCTGGGCTCCAATCTCATCGTGCAGGTCAAGAACAACGACGTGCTGCGCGTCGTGCCGCTCGAGAACGAGGCGGTCAACGAGTGCTGGCTGTCGGACAAGGATCGCTTCTCGTACGAGGCGCTGTCGATCGAGGATCGCCTGACGAAGCCGATGCTGAAG
This sequence comes from uncultured Burkholderiales bacterium, assembly GCA_937872165.1. Taxonomy (GTDB): domain Bacteria; phylum Pseudomonadota; class Gammaproteobacteria; order Burkholderiales; family Burkholderiaceae_D; genus CAHJXF01. The sequence goes on along the minus strand of CALMOR010000014.1, from coordinate 1,330 downwards.
GAAGGCGAGGGCGACGGCGGGACCTGGCGCGAGGTCGACTGGCCCGAGGCGCTCGAGTTCGTCGCCACCGGACTGAAGCGCATCGTCGACGACGGCGGCGGCTCGCAGATCGGCGCTCTCGCCACGCCGCATTCGACGCTCGAGGAACTGCACCTGCTGCAGAAGCTCGTGCGCGGCCTCGGCTCCGACCACGTCGACACCCGCCTGCGCCAGACCGAGTTCGGCGCGATGCCGGCCGTCGCGCCCGGCCTCGGCATGTCGATCGACGAGTTCGCGAACCTCGACCGCGTGCTGGTCGTCGGGTCGTTCCTGCGGAAGGACCAGCCGCTGCTCGCGCAGCGGCTGCGTCAGTCGATCAAGCGCGGCGCGCTGCTGTCGATCGTGCACGCCACCGACGACGACCTGTTGATGCCGGTCGCCAACAAGGCCATCGTGCCGCCTTCCCGGTGGGTCGACGTGCTGAACGCGATCGAGGGCGCCACCCGCACCCGCGAGGTCGGAGCGTCGTCCGACGACGCGGCCCGCGGCATCGCTGCGAGTTTCGCGTCGGGCTCGGCCAAGGCCATCCTGCTCGGCAGCGCCGTGGTCCAGCATCCTCACTTCTCGAAGATCCACGCCGCGGCCCGGGCGCTCGCGCTCGCCACCGGCGCGAAGCTGGGCTTCCTCACCGAAGCGGCCAACGGCGTCGGGGCGCACATCGCGAAGGCGTTTCCCACCGAAGGCGGGCTCAACGCCGCGGCGATGCTGGCCGATCCGCGACGCGCCTATCTGCTGCTCAACGTCGAACCCGATCTCGACTTCGCGAATCCGGTCGCCGCCGCCGCGGCCTTCTCGCGCGCCGATCTCGTCGTCTCGATGTCCGCGTTCCGCAGCGCGGCCGACCGGCATGCGAGCGTGCTGCTGCCGATCGCGCCGTTCACCGAGACCTCCGGCACCTTCGTCAACACCGAGGGTCGAGCGCAGAGCTTCAACGGCAGCGTCAAGCCGCGTGGCGAGGCACGGCCCGCATGGAAGGTCCTGCGCGTGCTCGGCAACCTGCTGGGCGTCGCGGGATTCGACTACGAGTCGTCCGAGGCGGTGCGCAGCGAAGTCACCGGCGGCGCGACCGACCTGTCGTCGCGGTGCGGACCCGACGACGTCGTCGGCCTCGGCCGGCCGACCTCGCAGCCCTATGCCGCGACGAGCGGAACGCTCGAGCGCATCGCCGATGTCCCGATCTACTTCGCCGACGCGCTGGTGCGGCGGTCGCCGCCGCTGCAGGCCACGCACGACGCTGCGCCGCCGAAGGCCCGCATGAACGGTCGTGCGCTCGCGTCGCTCGCGCTGCGCT
>CALMOR010000013.1:16985-18906 GCA_937872165.1 uncultured Burkholderiales bacterium | reverse complement strand
GACGCTGCGCCACGTGGACGACATATCGCGGGACGCCAACGACGCGCGCTGCAGGGCGCTCGTCGCGACGCTCGGCGACGCGGGTTGGACTCGTTACGCGGTGCCGTCCGAGCATGGCGGCGCGCTCGCGGCGCTCGACTCGCGGGCGCTCTGCGTCGTGCGCGAGACGCTCGCCTATCACGACGGCCTCGCCGACTTCGCGTTCGCGATGCAGGGACTCGGATCGGGTTGCATCACGCTCGCGGGGAGCGACTCGCAGAAGCGCGCCTATCTGCCCCGCGTCGCGAGCGGTGAGGCGATCGCGGCCTTCGCACTGTCCGAACCCGAAGCGGGGTCCGACGTCGCGGCGATGAAGACGCGCGCGGTCGTCGACGGCGACGACTACGTCATCGACGGTTGCAAGACGTGGATCTCGAACGGCGGCATCGCCGACTTCTACACGGTGTTCGCACGCACGTCCGACGAACCCGGCGCCCGCGGCATCAGCGCGTTCGTGGTGGACCGGGACACGCCGGGCCTCGAGATCGCCGAACGCATCGACGTGATCGCGCCGCATCCGCTCGCCACGCTGCGCTTCGCGGACTGCCGCGTGCCCGCCACGCAGCGCATCGGCGTGGTCGGCGACGGCTTCAAGGTCGCGATGCGCACGCTCGACGTCTTCCGCGCTTCGGTCGCGGCCGCGGCCGTCGGCTTCGCGCGTCGCGCGCTCGACGAGGCCGTGAACCATGCACGCAGCCGCCGCATGTTCGGCCGCACGCTCGCCGACTTCCAGCTCACGCAGGCCACGCTCGCCGACATGGCGACCGACGTCGACGCGGCGGCTCTGCTCACCTACCGGGCGGCCTGGCAACGCGACGTCGCGCAGCGCGCCGCGACGCTCGAGGCGGCCATGGCGAAGCTGACCGCCACCGAGAACGCGCAGCGCGTCGTCGATCGCGCGGTGCAACTGTTCGGAGGGAAAGGCGTCGCGAAGGGCAACATCGTCGAGTCCCTCTACCGCGAGATCCGGGCGCTTCGCATCTACGAGGGCGCGAGCGAAGTGCAGCGGATGATCATCGGCCGCGAACTGCTCCGTGACGCGGCGTCCGGCCCGGAGTTTTCGACATGAGCGGCCCGGACGCCTACGCCTACACGGCGCACCTCGACACCTTCGCCGCCGACCATCTGCCGCCGCGCGACGAGTGGCCGGACTTCCGCTTCGAGTTGCCGGAGCTGCGTTACCCCGAGCATCTCAACTGCGGCGAAGCGCTGCTCGACGCCCGCGTCGACGCGGGTCATGGCAACCGTCGCGCGGTCGGCGCGATGGTCGACGGCGAGCCGGTGTTCGCGACCTACGAACAGCTGCTCGCGCAGGCCAATCGCATCGCCAACGTGCTCGTCAACGAGCTCGGTCTCGTGCCCGGCAACCGTGTCCTGCTGCGCTCGCCGAACAATCCGATGATGGCCGCCTGCTGGCTCGCGGTGCTGAAGGCCGGACTATCGCGGTGCCGACCATGCCGCTCCTTCGCGCGAGGGAGCTGAACCAGATCGTCGTCAAGGCGCGCGTCGCGACCGCGCTCTGCGACGCGTCGCTCGCCGACGAGATCTCGCAATGCCTCGACCCGTCGAGCGAGCATTACGCGTCGGGACTGATGCGCGTGGTCCTCTTCAACGGTCACCCGTCCGCACGCACGGACCACGAGGCGACGCTGGAAGCGCTGTGCGCTCGGCAACCCGTCGTGTTCGCCAACATCGACACCGCGCGCGACGATGTCTGCCTGCTCGCGTTCACCTCCGGCACCACCGGCGAGCCGAAGGCGACGATGCACTTCCATCGCGACGTGATGGCGATGTGCGACACGTTCGGCCGTCACGTGCTGAAGCCCGGACCCGACGACCTCTTCGTCGGCACGCCGCCGCTCGCGTTCACGTTCGGGCTGGG
>CALMOR010000013.1:14704-16975 GCA_937872165.1 uncultured Burkholderiales bacterium | reverse complement strand
CGGCCTGCTGTGCTTCCCGCTGTCGGTCGGGGCCGCGACCTTCCTCGTCGAACGCGCCACGCCCGAGTCGCTGCTCGAGACGATCGGCGCGGCGGGTGCGACCGTCGTCTTCACCGCGCCGACCTTCTATCGGCAGATGGCGCTGCTGCTGCAGGCCGGCCGTCGACGGAAGTCGATCGCGACGCTGGCGAAGTCGGTCTCGGCGGGCGAAGCGCTGCCCGACGCCACGCGCCAGTTGTGGAAGAGCATGACCGGCCTCGAGATGATCGACGGCATCGGCGGAACCGAGGTCATGCACATCTACATCTCGGCGGCCGGCGCGGACGTACGACGCGGATCGATCGGCAAGGTCGTGCCGGGCTTCGACGCGACGATCGTCGACGACGCGATGCGATCGCTGCCGCACGGCGAAGTCGGGCGCCTCGCGCTGAAGGGGCCGACCGGATGCCGCTACCTCGCCGATGCGCGGCAGCGGGACTACGTGCGCGACGGCTGGAACCTGCCCGGCGACGCCTTCCATCGCGACGCGGACGGCTACTTCTACTACCACGCCCGCACCGACGACATGATCGTCTCGGCCGGCTACAACATCGCGGGCCCCGAGGTGGAATCGGCGCTGCTCGCGCACGATGCGGTCGCTGAATGCGGTGTGGTCGGCGTGCCCGACGAGGAGCGAGGGCAGGTCGTCAAGGCCTTCGTCGTGCTGAAGCCCGGTCAGGCGCCGAGCCACGCGCTCGTCGTCGAGTTGCAGACCTTCGTGAAGGCGAGCGTCGCGCCGTACAAGTACCCCCGGCAGATCGAGTTCGTCGACGCGCTGCCGCGGACCGAGACCGGCAAGCTGCAACGCTTCCGTCTGCGCCGCCGGGAAGAAGCGGCGCTGAAGTAGCGATGCTAGCGGTCGATGTCGTCGAGCCGCCGCAACGCGCGCGGCAGGCGCACGGCCGGCAACACGCACGCGAGCAACGCCAGCGGGATCGACGCGTCCCACAGCCCCGCGACCGCGGTGCCGGCGGCGCCCCCCCACACGAGGAACTGGAAGCCCTCGATGAGCGCCGCCAGCCGCGAGCCCGGATGCCGGCGCTGGAAGTCGCTGCGCTTGCCGGTCACGCCCGACGAGGCCGCGAGGATCGCCGCGCTCAGGCACGACAGGATGCCGAAGGCCAGCACGATCGCGCCATCGGCCGGCGAGCGTCGCATCGTGCCTAGCGACGCGAGCACGACGAGGAAGACCGGCGGCAACGTCGACGCCGCGAGCTTCGCGGCGAGGACCCATCCGCGATCCGTCGGACTCGAAGCCAGCAGGTCGGGCGCGTCCTCTGCCGAGACCGTGAGCCATGCGAGCGAGGTCGCGAGCGTGCCGGTGATGCCGACGACGCCGGCCGCGAACGCGGACGCGCTCCACGCGACGCCGGACGGGCCGCCACCGAAGGCCACGAACAGCAGCGGCATCAGATACAGCAGCTGCAGGAGGATCTGCGAGATCAGCTGGGGCGACCTGACGACGAGTCGCCACTCCTTCGTCAGCAGCGTGCGGAAGAGGCCGCCGCCGAAGCCACGGGCGACGCGACGATCGACGGTCGCGCGGACGGACGCGACGACTCGGCCATCGGCCTCAGGCGTCCGGGCGACCTCGTGGAAGCGTCGACTCGCCGACACCACCGCGAGCCCGAAGACGCCGATGCTGGCCGTGGCGAAGACGAGCCAGGCCTCGCCTTCGCCACCGACGACGCCTTTCGCGAGCAGCACCGGCCACGGCGACGCGTCCATCCGCGACATCTGCTGCAACCGTTCGGACGCGTGCTCCGACCAGGCGGCCGGAAGGAACTGCCGTGCCTGCGACACGAAGTACATCGAAGCGCCCACGATGGCCGAGAACACCTGCAGGCCCACCCGGGCGCGACGAACGCCGAGCAGCCGCACGACCGCCCCGGTCAGCGCGAGCGCGACGCCGGTGGCGAGCATCGCCATCAACGGCACGATCGCGTAGAAGCGAGCCATCCACCAGTGGCCCGCCGCGAGGCCGCTGTCGGCGAGCGGGAAGAAGAAGATCGCGAACAGCGCGGCCACCGCTGCGGCGACCGTCAGCGAACGGACCACGAGGACCAGCAGCGCCGAGACCGGTGCGGTCAACAGCAGATCGAGATCGCGTCGCTCGTGGAAGGCGCCGACCACGCGGGTCATCGCGACCGACAGCATCAACGTGAAGAGGAACGCGAAGACCGTGATCGACGCGGCCCGCGCGACTGTCGTATCGACCCAGTGGCGCGGCAA
>CALMOR010000013.1:10676-14694 GCA_937872165.1 uncultured Burkholderiales bacterium | reverse complement strand
CGGCAACGCGAGCGTCAGTCCGAAGCCCACGGCATGCAGCACGATCGCGGCCCCGACATAGGCGGCGATGCGGCGCTTGCGACCGACGACCTTCCTCGGTGCGGCACCGGGGCCGCGGCGGCCGCCACCGACCGATCGCACCGTCAGGCGCCATTCGTGGCGCAGGAGCACCCACCACAACGACGGTCGAGCCGCGGTCACGACCGCCCCGTCACGTCGACGGCGCGCGAGGCGGCGTGTCCGTCTCCGCCATCGGCGCGGCGACCAGCTCGAGGAAGACGTCCTCGAGCGTCGCGGCGTCGTCGCCGCCCGCGTGCGTGCGCAACTCGGCGAGCGTGCCTTCGGCGATGAGCCGCCCGCCGCGGATGACGCCGATGCGCTCGGCCATGCGCTCGGCCACCTCGAGGATGTGGGTCGTCAGGATCACCGAACCGCCGGCATCGACGTGCGCGCCGAGCAGGTTCTTCGCGAGCCGCGCGGCTTCCGCATCCAGGCCCGTCAGCGGCTCGTCGAGGACGAGGAGCTTCGGGGCGCGGACCAGCGCGCCGGCCAGCACCAGCTTCTGCCGCATGCCGCGCGAGAAGGTCTCGCAACGTTGCGTCGCATGCGGCATCAGGCCCAGCAGCTCGAGGAGCCGCGTCGACTCGCGTCGTGCATTCGCCGGTGCGATGTCCCACAGCGCCGCGATCAGCTCGAGGTATTCGATCGGCGTCAGCTTGTCGTACAGCATCGGCTCGTCGGGCACGTAGGCGACGACGCGCTTCGCGTCGCGCGGCGCCGTCGCGAGCTCGATGCCGTAGATCTCGATGCTTCCGGCATCGGGCGCGAGCAGCCCCGCGATCATCCGCAGCGTGGTGGTCTTGCCGGCACCGTTCGGACCGAGCAACGCGTAGAACTCGCCCGCCGCGACATCGAGCGTCAGCGTGTCGACCGCGCGGCGCTCGGCGCCTGCGAACGTCTTGACGAGCTGATGGATGCGAAGCGCCCGCGGCATCGTCGTGTGCATCGTCGTCTCTGGGCGGTTCCGGAAAAGTGCATCGCGGCGACGCGAAGTCCCTCGACGGGACGGCGCGACAGGCCCTCGCCGGGCCGTGGCGATTCTAACCGGCGCCTCCGCGCGAGCCGACATTGCGCGCTTCGTCCCGCATCGTCGCGTCTCGTCGCCTCCCGGCCGGCTCGCGGCGACCCCGTCGCCTCAGCTGCGCCGATGTCTTCTCCTTTCGCGTCCGCCACGGCCGTCGAGACGGGTCGCCGATCGCCATTCGACGGCATGTCGTGGCAGCCCAGCGGCTCGGTCACGGCCATCGCGCTCGTCGTCACCGTGTCGATGGTGTCGTTGTTCGCGAACCGCTTCCTCGACCTGCTGGTCTCCGTCCTTTGCGTCGCGTACACGACAATGGTGCTGTTCACGATCGCGGGCAACCTGTCGTTCGTGCAAAGGGGCCGCTTCTCGCGCGAAGCGGCGCAGATCGTCGCCGTCATCGCCGCTTCCGAGTCCTCCGCGTCCACCTCGTCCGCTTCCTCTCCGCCTTCGTCGAGGGACGCAGCGTCGCGGGGCCGCTGACAGAACGCCTGCCGGTGTGCGTCCGCGCGCCGCTCGTCTTCGTGACGGCCTTCGATGCCTGCGCGATCGATGCCTTCGACGAGGACGCGATCGACTATCTGCTGAAGCCCTTCGAAGCGGAGCGGCTCGCGGAGACCGTCGAGCGCGTGAGGGAGAGGATCGCGGCGCGGAGCCGGCGGTCGATCCGGACGCTCACCTCGTGCTCGCGCAGCGGCTCGCGGCCCTGGCGCCGGCGCCGCGCGAAACCCTGCAATGGATCAAGGCCAGCATCGGCAGCGTCGTGCGCCTCATCCCGATCGAGGACGTGCTGTACTTCATGCCGACGACAGGTACGGGCGCGCGGTCACGACCGACGGCGAAGCGTTGACCCGCAAGCCGATCGAGGAACTCGTCGGCGAACTCGACGGCACGCGCTTGCGGCAGATCCATCGAGCGACCATCGTCAACACGCGGACGATCGTCAGCGTCCATCGCGGCATCCGCGACAGCGCCGACCCGCGCCTCGGGGACCGGCCCGAGACGCTCGTCGTCAGTCGCGCCTACCTGCATCTGTTCCGGCAGATGCGAGGCCGCCGTACCCGCTGTCGGGCTTTGCTCTACCATGCGCGACCGATCGAAGTCATGGTCGACGAGGAGATTCGCGATGAAGCCTCAACGACGCCGCCCGGAGCGGCTGGCACGGGCGATGGCGGCTTCCGCGTTGCTGCTGACCGCAGCCGCGGCACGGGGCGAAGCGGCGCCGGACGAAGCGCACCGCGCGGCCCGGTCGCAGCGCGCCGACGACGCGGCCGCCGGCAGGCAGCACGGCAACGCGTCCTTCTATTCGAAGCATCTGAGCGGCCGCCGGACCGCGAGCGGCGAGTCCTACGATCCGAACGCGCTGACCGCCGCGCACCGCACGTTGCCGATGGGCACGCGGGTCAAGGTCGTCAATCCGAAGAACGACAAGAGCGTCGTCGTCACGGTCAACGATCGCGGTCCGATGCCGAAGAACCGCATGATCGATGTCTCGTCGGCCGCGGCCCACGAGCTCGGCATCACGAAGTCGGGCGTGACGAAGGTGGAGACCGAAGTCGTCGCCAGGCCCTGACCCGCTGCTCAGGCCGCCTTCGCGGCGCTCGGCGTGCGCAGCTCGCGCCGCAGGATCTTGCCGACGTTGGTCTTCGGCAGCTCGTCGCGGAACTCGACGGACTTGGGTCGCTTGTAGCCGGCCAGCTGTTCCTTCGAGTAGTCGATCAGCTGCTGCTCGGTCAACGCAGGATCCTTGCGGACGACGAAGATCTTGACGACCTCGCCCGAGCGTTCGTCGGGCACGCCCACGGCAGCCACCTCGAGCACGCCGGGATGCGACGCGATGACGTCCTCGACCTCGTTCGGATACACGTTGAAGCCCGACACCAGGATCATGTCCTTCTTGCGATCGACGATGCGGGTCTGGCCGCCCGCGTCCATCACGCCGATGTCGCCCGACTTGAAGAAGCCGTCGGCGTACATGACCTTCGCGGTCTCGTCCGGACGGTTCCAGTAGCCGGCCATCACCTGCGGACCGCGGATGCAGATCTCGCCGGGCTCGCCGACGGCTTCTTCAAGTCTTCTGCACCGCCATGCCGCCGCCGTTGGCGATCCGCAGGTGGCGCCAGTCGACACTCGCGAAGTCGGGATGATGAGCAGCGCGTTGTAAAGAGTGTTCACCGCCGGCAGCATCGTGACCTCGTGCTTCTTCAGCTCCGCGATGAAGGCCGGGATGTCGCGCGGATTCGTGATCAGCACGACCAGCCCGCCGGTCTTGACGCCGAGCATGAAGCAGACCGTCAGCGCGAAGATGTGATAGAGCGGCAACGCGCACACGACGACCGACTGCGCCCTCGCACCGCTTCCGTCGCGACCCTTGTTCAGGCCCGGCTGCATCCAGGCCTCGGACTGCAGCGTGTTGGCGACGACGTTGCGATGGAGCAGCGTCGCGCCCTTCGAGACGCCGGTGGTGCCGCCCGTGTATTGCAGGAAGGCGACGTCCTCGGGTCCGACGTCGACCGTCCTCAGCGTCCGTTTCGCGCCGTCCGAGAGCACCGCGTTGAAGCGCGTCGCGTGCGGGACCTCGTAGGCCGGCACCATCTTCCTGACGTTGCGGACGACGAAGTTGACGACCGGCCCCTTCGGGAAGCCCAGCAGGTCGCCGACCGCGGTGACCACGACGTGCCGCAGCTTCGTCTTCTCGACGACCTGCTCCAGCGTCGACGCGAAGTTCTCGAGCACGAAGATGGCCTCGGCGCCCGAGTCGTTCAGCTGGTGCTCCAGCTCGCGCGGCGTGTACATCGGGTTCACGTTCACGACCACGCAGGCGGCGCGCAGGATGCCGAGGATCGCGATCGGATATTGCAGGACGTTGGGCATCATCACCGCGACGCGCGCACCGCGCTCGAGGCCGGCGGCCTGCAGCCAGGCCGCGACGCGCGT
>CALMOR010000013.1:1045-10666 GCA_937872165.1 uncultured Burkholderiales bacterium | reverse complement strand
GTGATGCGCTTGTCCATGCAGACGAACGCGTCCTTCGTGCCGTTGGCGGCGATGGCTTCGTCGAGCAACTGGACGCACGAGCGATAGCGCGTCCAGTCGATCTCGGCGGGCACGCCGGCCGGATAGCGCTGCAACCACGGACGTGCCGCTGCCGTGCCCTGTCCCGCGTCGACGACTGTGTTCATGGGGTCTCCCGTCTCCTGAATGCGGCGGGTCGATGCGCGTTCGCGTCCTCGCCCGCCTGTTCGCCGCCCGCCCCGCCCAGCGCATCGAGACGCGCGTTGCGCCGGCCCACCGGCTGCCGCGCCAGCTCGGCCACGGCGCGATAGAAGCGCGGCAGGTCGCCGTGCTCGTCGGCGAGGAGCTTAGCAAACGCCGCCACGCGCTGGTTGTAGGTCGCCACCGCCGCGAGGTTGGCGTTGTTGAGCGGCTGCGCGAAATAGCGGTCGTAGCCGATGAAGCCGTACAACGCGCTGCCGGGATCGCGCTTGCGGGCCTCGTAGTCGTCGTGCAGGTCGACGAAGGCCCTCTTCTTGTCGATCCGTTTCGCGTCGTCGCTCTCGTCCTTCGCGTAGACGGCCGCGAGCGCGAGGCGATGCCGCGTCAGCAGGTCGACGAAGGCGGCCTTGCGGTCCACCGATTGCCGGTACGCGAACGACGCGGGCCCATGGTCGCCTTCCTCGGCCGCGAACCAGCGGCGGACGCCCTCCTCCTCGACCGCGACCGCGAACGACTCGTTGAAGGTCGTGTCGCCCGACACGTACAGCACCTGGTGCGCGAGCTCGTGGAAGATGAGCCGCGCGACCTCGCCTTCGGGGAAGCCGATGAAGGTCGACAGCACCGGATCGCTGGTGTAGCCGAGCGTCGAATAGGCCGGTATCCCGCCGACGTAGACGTCGTCGCCCGCGTCGCGCAGCGTCGTCGCGTAGCGGTCCGCGTCGACCTTGTCGTAGTAGCCGCGGTAGCTCACGCAGCCGACGATGGGAAAGCACCACTGCCTGAGGCGCAGCGACAGCTCGGGCGCCGCGAAGACGCTGTAGACCACGTACGGACGCTTCAGGTCCGCGTAGGTCGTGTAGCTGCGGTTGTCCGGCAGGCCGAGCTCGGCCGCGGCGAAGCGTCGCATCGAGCGGACCTTCTCGAGTCGTGCGCGCAGCACCGCGGGCGTCGCCGGATCGTCGAGCCATTCGTCGATCGGACGTGCGGCGCGCAGCACGCCGAGGTGACCCTCGATCGACTGCGAGTAGTAGCCGACGCTGCTGCACGCGTTCAACCCCAGGGCCAGCGCTACCCCGGACGTCGCGATGGCGAGGCCGCCGCGCCAGCGCTTCAACGCACGGGCTCGATCTCGACCAGACAGTCGTAGAAGGTCGGCGCGCGGCCCATGTCGGTGACGGCCTGACTGGTCAGCTCGTTGGCGTTGCATCCATCGGGCGAGAGCTTCTTCCACCAGATCGACGGCGCGACGACGACGCCGCGTCGCGCGCGGTCGGTGACGCGCGCCTTCAACCGCATCGAGCCGCGATCGTTGAACACGCGCACCGGCGATCCGTCGCCGATGCCGCGGGCCACCGCGTCGTCGGGATGCAGGTCGAGCCGCGGCTCGCCTTCGGTGGATCGCAGGCTCGCCACGTTGACGAAGGTGCTGTTGAGGAAGTTGCGCGCCGGCGGCGAGATCATCGCGAGCGGATAGCGCGACGCGAGCGCGCCGCGCGTGTCCTCGTGCGGCGCGATGTAGGCGGGCAGCGGATCGAGGCCGGCCGCTGCGGCGGCCTCGGAACGGAACTCGACCTTGCCCGATGGGGTCGGGAAGCCGCCGTCGGCGAAGCGCGCGACACCCGGATCGAGCGGCGTGAGTCGCGCCCATCCGCGGGCGCGCGCCGCTTCGAGGTCGATGCCGCCGGTCGCGACGCCGGCCCGCGCGATGGTCTCGTCGTCGTCGTCGAAGCAGGCATCGTCGTAGCCCATGCGCTTCGCGAGCGCGGCGAAGATGCGCGCGTTCGGCCTCGCCTCGCCGAGCGGCTCGATGGCACGCTCGTTGATCATCAGGTCGTAGTGGCCATAGGGCTTGACGACGTCGAAGTGCTCGAGCTGCGTCGTCGCCGGCAACAGGATGTCCGCGTAGTCGGCCGTGTCGGTCTGGAAGTGTTCGAGCACGACCGTGAAGAGGTCCTCGCGCGCGAAGCCCGCGGCCACCCGCCGCGAGTCCGGCGCGATCGCGACCGGGTTCGAGTTGTAGACGATCAGCGCATCGATCTTCGCGAAGGTCGGTCCGTCCGCGCGCAGCAGGTCGTCGCCGATCGTGGTCATGTTGATGGTGCGCGGCGTGCGGCCGGCGAGCAGGTCGGGCCGTTCGACCGCCTTCCGATCGATCGAGCCGGCCGCCGATGTCGACAGCAGCACGCCGCCGGCCGCGTGACGGAAGGCGCCGACTAGAGCGGGCAGGCACGTGACGTTGCGCACCGCCATGCCGCCGCCGGCCGCGCGCTGTACGCCGTAGTTGACGCGGATCAGCGCGCCGTCGCCGCGACGCGCCACGGTGCCGTACTCGTGCGCGAGCATCTCGACCTCTGCGGCCTCGATGCCGCAGAGCGACGCGACGCGCTCGGGCGGGAAGTCGGCGACGCGCGTCTTCAGGTCGTCGAAGCCGATCGTGTGGCGGGCCACGTAGTCGTCGTCGATCAGGCCGTCGCGGATCAGGACGTGCATCAGTCCGAGCGCCAGCGCACTGTCGGTCCCCGGGAGCAACGCGATGTGGTCGTGGCACTTCTCGGCCGTCAGCGAGCGATACGGATCGATCGCGATCAGTCGGGCGCCGTTGCGCCTCGCTTCCTGGGCGCGGCTCCAGAAATGCAGGCTCGACGCGATCGCATTGGCACCCCAGAAGACGATCAGCTTCGCGTCCTGCACGCGTTCGATGTCGGTGCCGAAGCGCGGACCGAGCGTGTACTGGTAGCCGACCGTGCCCGCCTCCGCGCAGATGTTCCGGTGGAGGCGGCTCGCGCCCAGCCGGTTGAAGAAGCGCTGCGCCATTCCCTCGCCCTGGACGAGGCCCATCGTGCCGGCGTAGCTGTAGGGCACGATGCGTTCGGCATCGAGCGCGGCGATCGCCGTCAGTCTCGACGCGATGGTGTCGAGCGCCTCGTCCCACGCGATGCGCTCGAAGCGTCCCTCGCCCTTCGCCCCTGTGCGCTTCATCGGATGCAGCAGGCGGTCGGGGTGATAGGTCCGCTCGACGTAGCGGGAGACCTTCGTGCACAGCGCGCCCGCCGTCGGCCGATGATCCGGGTCGGCGCCGACGCGGATCGCGACCCCGTCGCGCACCTGGACCAGCATCGCGCAGGTGTCGGGACAGTCGTGGGGGCAAGCCGCGTGCACCCGTCGCACGACGCCGTCGGCAGCCGCGTCGGCGCTCGTGACCGTCGGAGCCGAGGAGGAGTCGGGCATCATGGATGGCCTGTCGAAGGGACCCGCCCTTCGTCGAGACGGGTCGGAACAGCGCTGAAGGATACCTCGCATGGCAGGCCCGCTGAGCGGTATGAAGGTCGTCGAGATGGTCGGCATAGGGCCGGCTCCGTTCTGCGCGATGGTGCTGTCCGACCTCGGCGCCGAAGTGTTGCGCGTCGATCGTCCGCGCACGGCCGCCGGCGGCGCCACCGCCCACGTCATTCCCGCGGACCCTCGCTTCGACCTGATGGCGCGCGGCCGCGCGACGCTCTCGGTGGACCTCAAGCGACCCGGCGCCGTCGACTCGGTGCTCGGCGTCATCGAACGCGCCGACGCGCTGATCGAGGGCTTCCGTCCGGGCACGATGGAACGGCTCGGCCTCGGGCCCGAGCCGTGCCGCGAGCGCAATCCGCGCCTCGTGTACGGGCGCATGACCGGCTGGGGCCAGCACGGTCCGCTGTCGGGGGCGGCGGGCCACGACATCAACTACATCGCGATCAGCGGCGCCCTGCATGCGATCGGCCCGCGCGGCGCGAAGCCGACGATCCCGCTCAATTACGTCGGCGACTTCGGCGGCGGCGCGATGCTGCTCGCGGTGGGCGTGCTCGCCGCGCTTCTCGAAGCGAAAGGCTCGGGCCGCGGACAGGTGGTCGACGCCGCGATGAGCGACGGGGCCGCGCTGCTGTCGACGATGATGTACGGCTTCGCGGCCAACGGCTGGTGGAACGACGAGCGCGGCGCCAACATGCTCGACGGCGGCGCGCCGTTCTACGACACCTACCGATGCGCGGACGGCCGCTACGTCGCGGTCGGCGCGATCGAGCCGCAGTTCTACGCGACGCTGCGCGAGCGCTGCGGCATCACGGATCCGGCCTTCGACGAACAGATGGACCGCCCGGCGTGGCCGGATCTGAAGGAGAAGATCGCCGCGCTCTTCATGACCCGCACGCGCGACGCGTGGTGCGCGCTCCTCGAAGGCAGCGACGCGTGCTTCGCGCCGGTGCTCGACTGGAACGAGGCGCCGCGGCATGCACACAACGTCGCACGTTCGACCTTCGTCGAGATCGACGGCGTCGTGCAGCCCGCGCCGGCACCGCGCTTCGACCGCACGCCCGCGTCGAAGCCGCCTTCGATCGCCGAGCTGCCCGCGGCCGTCGACGTACTGCGGCGATGGGGACTCGACGAGTCGGCGGCACGACGACTCGTCGAGAGCCACTGAGCGCGCGCGAAAAAAAAAGCCCGGCATGCCGGGCTCCGTACCACGACTGCGACGACCTACTTCAGGTGACCCTGCACGAGACGGGTCATCTCGAACATGTCGACCCGCGGCTTGCCGAAGACCGCCTTCAACTTGTCGTCGGCGTTGATGAAGCGCTTCGAAGCCGGATCCTGCAGGTTGTTCTTCTTGATGTAGGCCCACAGCTTGCTCGTGACCTCGGTACGCGGCACGGCCATCGCGCCAATCACCGCAGCGAGTGCAGGGCTTGGCGTCATGGCCTTCATGAACGCGGCGTTGGGCGTGCGGGCAGCGGTCTTCTTGGCGGCGGCCTTCTTGGCGGGCGCCTTGGTGGCGACCGCTGCCTTCTTTGCCACCGGTGCCTTCTTTGCAGCCGCCTTCTTGGCCGGGGCCTTCTTGGCCGGGACCTTCTTTGCAGTAGCCATATGGTTCTCCTATTTGAGCGGTGAAGTGCTGTTGAAGTGCATACGAACGAACCTCCGGAACGGATGTTCGACGATCGGGCGCTTCGGTGCGGGTCCGCCTGCCCGACCTGCCCGACGCGGAACACGTGCGACTTCGATGACCGCGACGGCCTTCGAACGAAACCGCGGACCTGTCGCGAAGCTGTTCGACCAACCCTGCCGCACGATCGATCCGGGGACCGGTTTCCCCTATGAAAAAGGGGGTCTTCGAGCGCGGCAAAGTGTAAACCATGTCTTTTTGGAAAGCACCACATTTCCCCTATGAGCGACGGGTGTCGTGGCGATCGGAGCGAGCCCTGCGTTGCGGGCACCGCGACCGCGTCACGCGGTCGGTCGACTTCCATTGACGCTCTCCGACCTCTTCGGCATGATCGACCGGGCCGCGCGGAAGCGCGGCCCGCAGACCCGGCCTCGATGCGACGCGCCGGGCATCCGCCCTCCCCTCCCGACTCCGACCCGATGCTCGCATTCGTACTGCGCCGCGCGTTCCAGGCCGTGCTCGTCATGCTGGCCGTGGCGTTCGTGTCGTTCATGCTGTTCCAGTTCACCGGCGACCCGGTGGCGTTCATGGTCGGTCAGGATGCGTCGCCCGCCGAGCGCGCGGCGCTGCGCGAGGGGCTCGGACTCGACAAGCCCTTCGTGATCCAGTTCGCGCGCTTCGTCGGCAACGCGGCCACCGGCGACTTCGGACTGTCGCTGCGCGAAGGCCGCAAGGTCTCGTCGCTGATCCGCGAGCGCCTGCCGGCCACGCTCGAGCTGAGCTTCGCGGCCGCGCTCCTCGCCATCGTGGTCGGCGTGCCGGCCGGCGTCTACACGGCACTCCGGCGCAACGGCTGGCTCGCGCAGACGTTGCTCACGCTGTCGCTCCTCGGCGTGTCGTTGCCCACCTTCCTGATCGGCATCCTGCTGATCCTGGTCTTCGCGGTGCTGCTCGGATGGTTGCCGTCGTACGGTCGCGGCGAGACCGATGCACTCGGCTGGTGGACCACCGGCTTCCTGTCGATCGACGGCTGGCGCCATCTGATCCTGCCGTCGATCACGCTCTGCCTCTTCCAGCTGACGCTGATCCTTCGCCTCGTGCGCTCCGAGATGCTCGAGGTGCTGCGTGCCGACTACATCAAGTTCGCGCGGGCCCGCGGCCTCTCGCGCCGCGCGATCAACTTCGGCCACGCGCTGAAGAACACGCTGGTCCCGGTCATCACGATCACCGGCCTGCAACTCGGCGGCATCATCGCGTTCGCGATCGTCACCGAGACCGTGTTCCAGTGGCCGGGCATGGGCCTGCTGTTCATCCAGTCGGTCGGCGTGGCGGACATCCCGGTGATGGCCGCCTACCTGTGCCTGATCGCATTGATCTTCGTCGTCATCAACCTCGTCGTCGACCTGCTCTACTTCGTCGTCGATCCGCGGCTGCGCATCGAGCGCACCGCGACCCATTGAAAGGGCGTCGATGAACAAGCCGGTCGAAGGACCGCTGGCCTCTCGCACCATCGATGCGATCCGCGCGTTCCATCCCGACCTCGTCGCGATCCGTCGCGACCTCCACGCGCATCCCGAACTCGGCTTCGAGGAAGTGCGCACGGCCGCCATCGTCGAGCAACGGTTGAAGTCGTTCGGCATCGAGACCCACGCCGGCGTCGGCCGCACCGGCGTCGTCGGCGTGCTGAAGGGAAGGCCGGCCGCCGGCGATCGACCGTCGCCGCGGACCATCGGGCTGCGCGCCGACATGGACGCGTTGCCGATCGCCGAGGTCAACGGCTTCGCGCACAGGTCGTCGCACCCGCATCGCATGCATGCCTGCGGCCACGACGGACACACGACGATGCTGCTCGGCGCCGCGCGCCAACTCGCCGCGACGCGCGACTTCGACGGCACCGTGCACTTCATCTTCCAGCCCGGCGAGGAAGGCCATGCGGGCGCGCGGGCGATGATCGAGGACGGCCTCTTCGATCGTTTCCCGTGCGACACGGTGTACGCGATGCACAACTGGCCGAGCCTGCCCGCCGGCACGATCGGCATCAACGACGGGCCGATGATGGCGGCAGCCGACCGCTTCCGCATCACGATCACCGGCCGCGGCGGCCACGGCGCCCATCCCTATCTCGCGGTCGACCCGGTCGTCGTCGCGGGGCACGTCATCACGGCGGTCCAGAGCATCGTCGCGCGCAACGTCAGTCCGATCGATTCTGCGGTCGTGACCATCGCCGCGATGCAGGCCGGCGACATGGACGCGTTCTCGGTCATCCCCGGCGAGGTGAAGCTGATCGGCACCGCTCGCAGCTTCAAGGCGTCGGTTCAGGAGAACATCGAGGCGCGGCTCACGCGCCTCTGCACGTCGATCGCCGAAGGCTTCGGTGCGAGCGCGACCTGCACCTACGACCGGCTCTATCCGGCCACCATCAACTCGCCGCGGGAGGCGCGCTTCGCGGCCGACGTGGCGCAGGCGCTGGTCGGCGCGGACCGCGTCGTGCGCGACCTGCCGCCGTCGATGGGCGCGGAGGACTTCTCGTTCATGCTGATGGAACGCCCGGGCGCCTATCTGCGACTCGGCCAGGGCGGCGCCGACCGGGGCGTGCTGCTGCACAACACCCGCTACGATTTCAACGACGACGTGCTGCCGATCGGCGCCGCGCTCTTCGTCGCGCTCGCCGAGCGCTCGATGCCGCGTTGAGCCGTCCGTCTCAACCGCCGCCTGTCCGCCGTACCGATCCTCGTCAACGATCTTCCAGGGACTTTCGATGAACGCCAGAAACCTGTTCGCAGCCGCCTTGCTCGGCACCGCGATCGCCGCGACCGCCCACGCGGCGACCTTCCGCTTCGCCAACCAGGGCGATCCGCTGTCGATGGATCCGCACTCGCTGAACGAGTCGCTGCAGCTCGGCTTCCTCAACAACGTCTACGAGTCGCTGGTCGACCTGGACCGCGATCTGAAGCCGGTGCCGGGCCTCGCGACCGACTGGAAGCAGTCGTCGCCGACGGTGTGGCGCTTCAACCTGCGCAGGAACGTGACCTTCCACGACGGCACGCCGTTCACCGCCGACGACGTGATCTTCTCGTACCAGCGCGCGCTCGCCGACGGGTCGGACGTGAAGACCTATGTCGGCGCGATCAAGGAGATCCGCAAGGTCGACGACCACACGATCGACGTCGAGACCAGGTCGCCGTATCCGATCCTGCCGAACAACTTCACGCGCTGGATGATCTTCAGCAAGAAGTGGTGCATCGACAACAAGGCCGAGAAGCCGGTCGACAAGCGGAAGGGCGTCGAGAACACCGCGTCGTTCAAGGCCAACGGCACGGGCCCGTATCGCCTCAAGTCGCGCGAGCCGGGCACGCGCACGGTGCTGGTCCGCAACCTCAACTACTGGGGCAAGGTCGACGGCAACGTCGACGAGGCGATCTTCACGCCGATCGGCAATCCGTCGACCCGCGTGGCCGCGCTGATCTCCGGCGAGGTCGACATGATGGAGCCGGTGCCGCAGCAGGACATCGCGCGCATCAACTCGGGCGGCAATACCAAGGTGCTGCAGGGACCGGAACTGCGCACCATCTTCATCGGCATGGACCAGAAGCGCGACGAACTGCTGTACTCGAACATCAAGGGCAAGAACCCGTTCAAGGACAAGCGCGTGCGGCAGGCCTTCTATCAGGCGATCGACATCGAGACCATCAAGGCCAAGGTCATGCGCGGCGCGTCGACGCCGAGCGCCCTGATGATCGCGCCCGGCGTGCACGGGTTCGTGCCGGACCTCAACAAGCGCCTGCCGTACGACGTCGAGGCGGCGAAGAAGCTGATGGCCGACGCCGGCTACGCGAGCGGCTTCGAGGTCGGCATGAACTGCCCGAACGACCGCTACGTCAACGACTCGGAGATCTGCCAGGCGGTGGCCGCGATGCTCGCGCGCATCAACGTCAAGGTGAACCTGCAGGCCGAGACCAAGACGCTCTACTTCCCGAAGATCCTGTCGCGCAACACGTCGTTCTATCTGCTCGGCTGGACGCCGTCGACGATCGACGCGCACGACACGCTCAACTCGATCCTCGGCACGCCCGACAACGCGAGCGGCCGCGGGCAGTTCAACCTCGGCTCGTACAGCAACCCGAAGATCGACGAGCTGATCGGCAGGATCCAGTCCGAGATCGACGAGCCGAAGCGCGACGCGATGATCGCCGAGGCGATGAAGCTGCACGAGGACGACATCGGCCATCTGCCGCTGCATCAGCAGGCGCTCGCATGGGCCGTCAAGAAGAACGTGACGCTGACCCAGATGGCGACCAACGACATGCCGCTGAAGTGGGTGACGGTGAAGTGAACGGCGGCGACGACGAGACGCCGAGGATGTCCGCGGTCGAAGCGGAAGCGCGCTTCGCGGCGCTCGTCGCGGAGCACCGCGGACGGAAGAAGTCGGACACGGCACGCGAGGCCGTGCGTTCGGCGAAGGATCCCTTCGGGGGGCTCGCGCTGCTGCTCGT
>CALMOR010000013.1:494-1035 GCA_937872165.1 uncultured Burkholderiales bacterium | reverse complement strand
CGTCTACTGCCTCGGCGTCGCGGCCGGCGCGTTCTGGCACGCCCAGCCGCTCGCCGCGTCGAGCGTCGGCGGGGCGCTCGTGCTGTTCTTCCGCCATCTGTTCGTCCGGTGGCGCGAGCGCTCCTCGAATTCATGAAGGTCGCCCGTCCGCGATCCTTCGCGACGACGGCATGAAGACGATGCGCGCGGTCGTGCGTGTCGCGGGGCGCGCCGTGGCGGGATCGCTCGCGGCCATCGCGTTGCTGGTCGCGACGTCGACGCCCGCGGCCACGGTCACGTTCCGCTTCGCGAACCGGGGCGATCCGCTGTCGATGGACCCGCATTCGCTCGCCGACGGGCTGCAGTTCAACTTCCTCGACAACGTCTACGAGGCGCTCGTCACGCTCGACCGGAAGGTCGGGCTCGCCCCGGCGCTCGCGACCGACCGGAAGCAGACCTCGCCCGCCGTGTGGCGCTTCGACCTGCGGCGCAACGTGACCTTCCACGACGGCGCGCGGTTCACCGCGGACGACGTGATCTTCTCTTACCGGCGTGCGATCTC
>CALMOR010000013.1:0-484 GCA_937872165.1 uncultured Burkholderiales bacterium | reverse complement strand
GTCAACGACTCGGAGATCTGCCAGGCGGTGGCCGCGATGCTCGCGCCGATCGACGTGAAGATCACCCTGCAGGCCGAGCCCGAGCCGCAGTGGCTGCAGAAGATGCTGGCGCGCAAAACCTCGTTCTAACTGCTGGGCTGGACGCCCGCGGCGATCGACGCCCACAACGTGCTCGACGCGCTGGTGGGGACGCCCGATGCCGCGACGGGACGGGGCCGATGGAACGTCGGCGGCTACGGCAACCCCGCGCTCGACGCTCGCGTGGGGCATCCGCGAGGACGTCTCGATGGTGCGGCTGCCGACCAACGACGACATGTTGAAGTGGGTGGTCGTGAAGTGACGACGGACCGCGGCGGCCGCGACCCCCGCATCGGAGATCCTGCTTGAGCACACCCTCGACCGACACCGTCGTCCCCGCGCCCGAACAGGGCTGGCTCGTTCGCGTCTGGGACAGCGACTTCTTCTACCGATACCGGCGCTCGCC
>CALMOR010000012.1:11828-18870 GCA_937872165.1 uncultured Burkholderiales bacterium | reverse complement strand
CCACCCCCCGGGCCTGCACGCCGCGCGCATGCGCAGCGGCGGTCGTCCACGGGCGCGAGACGGCGACGACGTCGCCGTCGCGGACGCGCAGTCCGCGTTCGCGCAGTCGTCCGACGCCGCGCGCCGACGCGAGCAGGTTCGGCCCGAAGCCGGCGCGATGCAGTCCGCGCGCGACGAGGCCGCCGATCGCGCCGATGCCGACGACCGCGATGCGCTCCATCGCTCAGAGATCGAGCGTGAGCTCGGGCGTCAGCGCGCGCGACACGCACGTGCAGATCACGCGCCCGCCGTCGCGCTCGCGGGCCGACAGCACGTGGTCGCGATGGTCGGGCACGCCGTCGAGCACGTCGGTCATGCAGAGGCCGCATTCGCCGCGTCGGCAGTCGTGCAGCGGATCGAGTCCTTCGCGCAGCAGCGCGTCGAGGATGCTTTCGTCGGCGGCCACGTCGACGGTCCGCCGCGATGCCTTCAGATGGACCCGGACCGGTCGGTCGCTCGCGAGCGCGACCGCGCCGCCGAAGCTCTCGTGATGGATCTGCGAGCGGGACCAGCCGAGCGCCGTCGCGGTCTCGATCGCGGCCGCGATCATCGGTGCCGGACCGCAGACGTAGAGGTGCCGGTTCGGACCCGGCGACGCGAGCACCGTGGACAGAGGCAGCCCGCGGCTCGCATCGCCCTCGTCGAAGTAGAGCCTCGCGCCGAGCGCTTCGGCCTCTTCGCGATACGCCATGCGCGCCGGCGACCGCGCGACGTAGTGGATGGCCATCGTCGCGTCGCGGGCCTTCAGCGTGCGGGCCATGCAGAGCAGCGGCGTGATGCCGATGCCGCCGGCGACGAGCAGGTGGTCGTCGGCTTCGGCCGCGATCGGGAAGGCATTCAACGGACCGCTCGCGACGACGACGTCGTCGACCCGCAACGCATGCATGCGGGCCGAGCCGCCGCGGCCGCCGCGGTCGTGGAGGACCGCGATCTCGTAGCGCTCGCGCTCGCGCGGGTCGCCGGCGATCGAGTACTCGCGAACGCACGACGTGCCGTCGGGCAACGCGATCGGGAAGCGCAGATGCGCACCGGCCTCGTAGACGGGAAGCGAGCCGCCTCCGGCCGCCACCAGGACGAGCGCGCGGATGCCGTCGGCGACGTCGCGGATCGCCGCGACCCGCAGCGACAACGGGTCGGTCGGGCCCGGCGTCACCGTCCGCTCGCGAGCATGCGATGCAGGCACTCGGCCGCTCGCAACAGCGCGCGCTCCTCGCGCGGCCGACCGACCAGCTGCATGCCGATCGGCAGGCCCTTCGGGCCGGCGAGGCCGGGCACGCTGACGCAGGGCAGGCCGAGCAGCGTCCACACGCGGCTGAACGCGGGATCGCCGGTCGCGTGCAGGCCGTGCGGCGCTTCGCCGGGCGCGGCCGGCACGAGCAACGCGTCGGCGTCGCGCATCAGGTCCGCGATCCCGCGTCGTCCCGCGTCGGCGAGCGCGAGCGCCTCGCGATAACGCGCGTCGTCGATCGCACCGCCCGCGTCGAGCAGGCCGACGATCGCGTCGCTCATCCGGGCACGATGGTCGCGCAGCTCGGGCGCGAGGCTGCGCGCCGCTTCGTAGGCCATCACGGTCTTCTGCGCATCGACGAGGCCCGCCAGTGCCGTCGGGACATCGACGACGGTCGCGCCGCGACCGCCGCGCGAGACGCGCGCGAGCGCCTCGTCCCATGCGATGGCGCCGCCCTCGTCGATCGCCGGCCACTCGTGGGTCCGGCTGGCGACGAGACGGAGGTCGGCCGAGGCCATCGCCTCGAGCGGCACGTAGAGCTCGTCGACCATCGCCGAGCGCATCAGCTCGAGGTCGTCGGCCGAACGTGCCAGCCAGCCGATGGTGTCGAGGGACGGCGCGAACGGCTTCGCGCCGGCGAGGCTCACCGTGCCGTGCGTCGGCTTCAGCGCGAACACGCCGCAGTACGACGCGGGCCGGATCAGCGACGCGGCGGTCTGCGTGCCGAACGCGAGCGGCACCATGCCGTCGGCGACGGCCGCGGCCGAGCCGCTCGACGAGCCGCCCGGCGTGTGCGCGACGTCGTGCGGGTTGGCGGTCGGACCCGGCGTGAAGTACGCGAACTCGGTGGTCACGGTCTTGCCCATCACGACGGCGTCGCCGCCGCGGGCCTTGCGGACGCACCACGCGTCGGCGACGGGCCGGGCGCCGCGATGGATCGGCGAGCCGTACCCGGTCGGCAGGTCGTCGGTATCGAGGATGTCCTTGACCGCGAGCGGGACGCCGCCGAGCGCGCCCCGCACGCCGCCGGCGGCCCACAGCCGGTCGAGTCGCCGCGCGCGCTCGATCGCGCCTTTCGCGTCGAGCACCTCCCAGGCCCGCACGACCGGCTCGCGGGCCGCGATGCGTTCGAGCGATGCGTCGACGACGGCCTCCGCGGTCAGCGAGCCTGCGGCGATGGCCGCGGCGATCGCGGTGGCCGAAGGACAGGTCGCGAGGGGCGTCGTCATGCTTCGTCCCGCAGCGTCGCGACGATGCTCTCGATCAGCGGCTGGCACTGGAACCATCCGAACGCCGGCGTCCCGATCCGGCACGCGATGCCGCGCGCCTCGGCGGCCGGCAGCTGGAACGGCTGCGCGACCGCCTCGGCCAATAGCTGCATCCGGCAGCAGCGGTCCATCAGCACGAACCACCACAGCGCTTCGTCGACGGTGTGGCCGACTGTCAGCAGGCCGTGGTTGCGCAGGATGGCGGCCTTGCGAGGCCCGAGCGCGGCCGCGATCTGCGCACCCTCGGACACATCGACGACGAGACCGGTCGGCACGTCGAAGACGACGTGGTCCTCGTAGAACGCGCAGGCGTCCTGCCCGATCGGATCGAGCGGCCGCGCGAGCGAGGCCCATGCGGTGCCGTGCAGCGGATGGCCGTGCGCGGCGCACTGCACGTCGGGCCGCGCGCGATGGATCTCGGAATGGATCGCGAAGGCCGCCGCGTTGATCGGCCGCCCTTCGACGAGCGTGCCGTCGTGCCGCACCAGCGACAGGTCGGACGGTCGCATCGTGTCGTAGGCGACGCCGAAGGGGTTGACCCAGAAGTGGTCGGGCAGGACCGGGTCGCGCGCGGTGACGTGACCCGCGACGCCGATCGCGAGGCCGTGCTCCGCGAGCAGACGAAAGCCGGCCGCGAGATGCAGCTTCGCGTGCGCCCGATGCGCGTGCGCATCGTCGAACGAGGGCGGCGTCGAAGTGGCTTCGAAGACCAGCGGCCGCGGCCCGACGGACCTCGCGCCCGCCCGCTCCGTGTCGTCGCCGCCGCCTGCGTCCCCGCACTCGTCGGCGCGCTCGTCCGCTTTCATCGAAGGACTCACGACCGGGTATCCTTTTGTCGAAGCCTCGCACGCATGCTCTTCCGCTCCGCATCGAAGGCCCGATGAACAACCCCGCCTCGCCCGCACCGACCGCGCCGGACACCGAGCTTCGCGCGCCCGACTACTCGTTGCGGCAGCTCGCCTACTTCGTGTCGGTCGCGCATCATCAGTCGATCCAGAAGGCGGCCGATGCGCTGCACGTGTCGGCGCCCGCGTTGTCCGCGGCCATCGCCCATCTCGAGGAGACCTTCGACGCCCCGCTCTTCCTGCGCCGTCATGCGCGCGGCCTGCTGCTGACCGAAGCCGGAGCCGCGCTCGCGGTCGATGCGCGCACGCTGCTGCAGGAGGCGTGGCAGCTCGGCTCGGGCAGTCTCGTCGACCGACGCGACCTGCACGGCCACGTGCGCCTCGGCTGCCTGTTCTCGTTCGCACCGTTCATCGTGCCGCCGCTGGTGCGCGACATGGCCGCGCGCTTCCCGCGGTTGCGGCTGCTGTGGCACGAGGGGCACATCGACCACCTGCTCGAGGGACTGCAGACCGGCGCGTTCGACCTCGCGATCATGTACGACTTCGACGTGCCGTCCGGCATCGAGACGGTACCGCTGCGGCCCGCGCCGCTGCAGGCCGTGCTGCCGGGCAGCCATCCGCTGCTGCGACGGCAACGGCTGACGATGCAGGACCTCGCGACCGAGCCGCTGATCCTGCTCGACCTGCCGCGCACCCGCGAGTACATGCTGTCGGCCTTCAGCGCGAGCGGCGTCGCGCCGCGCATCGCGCATCGCGTCAACTCGATGGGCATGCTGCTCGGGCTCGTCGCCGAGGGTCAGGGCTACTCGCTGCTCAACTTCTGTCCTCCGTACACGCACTCGCGCGAGCTGCACTGCGAGCTGCGCACGCCGAACATCGTCGTCGCGCACTCGCATCGCTATCGCCTCGGGCAGACCGCGGCCGCGGTCGTCGAGTGCACGACGCGCCACGTCGACCTGCTCGCGCTGTCGTCCGGCTGAACGCATCGGGTCAGCGCGAGGCGAGGGCGAACTTGCCGTCCCGGACGGTCAGCATCACGACGCTCTCGGGCTTGGTGCCGAAGTGGTCGGCCG
Organism: uncultured Burkholderiales bacterium; assembly: GCA_937872165.1. GTDB lineage: Bacteria > Pseudomonadota > Gammaproteobacteria > Burkholderiales > Burkholderiaceae_D > CAHJXF01. The sequence goes on along the minus strand of CALMOR010000012.1, from coordinate 14,417 downwards.
CGCTGTACGAATAGAGCGCGGTCACGCCGACGTAGTCGCGCGTCGCCTCGATCGCGTCGCGGATCGCGACCGGGTCGGTGCCGGCCTTGCGGATCGCGCCCATCAGGATCATCGCCGCGTCGTAGCCGTTGCCGGCGAAGGTCGCCGGCGGCTTGCCGTACTTCTTCTCGAAGTCCGCGACGAACTTCGACACGACCGCCTTCTGCGGATCGCTCGCCGGCAGCGAGTCGGTCACGTAGAGCTTCGACGACGGCAGCAGGATGCCGTTGGCCGAGTCGCCCGCGAGGCGCAGATAGTTGAAGTCGTTGGCCGAGTGCGCCATGTAGAGCGGTGTCGCGATGCCGAGCGAGCGATGGTTCTTGGTCGAGATCGCGAGGCCCGCGCCGGTCGCCCACACCACGGTGGCCTGCGCGTCGGAGCCGCGGATCTTCGTCAGCTGCGGCGTCATGTCGGTGTCCGCGTTGCCGAAGGTCTCCTGCAGCACGACCTGCACGCCGTAGCCCGGCGCCGCGGCGACCAGCGCGTCGCGGCCGCCGGTGCCGAAGGCCACGTCCGAACTCAGGATCGCGATCTTCGCGATGCCGCGCGCCTGCATGTCCTTCAGCATCGCGGTCTGCACGACGACGTCGGTCAGCGGCGAGAGGAACGAGTACTTCTTCCGGTCGACCGGCAGCACGACGCCGCGGGTCGCGCTGTTGGCGACCATCGGGATCTTCGCGCGCTCGACCGAGTCGACGATCGCGAACGCCGAGCCCGAGCTCATCGGCCCGATGATCGCGACCACCTCGTCCTGCTCGATCAGCCGCTTCACGCCCGACACGGTCTTGGTGTTGTCGCTCTCCGAGTTGACGTTGACGAAGGCGACCTTGCGGCCGTTGATGCCGCCGGCCGCGTTGACCTGGTCGACCGCGAGCGTCGCACCGTCGACGCCCGGCTGCCCGAGCGACGCGATGAAGCCCGAGGTCTCGAGCAGACCGCCGATCCTGATCTCCTGGGCCGAGGCGCCGGTGAAGGCGAGCATGGCCAGGACCACTGCTGCGAAACGCTTCATGGTGTTTCCTTGTCGAGGTCGGGAGGAGAAAGGGATGGCGGTCATGCGGCGAGAGTCATCGCTCGCATGGCGGTCGTGAAGAGGTCCGCGGGCACGGTCCAGACGCCGCCGCCGATGCGGCCGTGCACGCCGGTCGCGTCGAGGAGTCCGAGGGCGACGACCGGCTGTCGTCCCGCGTCGACGACGGTCCGCGCCGCGAGGCCGAAGCGCGCGCCGGACTCCGGCAACGCAGGATGCGGTCCGTACAGGAGAGCCGCGGCGAGCTCCGCCGCGGGAGCCGGCATGAAGCGGCCGAGCGCCTCCTCTTGCGCCGGTGAATGCGCGAAGGCCATCGCGCCGAGCCCGAAGGCATCGACCACCGCGCTGTCGCCGATCGCGGGCAACGCGACGCCGCCCGCGAACGACGGCAGCAGCGCGCCGACCGGCGGCGACGCGGGGACGCGATGCCAGACACCGGGCCGGCCCGCGAGCTGGATCCCGGCATCGACGCCGTTGCCCGCGAGCGCGGTCACGACGCTGCTGCCGGCGACGCCTTCGGCGGCGGACAGCATGCCCTTGACCGCGGCCATCCACAGGTTGAGGAAGAAGCTCGGCGACGCGGCGATGAAGCGATGCGCGTCGCTGTCTTCGTCGACGCGCATCGCGTCGAGCAGCAGGCGCGTCGCGGCCGGCGTGCGGCCGTGGCAGTCGTCGCCCGCGACGAGCGCCTGGTCCGCGATCGGCAGCAGATGGATGCGCTGCTTCATCGCGAGCCGCACCGCGTCGGCGAAGGGACCGTTGAGCCAGCGCAGATGCTCGACCACCTCGGGTCCGGGCAACCCGAGCCGGACGCACGGACCGGTGCCGCCGTTGAACGCCGCGAACGTGGGCTCGACGGGGTCGTACGCGTCGCGCACCACCTGCACCGATTGCGACGGCGACAGCACCGCCGCGAGCGGCACGACGCAGCGATGGTCCTGCGCCGCCTCGAGACGGATCGAACGATCGGCCAGCATCGCCAGCGCCTCGCGACGGTCGGCCGCCCATCCTTCGAAGACGATCGTCGCCGCGGCCGAGTTGAGCACCGGGGGCGGCACCGTCCGACCCGGCAGGAACGGCGGGCCGGCGTGCAGCAGCGTGTCGTCCGGGAAGTCCATCGCGTCGGCCGCGGGCACGCAGTCGCACAGCACCGGGTCGATGCGTGCGATGGCGTCGAAGGCCTCGCGGTCCGCGGTCGTGGTGTTCATGACGTTCCTGACGTTCATGCAGCGAGGCCCTCGGGAACCTGCGGTTCGATCGCGCCGTCGACCTCGTCGCCCCAGCCGAGATAGGCCCGCGTCACCGAGCGGTCCTCGAGCAGCGCGGCGCTCGCGCCTTCGATCACGACACGACCGTTGACGACGATGTACGCGCGGTCAGCGACCTGCAGCGCCGAGCGCGCGTTCTGCTCGACCATCAGCACCGTGATGCCGCGTCCGGCCAGCCGCGGCAGCGACTCGAGGATCTCGCGGGCGATGCGCGGGGCGAGACCGAACGACGGCTCGTCGAGCAGCAGCAGG
>CALMOR010000012.1:0-11818 GCA_937872165.1 uncultured Burkholderiales bacterium | reverse complement strand
GCAGCAGGCGCGGCTTCGACATCAGCGCGCGGCCGATCGCGAGCATCTGTCCTTCGCCGCCGGACAGCGTGCCGGCCTGCTGGTCGATGCGAGCCGCGAGCCGCGGGAAGAAGGCGAGCACCTCGTCGAGCGCGGCCTCGAGCTCGCGGGCGGCCGCGCGATGCGGACGCAGCACGTGCAGCAGGCCCGCGCGACGGACCTGCGCATAGCGGCCGAGCATCAGGTTGTCGCGCACGGTGAGCGCCGGGAACAGCGCGCGGCCTTCGGGCGCGAGCGCGATGCCGAGCGCCGGGCGCGCCTCGAAGCGCGTCGTCGCGAGGTCGCGATCGTCGAAGGTCACGCGGCCCGCGTGCGGCTTCACCGCGCCGGCGATCGTCTTCAGCAGCGTCGACTTGCCGGCGCCGTTGGCGCCGATCAGCGCGACGATCTCGCCGCGGTCGACGCGGAGGTCCACGCCTTCGAGCGCGACGAGGTTCGCATAGCGGACCGACAGACCTTCGACCTTCAACAGCGGCGACGGAGCGGACGTCGATCGACTCGACGCGACCCGCGCGCCGAGGTCGGCGTTGCCGAGGTAGGCCTCGATCACCGCGGGGTCGGCGCGGACCTGCGCCGGCGTGCCGCTCGCGATCACCTTGCCGTGGTCGAGCACCACCATGCGTTCGGCGAGGTGGCCGACGAAGCCGAGGTCGTGCTCGACGAAGACGACGGTGACACCGCGCGCGCGGATGCGCCGCACGACCTCGACGAGCCGGTTCTTCTCGACCGTGTTGAGGCCGGCCGCGGGTTCGTCGAGGATCAGCAGGCGCGCGCCGGTCGCGAGCGCGCGGGCCGCGGCGAGCAGACGCTGCTGGCCCGCGGCGAGCTGCGACGCGGGAGCGTCGGCGAGCGTATCGAGGCCGACGACCGCGAGATGTCCTACCGCCTCCACGCGCAGCGATGCCGCGAGCCGCTTCGTGCGGCCGAGGAGACCGGCGACGATGCCGCTGCCGCTCCTGGCGACGCCCGCGGCCATCACGTTCTCGCAGACGCCGAGTCCCTGCAGGATCTCGGCCGCCTGGAAGGTCCTGACGAGCCCGCGCGCATTGACTTCGTGCGCGGCGAGTCCGTCGATGCGTTCACCGTCGAAGGACACCGTGCCGCGGTCCGCCGCACGGAAGCCCGACACGACGTCGAGCAGCGTCGACTTGCCCGCGCCGTTCGGTCCGATCAACGCGAGGATCTCGCCTTCGAGGACGTCGAAGCTCACGTCGTCGAGCGCGCGCAGCCCGCCGAAACGGCGACTGACGCCGTCGACCTTCAGCAGCACGCGGGGCCCGTTCACGACGCGAGCCGTCGCTGCGGCGCGAGGCGACGGAAGCCGTCGGCGATGCCGACGAGCAGGCCGCGCGGACACCAGATCATCACGACGACCAGCAGCAGCCCGTAGAGCACGACGTCGTAGCGGCCGAAGGGCTTCAGCACCTCGCTCGTCATCACGACGAAGAACACGCCGAACAGCACCGACCAGATGCCCGCGAAGCCGCCGAGCGCGACCATCAGCAGCAGGCGGATCGAGAAGCCGACGTCGAAGGGACCGGGACTGATGTAGCCGAGCCAGTGCGCGTACAGCGCGCCGCCGAGGCCCGCGTACGCGCCGCTCAGCGCCATGATGCGGCGCTTCAGCCGGTCGCTCGCGATGCCGATCGAGCCGGCCACCGCCTCGCTCTCGGCGACGACGCGCATCGCCAGACCGGCCGGCGACTGCACGAGGTTGCTCGCGAGCGCCAGCGCGACGAGACACGCGGTCCAGGCCACCGGATAGAACGCCCCGTCGGTCGTGAGCTCGCGGCTGCCGATCGCGAGGGCCGCGACGCCCGAGAGGCCGTCCTGCCCGCCGGTCACCGAACGCCATTCGACCAGCGCGATGTGGACGATGATGCCGAACGCGAGCGTGGCCATCGCGAGGTGATGGCCCTTCAGCCGGAACACGAGCCAGCCGATCGCCCACGCGATCGCGGCCGACAGCACGGTAGCGGCGACGACGGTCAGCCACGGATCGAGCCCGAAGCGCGTTGCCGCGATCGCGGAGGCGTAGGCGCCGAGGCCGACGAAGGCGGCATGGCCGAGCGACAGCTGGCCGGTGTAGCCCATCAGCAGCGACAAGCCGAGCGCGGGCAACGCGAACAGCGCGGTGACGACGAGCAGGTTGACGACGTAGCCGCCGCCGAGCCAGCGGGCGAGCGCGAGGGCGGCCACCAGCGCGGCGAGCCGGGGGACGATCGACGTCCTCATCGCTTCACCGTGTCGAACTCGCCGAGCAGGCCGCCCGGCCGCGCGAACAGGAAGACGAGCAGCACGACGAACGCGATCGCGTTCTTCAGGCCCGAGCTGACGTAGCCGGTCGCGAACGCTTCGAGGAGCCCGAGCACGAGACCGCCGAGCGCGGCGCCGATGGGATTGCCGAAGCCGCCGATGATGCAGGCGACGAAGCCCTTGATGCCGAGGAAGATGCCGCTGTCGTACTGCATCAGCGCGACCGGCGCGACGATGATGCCGGCGATGGCGCCGACGGTGCCGGACAACAGGAAGCCGACGCCGCGCATGGTGCCCGACGGGATGCCCATCAGGCCCGCCGCGAACGGGTCCATCGCGCAGGCGCGGTAGGCCTTGCCCAGATAGGTCCGCGTGTAGAAGAGATAGAGCGCGACCATCGATGCGCCGGTGGTGCCGACGATCCAGAACGCCTGGCGCGGCACGGTCACGCCGCCGAGCGCGATCGGGACCTCGCCCGAGAACGCGGGCAGCGGCTGCGCGTCGGTACCCCACACGATCACGGCCGCGCCCTGCAGCGCGACGCCGACGCCGATGGTGACGATGATGCCGCGGATGACGCTCGCTCCGGCGGGCCGCACCGCGGTCCGCTCGACGAGCACGAAGACGAGGCCGACGAACAGCACCGCGACGAGGATCGCGGCCGGCAGCGGGACGCCGAGCGCGATCAGGCCGACGGTCGACAGCGCCCCCAGCATCGACGCGTCGCCCTGGGCGAAGTTGACGACGCCGGTCACGTTGTAGACCGCGGTGTACCCGACCGCGATCAGCCCGTAGATGCAGCCGGTCACGAGACCCGACGCGAGATACTGGAAGAACTCGGTCATGTCGCGCTCACGCCGGCGTCGCGTCCGCGGACGGACCGTCGGACACCTGCATCCACGACTCGGAGAACGCGAGGAAGGCCGTGCTCTTTCGCGTCAGCGCGAAGTCGCGCTCGACGACGCGCCCCGCGAGCGGCGCGCCGTTGATCGTGATGCCGGCCTCGCGCGCGTCGATGAAGACGCTGTACATCTCGTGGACCTTCGTCGCGCCCATGTGCGGCGGCATGTCGACCGCGTACGGCTCGCCGAGTCCGTCCCACGTCATCACGACCTCGAGTTCGGTCGAGCGGACGATCTCCTGGTAGCGCGTGCGCGTGTCGCCGGCCCGTGCGACCTCGGTCGCGGGCAGGTAGCTGAGCGCCCCGATGCCGGGCGAGACGCGGAACGACGCGAACTTCGAGAAGAAGCCGTCGACGAGATAGCGCGCCAGCGCCTCGTTGTCGCTGATGCAGAAGTTGCGGACTTCGGGCAGCCCCTTCGCGACGCCGGGCTCGCCGAGCACGACGACGCCGCTGCCCATGCCGTGCGGCGAATACACGATGCGAAAGAAGGTCGCGAGTCCGGTCCACGGTCCGTCCTGCGTGTCCTTCAGATAGATGCCCGGGTTCTCACCGGTCCAGGCGACCGGACCCGGATGGATCGGGGACGCCATCGGTCGGTCGCTCATGCGACGCTCGTCTGGTGGTCTTCGGCATACGTGCGGATCAGCGCCCGCACGCGTTCCTCGCGGTCGGGCGCCGCGTGATGCTCGCCCTTGACGACGATGTCGGTGATCGCCTTGCCGATCGCGCGGACCGCCTCGCGGTCGGCCTCGACGTCGTCGGTCGCCGGGATCACGACCACCGTGTCGTGGGTGTAGGTCGGGACCCTGCCGTCGACGACGAGCGGCGACGGCTTCGGGTCCTGTCCCTCGCCGACGCGGCGGATCTCGCGCCGGAGGAGCTGCCGCAGCATCGCGACGCCGCGGTCGGAGCGGGTCAGGTTCTCGAGCGCGTGGATCGCGATCGGCCGCTGCGAGGTCTGCGCGTCGTAGTCGCCGGGAATGCGTTGCCGCTCCTCGTAGCTGCGGGCGCCGTCCTGCCCGACGAAATCCACCGATTCGACGCCGCACAGCGACTCGTCGGCGAGGCCGCGCGGGTCGGCCTCGGGGTGGAAGTGGCGCCAGCCGATGATGCGGCAGGTGGTGTCGTCGATCGGTGCGGTCCAGCGCGTGATCGCGACGCGCGAGAACGCCTTCGGCGTCGCGCCGTCCTCCCAGATGTGTCCGACCTGCGCGAGGTTCGGCAGCACGATGTCGTTGGAGCGGACCCACACGTTGTCGTTCCAGCGACGCGACGTCACGTAGATCATCCCGGTCGGCGTCGGCACGAAGTCCATCTCGGGCAACTGGCCCCAGACGTCCGCGAACTGCGCGAAGCTGATGCGGGTGTGCAGGAACACGCCGTGCGCCGGGTCCATCACGTTCTCGTGGACCTGCAGCCAGTTGCACGGATAGGTGATGCAGTAAGGCACGAGGCGATCGCCGTCGCGCTCGAAGCTGTCGTAGATCGGGAAGGCCGGACGCCGGTCGGGCGGCCCGAAGTATCCGAAGATCAGCCCGTGGTATTCGTGGACCGGATAAGCGCCCTGGCAGACGCCGTGACGCAGCGTCGAATCGGGCGGGTCGCCCGGCGTCTCGAGCACCTGTCCGTCCACCGCGAACAACCAGCCGTGATAGCAGCAGCGCAGCCCGTGGTCCTCGCAGATGCCGAACTCCAGCGACGTGCCGCGGTGAGCGCAGTGCGGCTCCAGCAGGCCGACCGCCCCGCCCTTCGTGCGGAACAGCACGAGGTCCTCGCCGAACATGCGGACCTTCTTCGGCAGGTCGCCGAGTTCGGCCGACAACGCGACCGGCTGCCAGAAGCGCCGCAGGTACTCGCCGGCCGCGGAACCGCGACCGACATGCGTGAGCTCCGCGTCCTCGCGGGGATTGGGCTCGCGTTCGTAGGCCGAGTACGGCCTGAGGGGAATGACCTTGTGCTCCACGACCCGCCTCGTCTTCGCGTTGTTCCGACATCGACGATAGGGCCGGGAGCCGGCGCCGGGCAATTCGGAACGAGCGGAGCTTTGCTTCCGTTTTTCCGATCTGCCGGACAAAACGCACAAGCCGCGAGCGCTTCGTCGCGACTTCCGTGCGGATGGGCGACCGCGGTGCGGCTCATCCCGTCACGGCGCCCGCCACCCCGCCTCGATCTCGATCAGGATGCCGTTCGGTCCGGTGCCGATCAGGTTGAAGTCCTGGTCGCCGCCGCTGCCGATCATCCGCAGCGAGAAGTGCGCGGGGATGTCGCGCGCCTGGGCGACGCTCGCGTCGAGCAGCACGTTGAGGATGCCGTCCATCGCGTGACCGTCGCCGCTCAGATGCACCTCGTACTGGAAGCGACCGTCGGATCCGCGGCCGTCGTTGCCGTTGAGGCTCATCGAGCCGATCGCCGAGAGACCGTCGACGTTCAGCATCGAAACGTATTCGCCGTCCCTCATGACGACGGAACGCGAGACGCCGCCCGCAGCGGCGGCATCACCGCCGCGAGATCGGACGACAGCAATCCCCTATCCATACCGTTGCTCCGTTGCGCTCCGAAGGCCGGTGCGATGCGCAAGCTCAGCAACTATCGCTCCCGCGACCCGGAGGCCTTGCGATCACGGCAGGCCGGCGAGACGACGGATGTACTTCGTCGCGATCGATCCGTGCGAGAGCATCGCGTCGTTCACCGACAGCAGGTCCCCGCCGGTCTTCGCCTGCAGGTCGTGCGCGAGCGCCGTCACCTCCTGCACGCCGACGAAGTAGGTCGACAGCTGCCCGGCCGACATCTGCGCACGCCGCCACTTGCCAGCGGCTTCCCCTTCCTCCTGGTAGCCGACGTCCATCATCAGGCTCATCGCGTCGGCCTCGCTCATGCCGGCGGCATGGATCTTCTGGTCGAGGATCGCGTTGATCGCGACGCGCAGACGGATCTTGAGCTGCTGGATGCGGACCTCGGGCCCACCGAAGCCCGCGTCGGCCATCAGCTCTTCCGCGTGCACGGCCCATCCCTCGACGAAGGTGCCGCTGTTGTCGAGCGCCCTGACCAGCGTCGGGAAGCGCGCCGCGTTGGCGGCGGCGCCCTGCAGGTAGTGGCCCGGCATCGCTTCGTGGACCGTGATCTCCTTCAGCATCGCGCTGTTGTCCTCGCGGAACTGCGACGCGACGCGCGCGGGCGACCAGTCGGCGGGCGTCGGCGAGATCGCATAGAAGGTCGCGCCGTTCTTCTCGAGCGGACCGACCCAGTCGCAGAATGCGACCGCCGCGCCGCGCTGGAACTCGGGCATCACGATCACGCGCACCGGCGTGTCGGGCACGGTCACGATGCGATGCTCGCGTACGAAGCGCGTCGCGGCATCGAGGTCGATGCGGGCTTCCGCGACGACCGTGTCGTTGTCGGGATGCGTCTCGGCGATGCGGTCGAGCACGTCGCGGACCAGCTTGCGGCGATCGAGTCCGTCGGTGGGCCGGTCCGGGAAATACTGCCGGTGCAGCGGCAACGCCGCGTCCTCGAGCGCGTGCTGCACCGAGACCAGCTCGGCCTCCGCGCGCGCCAGGATCTCGCTCGCGCCGAGGTCCGAATCGAGCACGTACTTCAGGCGCCGATCGAAGTGCTCGCGACCGAGGCGGAAGTCGCCGTTCGACCGCGGCAGCAGGTCGGTGCGCAGCCACTCGCCGTAATCGGTCAGCGCCGCGATCGCTCGTCCGCGGGCCGGTGCGAGCACCGGCGCCATCGACGGCTCGGCCTCGAGATAGCCGTCGAGATCGTCGCGAACGAACGCGATGGCGCCGCGGTTCTGCGCGATCGCGGTCTCGGTATAGACGCGCGGCGGATCGCGCAGGTTCTGCTTCGCGGCCGCGACGATGGCCGGGATCGCCAGCAGGCGCCGGTTGACCGCCGCGAGGCGCCGCTTCAGCGGCGCGAAGTCGCGGGCGAGCAGCAGGTAGACGCCCTGCGTCGGGCTGTAGTTCGTGACCTGCCAGCGCCAGGTCTCGAGCGTCTCGAGGTCGAACAGTCGCGAACGCAGGTCCACCTCGAGGATGGCGCGGTCGACCGCATGGTCGGGCGGCAGCGACGACTCGGGGATCGCGTCGAGCAGGGCCAGCGTCCTGCGATAGAGCCTGCGGTCGGCGGCGACGCCGCGGGCCGAAAGGTCGGTGGCGCGTCGATCGAAACGATGGTCGCCGAGCTGCGTCGCGTCTTCCGGATGGGTCGCGAGGTAACGCTCGAAGTAGTCGTGCGCGACCCGCTCGAACTTCTTCGCGGCGGCGTCGTCGGCGCGCGCGACGCCGCTCCATGCGGACAGCGCAACGACGACGCAGAGCATCGTCTTCATCGACGTCGCCAGAACACGCGACGTGCTTCGCCGCCCGCGGGGTCCGTGGGCCGGTGGCCGCCTCACGGTTCGTCCGGGCCCGGCATCGCGGGCACGCCGTCGTCGTCCCTCGGGTCGCTCGCGCGTCTTCCCTGCGTCGGCCGCTTCATCGCGGCCGCGTCGTCGCCACCTCGTCCCACCGCGCGAGGCGCGCGTCGAGCAGCCGGTCGCGTCCGCCGGACTGCAGGGTCCACGACGGACAGCCGGACCGGGATGGTCCGGCCCTCGACGATGCGCACGCCGGGGTGCCGCGGGTCGTCGCGGAGCCGTGCCGGATCGTTTTCGCCGAGCCGCCGGAAGAAGCCATCGCGGTCGTGGACGACGAGTCCCGGCACGTCGCAGGCGCGATACCGCTCGCGCGCGCGTGCCGACAGGGCGTAAGGATCGAGGTCCGCCAATGGCGGGACCCCTCGGTTCCGACAGGCGCTCACGGCCGTAGCGGACATAGGCAGGATCCATGGGGTTCGAGTGCTGGCGACGCGGCATGCTCGCTCTCGTGCAGAGCCGGATTGTCGGTCAATTCGAGGGCCCGGTCCCGTCCTCCCTTCGCTTCGTGGCGCGCACCCGACGCGGGCGGCGGGCATCCGCGCCAAGGAGTCTGTCGGCGCGCTTGACAGCGGCACAGCCGGGCGCGCGTCGGCCGACCCGCTCGATCGCGGGAAAGCGTCGATCCGACAAGGACCTGTGCGCGCCCCGCGGCCGCCGGGTGCAGAACTTGCTCGATGTCCTTTACATGAATATTCATGTATCGACTCCCGGTGGAACGATGCATCGAACGGTCTCGTCACACTTCGCATCGGGCAGCCGCAACGCATGGACTTCGAAACGATCTGGTATGAAGCATTCCCGTATCTGTACGGCCTCGGCGGCGTCGTCGCTGTCCTGATCCGGCCCGGCTCCCTGCTGCTGAAGCTGTCCGGCGGACTGCTGGTGGTCGCGTCGATCTCGACGGTCCGTCTGCGGCGCTTCCACCGCCGCGCGGCCTATGCCCGCATCCCGACGGCCGCCGACCTCGCCCGGTCGAAGAACCACTGCGGGTGACGGCGCGCCGCCGGAGCCCGCTCACCGGTCGGGGGGCTCCCGCGATTGGTGGCACAGTGCGGAGGCGTCACGTCCCTCACGCCTTCGACCGCCCATGACTTCCGCCGCCCGCTTCGTTTCGTCTCCGTCGTCGTCCTTCCCGTCGGGCGAAGGACCCGTCGCCCGCGCCGCCGTCCGCGAGCTGCGCGGCTCCCGTATCCGCGAGGTCTCCAACGCGGGGCTCGGACTGGCCGACGTGCTGCCGTTCTGGTTCGGCGAGTCCGATCAGGTCACGCCCGCGTTCGTCCGCGATGCGGCCGCGCGCGCGCTCGAGAGCGGCGCGACCTTCTACACGCACAACCTCGGCATCCCGACGCTGCGTGCGGCGCTCGCCGAATACACCACCGCGCTGCACGGCCCGACGTCGAGCGATCAGGTCGTCGTCACCAGCGCCGGGGTCAGCGCGTTGATGCTGGCCGCCCAGCTCGTGCTCGGTCCCGGCGACCGGGCGGTGGCGGTCACGCCGCTCTGGCCCAACGTCGTCGAGATTCCGAAGATCCTCGGCGCGGAGGTCGAGACGGTGTCGCTCGACTTCGGGCGCGAGGGCTGGACGCTCGACCTCGACCGGTTGCTCGCGGCGCTGACTCCGGGAACGCGGCTGCTGATCGTCAACTCGCCGAACAATCCGACCGGCTGGGTGATGCCGCGCGCCGCGCAGCAGGCCGTGCTCGATCACTGCCGCCGGCTCGGCATCTGGGTCTTCGCCGACGAGGTCTACGAGCGCCTCTACTTCGGCGAAGGCGCCCCGATCGGTGCGGCCGCTCCCTCGTTCCTCGACATCGCGACGCGCGACGAGCGCGTCGTCTGCGTCAACTCGTTCTCGAAGAACTGGCTCATGACCGGCTGGCGCCTCGGCTGGATGGTGCTTCCCGCCGCGCTCACGGCCGACCTCGGCAAGCTGATCGAATACAACACCTCGTGCGCCCCGTCGTTCGTGCAGGAGGCCGGCGTCGTCGCGGTCCGCGATGGCGAGACCTTCGTCCGCGGACTGGTGGCGTCGCTGCGCGACGCGCGCGACCATCTGGTCGCCGCGCTGGCCACGCTGCCCGGCGTCCAGGCGCATGCGCCCGAAGGCGCGATGTACGTCTTCTTCAAGGTCGACGGGGCCGACGACAGCCTCGCGTTCTGCAAGCGGATGGTGCGCGAGGCCCGCGTCGGTCTCGCGCCCGGCAGCGCGTTCGGCGACGAAGGCGAAGGCTATGTGCGCTGGTGCTACGCGTGCAGCACCGAGCGGCTCGACGAAGGCGTCGCCCGGGTGCGGCGCATCCTCGCTCCCGCCGCATAGCCGGTGCGGACGATGTAATGGGAGAACGCCGCCGCCGACAGGCTCGGACCCCCGCCCGCGATCCGTCCGCCCCTTCCAGGAGCCGTCCATGAAACTGTCCCACTTCGTCACCGCCGTGGTGCTGTCCGCGGTTTCCGCGTTCGCGTTCGCCGGCGAGATCAAACCCTACGACCAGGCATCGGTCGACAAGCTCGCGGCCGAAGGCAAGCCCGTGGTCATCGTGGTCCATGCCAGCTGGTGCCCGGTGTGCAAGGCGCAGGCGCCGGTCCAGTCCGAGCTGTTGAAGGAACCGGTCAACAAGGACGTGACGATGTTCGTGGTCGACTTCGACCGCGACAAGTGGCTGCTGAGGAAATACAACGTCACGATGCAAAGCACGATGATCGGCTTCAAGGGCAAGGACGAGGTCTCGCGCTCGGTGGGCGACACGACCCACGACGGCATCGAGAGCCTGATCCTCAAGACGCACGCCTCGTGAGGGCGGGCGCGAGGGCTTCGCGTCCGGCCGCGCGAGCCTGAGCACCGCATGGACTTCGGACTCGGGTCGTATGCGACCGGCTTCGTCGCCGGCGGCCTGTCGATCCTGTCGCCCTGCGTGCTGCCGGTCGTGCCGGTGCTGCTGGGCACCGCGGCCAGCGTCGATCCGCGCGGACCGCTGGTCCTCGCCGGCGGCCTCGCCGTTTCGTTCGCCGTCATCGGCACCCTGATCGCGTCGGTCGGCACGCATCTCGGTTTCGATCCCGAGAACCTGCGGCTCATCGGTGCCGTGCTGCTCGCGCTGCTCGGGCTCGCGTTGATCTCGTCGCGCGCCGGCCGGGTCTTCTCGGCCGCGACCGCCGGCGTCGGCAACGTGGGCAACGGTCTCCTGTCGCGCTGGCGTCTCGACGGACTGAGCGGACAGTTCGCGATCGGCCTGCTGCTCGGCATCGTGTGGAGCCCCTGCGTCGGTCCCACCCTCGGAACGGCGATCATGCTCGCGAGCCAGGGCTCGCACCTGCCGCAGATCGCGCTGCTGATGAGCATCTTCGGTTTCGGTGCGGCGTTGCCCGTCGTCGCCATCGGCCTCGTCTCGCGCAGTGCGCTGGTCCGCAGCCGCGGCACGCTGCTGCATGCCGGCCGCATCGGCAGGACCGCGATGGGCATCGGCATGCTCGTGCTCGCGGCCCTGATCCTGACGAGCGGCGACAAGCTCGTCGAAGCGTGGCTGCTCGACCACTCGCCCGACTGGCTGACCACGTTGACGACCCGCTTCTGATCGCCGCCGTCCGTGCGCGACCGGCCGCGGAAACGGAGATGCGACAATCCGCCGTCGTTCGTCGCATCGATCCGGAGGCTCACATGGTCGTACGGTCAACAGTCCGGACCGCACTGCGGTCCCTGCTCTTCGCAGCCGGGATCGCCGCCTCGGGCCTCGCGTTCGCCGCCGACCGGGTGGTCTTCCAGGCCACCGACGGCGACGTCGCCCGATGGAACCTCGTCCTCAACAACGTCCGCAACCTGCAGGCCGCCGCGGGACCGGATGCGGACATCGAGATCGTGGCCTACGGCCCGGGCATCGTGCTGCTGAAGGCGGACTCGCCGATCGCCGCGCGTATCGGCGAGGCCGTCGGTGCCCACGTCAAGGTCGTCGCCTGCAAGAACACGATGGCCGCGATGAAGCTCGTGGAGGGCGACATGCTGCCCGACATCGGCTACGTCCCTTCTGGCGTCGTCGAGGTCATGCGAAAGCAGCAGCAGGGCTACGCGTACATCCGACCCTGAGCTCGACATGACCGTCGCGCCGTTCGGCGGGGTGGCCGGCCCCCCGACGGCCAGTCCCGTTGGCGCCCTGCGCGGTCACCGCCGGGCGCCCGGCGGTACCCCGGTGGTCTCCGGGGCC
>CALMOR010000011.1:922-7032 GCA_937872165.1 uncultured Burkholderiales bacterium | reverse complement strand
CCTCGTGACCTCGTGACCTCGTGACCTCGTGACCTCGTGACCTCGTGACCTCGTGTCCCACTTCGCAAGGAACTCCTTGAACCTCCGTCCCCTCGGCCGCTCCGGCCTCGACGTCGCACCGCTCGCGTTCGGCGGCAACGTGTTCGGCTGGTCGGCGGACGAGGCGACGTCGTTCTCGCTCCTCGACGCGTTCGTCGACGCCGGCTTCAACCTCGTCGACACGGCCGACATGTACTCGCGCTGGGTCCCGGGCCATGCGGGCGGCGAGTCCGAGACCGTCATCGGCAAGTGGCTGAAGAAGAGCGGCAAGCGCAATGCGGTGATCATCGCGACCAAGGTCGGGATGGACATGGGCGACGGAGCCGCGGGCTTGTCGCGACATCACATCGCGAAGTCGATCGACGCGTCGCTGAAACGGCTGCAGACCGATCACGTCGACCTCTATCAGTCGCACGTCGACGACCCGGACACTTCGTTCGAGGAGACGCTCGAGGCATACGCGAAGCTGATCGAAGCCGGCAAGGTGCGCGCCATCGGCGCGTCCAACCACACGGCCGACCGGCTCGCGGCCGCGCTCGACGTCGCGGAGCGCGACGGGCTGCCGCGCTACGAGAGCCTGCAGCCGCACTACAACCTGATGGAGCGCGCGCGCTTCGAGGACGCGCTCGAACCGCTCTGCGCGAAGCGCGGCCTCGGCGTCGTCAACTACTTCGGTCTCGCGAGCGGCTTCCTGTCCGGCAAGTACCGCAGCGAAGCGGACCTCGGCAAGAGTGCCGCGCGGGGCGCGACGGTCGGCAAGTATCTGACGCCGACCGGCTTCGGCGTCCTGAAGGCGCTCGACGAGGTGGGGCGTCATCATGGCGCTTCACCGGCCACCGTCGCCGTCGCCTGGCTGGTCGCGCGCCCCACCATCACGGCGCCGATCGCGAGTGCGACCTCGATCGCCCAGTTGAAGGACCTGTTCGCGGCCGCGACGCTCCACCTCGATCGCGACGCGATCGAGGCCCTCGATGCGGCCAGCGCTCCGGCCTCATGACGGCGACCCGCACGTCGCGGTGGCGCATCGCCGGCCTCGTCGTCGTCTTCCTGTGGTTCTTCGTCGGCGGCATCGCTCACTTCGCGTTCACCGCCGAAGAAATGCGGATCGTGCCGCCTTACATCCCGTGGCCGCATGCGGCGGTGATCGTCAGCGGTGTGTTCGAATTGATCGGAGCGGCCGGACTGCCGTGGAGGCCGACGCGCGCGGCCGCCGGCTGGCTGCTCTTCGCCGTGACGGTCGCGGTGTCGCCGGTGCACGTGTGGATGCTGCAGACCGCGGACCAGTGGCCCGTCCCCTACTGGGCCCTGGTGGCCCGCCTGCCGTTGCAGGTGGCGTTGCTCGCGTTGATCCTGTGGAGCACCAGGACCCGGCCGCGGGGAACGGTCTCCCGCTGAAGCCGGAAGGAACGAACGCGAAGAGGAAGAACCGCTGCGACGCGCGGAGGAAAGGCTTCACGCGCGGCAGGCGCTGCGGATCACGAGCCGGAACGAGCCGGAACGGGCTGCCGGGCGATCGTCGGGCGAGCGAGGTCGGCGCCCGGAAGCGCGGCTCGAGCGATCAGCCGCGGCTCTTCTCGGCCTTCTTGACCTTCTTCGCTTCCTTCTTTTCCTTCACGGTCTTCGTCGGCTTCTTCTTCTCGGTCTTCTTGGCGTCCTGGGCTTTCATGGTCGTCGCTCGCGGTCGGTGGGGAAGCGCGCAGTCTGCCGCAAAAAGGCGGGTCGCGAAAAGGCGCGATCGACCGCGGGCGCGATCAACCGCGGGCGCGATCAACCGTGATGGTCGTACCAGATACCGATGCACAGGGCGACACCGACGACGTAGAGCAGCCAGGTACTCGACACGACGTACGGATACAGCATCAAAGCGATGCCGATCCACAGCGTCACCGGGCGGTCGCGCTTGCGGCCGTGACGGAACGCGACGTAGCCGATCAGGCCGAAGACCATCATGCCGAAGAGATAGGCCGGCGTCGGCCATGCGAAACCTTCGGTCAGCGTGCGGGTGGCGTCGGGATCGATGGCGATCTCCGCTCAGGGCCCGACCGGACCGGCCGACGTCGCATGTCCGTCGTGCCGCGGCCGCCCGTCGGTGATCGAGTACCACGGCGCCCTCGAGGCGACGAAGACGGGCGCGCCGGGGCGGGTCGCGGGCGCGTCGAGGATGCACACCGACGGCGCGTCGCGAAGGCCGAGGCCGACGCCCTTCATTGCGCTCGCGCGTTTCCTCGTCACCCGATCGGCCTGCGTTCGATGCCGTCCGGGCAGGGCGCGTCGACGAACGGCGTCTGTCGGGTCACGAAGACCCCGCGGTCGCGCGCGAGCGCGTGGCTGAACGGAACGACCCGCTCGGGCGAGCCGAAGCGCATGTGGAACATGGGGCGCATCGATCGCATCATCGGCGTCGCGGGTCGAGCGCGTCGCGCAGACCGTCGCCGAAAAGGTTGAAGGCCAGCACCAGCAGGAAGATCGAAAGGCCGGGCCAGATCGCCATCCACGGCGCGCTGTCGATGAAGTCCTTCGCGCCGTTGAGCATGCTGCCCCAGCTCGGCGCCGGCGGCTGCTGCCCGAGGCCGAGGAAGGACAGGCTCGCCTCGGCGATGACGGCCGCCGCGATCGCGAGCGTCGACTGCACGATCAGCGGCGCGGCGACATTGGGCAGCACGTGGCGGAACGCGATCCGCCACGGCGGATTGCCGATCGCGCGCGCGGCCTCGACGTAGTCCTCCACCTTGACGTCGATCACCTGCGCGCGAGTGAGGCGCAGGAAGACCGGCGTCGCCGAGACGCCGATCGCGATCATCGCGTTCGCGAGGCTCGGTCCGAGGAAGGCCGCGAGCGCGATCGCGAGGATCAGGAAAGGGCACGCGAGGAAGGCGTCGACGATGCGCGAGATCAGTCCGTCGACCGCGCCGCCGAGGAAGCCGGCCGCGAGGCCGATCGGGATGCCGAACGAGAGCGAGATCGAGACCGACACGACGCCCGCGAGCAGCGACGCGCGCGTGCCCCACAGCACGCGAGACAGGACGTCGCGGCCGATGTCGTCGGTGCCGAACCAGTGTGCGGCATCGGGCGCCTTGCGGATCGCGTCCCAGCTCGTCTCGATCGGGTCGTACGGTGCGATCCACGGCGCGAAGACCGCGAGCAGCACGAACACCAGCACCACGACGAGGCCGGCGATCGCGCCGCGGCGGCGCTTCAGCCGTCGCCATGCCGAACGCCACGGACCGGCCGCGGACGACAAGCGCGACGATGGGACCGCGGTGCCGGCCGTCGCCATCTAGGCGCGCAGTCGCGGGTTGACGACGAACGACGCGAGGTCGGCGAGCAGGTTCAGCACGAGATAGGTCGTCGCCGTCACGAGCACGACGCCCTGCACGACCGAGTAGTCGCGATTGAACACCGAGTCGACGATGAGCTTGCCGAAGCCGGGGATCGTGAAGACCTGCTCGGTCAGCACCGCGCCCGACAGCAGCGTGCCGAACTCGAGCGCGCCGAGCGTGATGACCGGGGTCAGCGCGTTGCGCAGCGCGTGGCGCAGGACGACGACCGGCATGCTCAGGCCCTTCGCGCGTGCGGTCCGCACGTAGTCGGCCGACAGGACCTGCAGCATCGCGCTCCGCGTGTGGCGCATCAGCACGGCCGCGATCGCGTTGCCGAGCACGAAGGCCGGCATGATCATCGCGGCGAGGTTGCCGCGCAGGTCGTCGAAGGGACCGACGTATCCCGACGCCGGCAGCCAGCCGAGTCGCACCGAGAACAGCAGGATCATCAGGATGCCGAGCCAGAAGTTCGGCGTCGACAGTCCCCACAGCGCGAAGACGTTGGCCGCGTAATCCCACCATCGGCCGCGGACACGCCGCCCGCGGGGATGCCGAGCGCGAGCGCGACGGTCATCGCGAGCACCGCCAGTTCGAGCGTCACCGGCAGCTTCTCGGCGACGAGCCGCAGCACCGGCTGCTGCGAGCGGATCGACTCGCCGAGGTCGCCGCGCAGGACGCCGGCGATCCAGTAGCCGTAGCGCACCGGCAGCGGCTCGTCGAGATGGAGCTTGGTGCGCAGGTAGGCGATGACCTGCGGGTCCTGCTCCTCGCCGGCGAGCACGTGCGCCGGGTCGCCGGGCAGCAGTTGCTGCAGGCCGAAGATCAGCATCGACACGAAGACCAGCGTGGGGACGATGGTCGCGAGACGCTTCAGCAAGTAGTCGAGCATCGCTTCGCCCGGGTCATCGCGGCGCGGGCAGGGCGGCCGCGGGCGAAGCCTCGCCGCTCATCGGCACGCGCGCCGATCGCATGCGGCGATGGAGGGCCGGGCCGCCGGCTCGTGCGCTCTCACGGCGCGAACTTCAGGCCGCTCACGCGCAACAACCCGTCGGGCAGGCTCCGCACGCCGGTCAGCTTCGGCGTGTACGCCCACAGCCAGTTGCGGTGATAGAGGTAGATGATCCCGCGCTCCTTCAGCACGCGAGCGGCGACCTGCTCGTAGACCTTCTTCCGCTCCGCCGGTTCGCGGAGCGAGCGGGCCTGGCTCAGCAACGCATCGGTCTCGGGGCTGCAGTAGCCGGGATAGTTGAGCGGCTGCTTGCAGCCGTAGAAACTGAAGACGTTGCCGTCGGGGTCGGCACGGCCGCTCCAGGCGAGCAGGTAGGCCTCGTACCGGCCCTGATCCGCGAGGTTCAGCGACGTCGCGAACTCGGTCGACTGGATCCTCACGTCGAAGCCGGCCTCGCGCGTCATCGCCTGGATCACCAGCGCGAGCCGCTGCGCCTCCGAGGTCGTCGGCGCGACCAGCGTGAAGGCCGGGTTCGGCACGCCCGCTTCCTTCAACAACGCCTTCGCCCGCGCGATGTCGCGCTTCGGCACCGGAACGTTCTTCGCGTAGTAGGCGTTGGTCGGCGACACCCATTGATTGCCGACGGTCGCCTCGTTGTCCATCACCACCTGCACGAGTCCCTGTCGGTCGAGCGACAGCTCGAGCGCTTCGCGCACCCGCGCGTCGCGACCCAGCGGGTTCTTCTGCGCGAGGTCGCTCTTGCCGAGATTGATGGTCAGACCCTGGTAGCCGATCTCGGTGATGTGCGCGACCTTGAACTTCTTCTCGGCCTCGATCCGTCCGATGTCGCTCGCGGCCACGCGTTCGATGAAGTCGAGCTGGCCCGATCGCAGGTTGGCGAGGCGCACGGTCGCGTCGGGAATGGGCGTGTAGACCACCTCGTCGAAGTGGATCGCATCCTTGTTCCAGTACTGCGCGAAGCGCTCGAAGACGATGCGGTCCTGCGCCACGCGCTCGACGAAGCGGAACGGTCCGGAGCACACCGGCTTCGTGCCGAAGCGTTCGCCTTCGGCCTGCGCGGCCTTCGGAGACACCATCATGCCGGCGCGGTCCGCGAGCTGCGCGAGCAGCGGCGAGAACGGCGTCGACAGGTTGAAGCGCACGGTCGTCGGATCGACGACGTCGACGCTCGCGACCGGCGCGAGTTCGCCGCGGCGGTTGGAGCCGGCCATGTTCCTGTGGCGTTCGATGTTGTACTTGACCGCGGCGCCGTCGAAGCGCTCGCCGTCGTGGAAGACGACGTCGGAGCGCAGCTTCATCGTCAGCGTCCTGCCGTCGACCGACCAGTCCCACGACGTCGCGAGCTGCGGCACGATCGCGAGCTTCTCGTCGATGTCGACGAGCTTGTCGCAGAGCGCCGCGAAGACGATGCGGCCGACGAAGCTGCGGGCGAGCGTGGGGTCGAGCACGTCGGGGTCCTCGCCGAGACCGACGCGCAGGGTCTGCGCGTGGCCGAGCGTGGCGACGAGGACGAGCGACAGCGCGGACAGCGACCGGACGAAGGTCATGGCGAAGACTCCGGAAGGGACGGGGAAGGAGGGACGGTCTTCACGAAGGCCGCCTGCAGCGCGTCGAGCCGTCGTCGGCCGGGCGAGCGCTCGGCGGTTCCCGCGATCGCGTGCGACCTCGATGTCGACGGCGATGTCCGCGCGGTCGCGATCTCGCGCCAGAAGTGACACGCCACCGCATGGCCGTCGCCGTCGTCGAGCGAAAGCCAGGCGAGGTGCTTGAGCTCTTTCGGC
>CALMOR010000011.1:0-912 GCA_937872165.1 uncultured Burkholderiales bacterium | reverse complement strand
CGTGCGGACAGCGCGTGTGGAAACGACAACCGGATGGCGGCTCCAGCGGACTCGGGACGTCGTCGGAGAGCAGCACCCGCTCGCGCCGCGCAGCGCGGTTGCGATCGGGATCGGGTGCCGGGATGGCGGACAGCAGCGCCTGCGTATAAGGATGCCGCGGCTCCTCGAAGAGCGCGTCCCTGTCGGCGAGTTCGACGATGCGGCCGAGGTACATCACCGCGACGCGGGTCGCGATGTGCCGGACCACCGCGAGGTCGTGCGCGATGAAGAGATACGCGATGCCGAAGCGTCGCTGCAGGTCCTGCAGCAGGTTGATCACCTGCGCCTGCACCGACACGTCGAGCGCCGACACGGCCTCGTCGCAGACGATCAGCTTCGGCTCGACCGCGAGCGCTCGGGCGATGCCGATGCGTTGTCGCTGGCCGCCGGAGAACTCGTGCGGGTAACGCTGCGCGTGCTGCGGCCCGAGGCCGACGAGCGCGAGCAGATCGGCCACGCGTTCGCCGCGACGGCCTTCGTGCAGGCCGTGCAGGAGCAGCGGCTCGCTCAAGGTCTGGCTCACCGTCATGCGCGGATTCAGCGATGCATAGGGATCCTGGAAGACGATCTGCATCGCGCGGCGCTGCGCGCGCAGCGCGGTCGCGTCCATCGACGCGAGGTCGCGCCCCTCGAACAGCACGCGACCGGCCGACGGTTCGACGAGACGCAGCGCGAGACGGCCCAGGGTCGACTTGCCGCAGCCCGACTCGCCGACGATGCCGAGCGTCTCTCCCGCGACGACGGCGAGGTCGATTCCGTCGACCGCGCGGACCGAGCCGGTCGAGCGACCGAAGAGGCCGCGTCGCACCGGGAAGTGCTTCGCGAGACCTTCGACGCGGAGCAGGTCCGTCATGCCGGGGCCCGCGCCCGCGG
>CALMOR010000010.1 GCA_937872165.1 uncultured Burkholderiales bacterium | reverse complement strand
TGGACCGCGACTGCCAGCTCGATCCTCGAAAAACTCCCGCGTCTCTGTACCCGTAACGGGACAGGACACTAGCCCGGCTCCGTCACCAGCCGATAGCCCACGTTGTGGACGGCGTAGAGGCGCAGTCGCTCGCTCGCCCCGACGCATGCCGCGTCGAGCTTGGCCCGCAGCCGACTCACGTGCTGCTCGATGGTCCGCTTGGCCATGCTCGCGTCCCGGCCCCAGACCTGAAGCGACAAGGTCCGCAGGTTCACCACCTGGCCGACGTGCGTGAAGAGCACCCAGGCGAGCGCGAACTCGCGCGACGTCAACTGGGCGCGGCCGGTCTGCCATTCGAGCGAATGGGACGCCTCGTCGAGGCGGCACGAATGGACCTGCAACGAGGTGGCCACGACCTCGGTCTCGCGAGCGACCTCGATCCGCGCGCGCACGCGGTTGACGAGCGCCGCGATCCCTTCTCCGAGCAGCGCGTAGTCCGATGCGCCTTGCCGCAGGCAACGCGCGATCTCCTCGGACGACCCCTGACCCACGGCCATCAACGGTACCGACGAGGCCCCGTGAAAACGCATCGCGGTCAGACAGTCGACGAAGTGGAGCCCCTGGTCCTGGATCAGCGCCACGTCGACCCGGTGCAACTGCACCGCTTCGATCAGGCCGAGCGGATTCGAGAGGACGTGGACCGTGATGCCGGCTTCGCGCAGCGCGGAAGCGATCACGAGTTCGGAGGACCGATGGGTGAAGAGCATGGCGACGCGAGGACTCGCGTCGGGCGTCGCCCGTTGAGGTTCGTTCATTGTGCATCCCGGTGTTCGACGTGTTCGTTGACCGAAAAGCTTAGGGGAGCCCAGGTGGGAGGCATACGACCGGATGAGGCATCACCGCCTCCCCTGATCGAGGTACCGGATCTCGGCGAGGGGCACCTTCGGCGGCTTCGTGGCGGGTGTCCCGGCGAGCGGTCGGCGTCGCATCCGCCACGATCGGCGAAGCCGTCCCGCTCGCGCCGATCACGTGACCTGCGCGAGACGACTCGCGCCGACCGGTGCCGATCGCCGCCGAGCCGCATCGGGGGTCGTGATCGAGAGGGCGTTCGCACGCGTCATCGTCCCGACGAGACCGCGGGATCGTCACGAACCGCGGGATCGTCACGAATCCACTGCGCGAGTTCGGCGGCGATGTTCTTCAACGCGATGTTCGGTCGCGCCTGATCGAAGAAGACGCCGACCAGCATCGCCAGCATGAGCACGGCGACCACGCCCTTGACCGGTTGAGAAAGGCTGTTCGGCTCGAGCTTGTCGGCCGTCTTGGCCAGCAGTCCGAAGGCCAGATCCACGAGGACCAGCACCAGCATCACCGGCGCCGCGACCTTGACCACCGTGTCGAAGTAGCTGTGGATCTGGAAGTCGACGAAGCGCTCGAGACCCCCGGCGAGTCCCGGGGTCAGCTGGCCCAGCGGCCACCAGTGGAAGCTCTCGAAGAGGAGGCCCGCGCAGACGATCATCCCTCCCAGCATCCAGAAGCCGACGATGACGAGTTGGCCGAGGAGGTTGCTGACCGGCGTGCTCTGCTGCCCGCTCAGGGGATTCGTCAGCTGCACGTTGTTGAACCCCGCGGCGTTGTCGATCAGGGCACCCACGCCTTCGGCCACCCAGAACACGATCGAGAAGGCCACGCCCAGCAGCACGCCGACGAGGAGCTCCTTGCACAAGATCAGCACCAGCATCGGCAGGCCGAGATCCTGCGTCAGATGCAGCGGCTGTCCCCATGCGACGAAGATGCCGAGCATCAGGCAGAGGCCGTTGCGCAACGGGCCCTGGACCGCCTGGTCGGACGTGCTGGGCAGCACGAACAACGCGGTGTAGAGGCGGACGGTGCAGAGGGCCAGCATCGCGAGGAGACCCTGCAGTCGCGCGCCGAAGTCGCCGGTCGCGAACGCGTCCTCGAGCAGCTGCCTCATCGCCGGCCAGCCGCGGCTCCGGCGCGGTCCTCGGCATCGAGCTCTTCGGCCCGGCCCCGTGCGACGAGGCGCGCGACGCTCGCCTCTTCCGATTCTTCGTCCTGTCGATCCTCGTCGGCAGCCTCGAGCGCGCGCACGAGCGCCTGGCGCCGCGTCTGCATGAACTCGATCCGCTGCCGCGCGCGTTCGAGATCGGCGCGCGTCCTCTGCAGCGCCTGCTCGGCATCGTCGAGCGCCGTAGCGGCCTTCGCACGTTCGGCGGTCGCCTCGCGGGTCGACTGGGCCAGCCCTTCGAGCACGTGGCGCAACGTCAGCAGGTCGGAAGGCCTGAAGCCTTCCACTCGATCGACCAGTCGCTCGATGCGGTCGGCGCAGGCCTCCTCGACGGCTCGACGTTCGCGTTCCTCGACCTCGGCCGCGGTCAGACACGTGCGACAGGCGGCGACCGCGGCGGCCCGCTCGACCACCTCGTTCTCGAAGGTCTCGACGCGGCGCCGCTGGAGCCGCAGCACGAAGTCGAGAGCCTGCAGCGTCGCGCTCATTGGTCCACGATGTCGACGAGGGCCCGCGTGGTCCGCTCGTACGGCCAAAGGTCGTCCACCGACTGCTCGAGGAAGGCGCGGATGCGGTCCTGCTTCCCGACCGCCTCGTCGCCGAGCGCGTCGCTGCCGGGCCGGTACTCGCCCATCTGGATCAGCGTCTCCATCGACTCGTACTTCGCCATCAGTTGCCGCAGACGGCCGTTGGCGTCCTGGTGCGACCGCGGCACCACCTGCGTCATCACGCGGCTCAGGCTGGCGAGCGCATCGATGGCCGGGTACTGGTTGCGGGCGGCTATCTTGCGGGACAGGATCATGTGTCCGTCGAGGATGCCGCGCACCTCCTCGGAGATGGGATCGCTGTTGCTCTCGTCCTCGGCTAGCACCGTGTACAGCGCGGTGATCGATCCCACCGCGCCCATGCCGGCCCGTTCGAGCAGGCGCGGGATTTCCGCGAATACCGAAGGCGGATAGCCGCGTCGCGCCGGAGGCTCGCCGGCGGCCAGCCCGATCTCGCGCTGCGCGCGCGCGAAGCGGGTCAGCGAGTCCATCATCAGCAGCACCTTCGACCCCTGGTCGCGGTAGTACTCGGCGACCGCGGTCGCGACGTGCGCGGCTTTCGCACGTTCGATCGACGAACGGTCCGACGTCGCGCACACGACGACCGAGCGGGCCATGCCGGACTCGCCGAGGATGAGCTCGATGAACTCGCGGACTTCGCGACCGCGCTCGCCGATCAGCGCGATGACGTTGACGTCGCAGCGCGTACCGCGCGCGAGCATGCCCATCAACGTGCTCTTGCCCACGCCGGCCGGCGCGAAGATGCCCATCCGCTGGCCTTCGCCGAGCGTGAGCAGTCCATCGATCGCCTTGACGCCGGTCGGCAGGGGCGACTGGATGATCTCGCGCTCCATCGGCGTCGGCGGCAGCGCGAACACCGGACGCTCGTCGATGCAGTCGACCGGTCCCCGGCCGTCGATCGGCTGGCCCAGGCTGTCGATGACGCGGCCGAGCAAGGCGGGTCCGACCGGGACGCTGAGCACGCGCCCCGTGCCCACGACGCGGGTCCGGCCCGCACTCACGCCGATGATCGACCCGAACGGCGACAGGATCGTCTGGCCGCGCGAGAACCCCACCACCTCGACGACCTGCAGTCGCGAGCCGTCGGGGTCGACGAGGTGACACAGTTCCCCGAGCCGCGCGTCGAGCCCGCTCGCCCGCATCAACGTGCCGACCACCTCGATCACCTTGCCCGAGCGCGCGACCATCGCGCTGCCGGCGAGCTCGACCTCCATCCAGTGCGTCAGGTCGGCGAGGTTCATGCGGTCGTCCGCTCGGGCGTCTCGTCGGTCGATGCAACGGCTTCTGCCGGGGAGTCGCTGTCGCTACCGCCGCCTCCGTCGTCGGTGGTGCCGCCCACGGCCATCGGAGAAGAACCGGCCATATCGGCCATAACAGCCATATCGTTCGTCTCGGCCATATCATTCGGATTGGCTGTATCGGCCTCGTCGGCGAGCGCCGCGCGCTTGACTGCGCGCTCGAGCGCACCCCGCACGCAGGCCAGCTGCGTCTCGAGGCTCGCGTCCAGCACTCCCACGTCGGACTCGAAGATGCAGCTGCCGGGACGCAGCGTCGCGTCGGACAGGACCTCGACGTCGATGCCGCCGTGCTCGCTTCCCGCTCCCGACGCGAGCGACGACCGCGCGTGTTCGTAATCCTGAGGACCGACGCGCAGCGTCAGCGAAGCCGCTCCGCGCGTGAGCGACTGGACGTTCTGCAACGCCCGGTGATACAGCGCCGCGCGGTCCTCCGACTGCACGATGCGTTCCACCGCGCTGGTGACGATGCGGGCGAGCTTGCCGTGCAGGTCGCGAAGGGACCGCTGCTTGTCGACAACGGCGTCCGCGTTCCGGTCGTGCCAGTCCTGCATCGCGCGCGACATCCCTTCGTCGTAGGCCCGGGCACGCATCGCCTCGGCGTCCTCGCGCGCCTCTGCCAGCAGCCGCTCGATGTCTGCGCGCGAGTCCGCGTATTCGCGTTCGCAACGGGTACGCGTAGCGGCGAGCAAGGCCTCTCCGTCGCGGATGTACTGCAGCCGCAGTTCCGCGAGCGTCCTCGTCTCCTGCGCGTCGGCCGCGCGGACGATGCCGTCCTCGACCGCCAGCGTTCCGCCTGCGTGAGCGAGCAGGCTCAGCACGGCCACGCGGAGTCCGCCTCCATCAGCATCGACAACGCGGCGGCGGCGCCGCGCTCGGGCGGCGCCCGCCGACGACGCAGGCCGATGCCGCCGACGCGCATCGGCAAGGCCGAGCGCAGCAGTCGACGGTGGAGGCGATCTTCCGCCGCGGTCATCGACAACCAGTCGAAGTAGCCGACGCACGCCCATTGCATCGGCGACCAGGCGGCCACGTCGGAGGGGACCGCGCGACCGCCGGCCGCCGCCGACGCGAGCCGTTCGAACACGTCTCCGATAGCCACGCGCAGCGCGGCGCGCGCTTCGCGGTCGATGCAGCACCGCAGGACACCGGGGCGTCGAGCCAGCGCCAGCAGGCAGAGGCCGCGCAACGCGTCGTCGCGATCGACGAGCGCGATGCGCAGGGCGACGTCCGACCATCGCGCGCGCGCGGCCGCAGGCACCGGAGTGCGGATCAGCAGCACGCTCAGCAGCCGGTTGCGCAAGCGCCCGTCGCCGTCGAGGGGACCGCAGCGAAGGTCGACGCCACGCCCCTCCAACCAGGCGAGCCAGCTCTCGTCGAGCGCCTCTTCGAGCCGCTCCAGGCGGTCGTGCAGCCGCAACAGGATCGTCGCGATGCCGGCGGCCGCCGTCGCTTCGACACCGCCTGGCGCGAGCGACGGCTGGTCGCCGGTCGGCGACGACAGCGACGACAGCGACGGCGAGGCGACCGACATCGAAGCGTGCTCAGACAACCGGACTCGCGAGGTCGCCTCGTCGATGCAGTGCGCGCGGCAACCACGACGGTCGCTTCACGAACACGAACACGAGGCCTCCCATCGCCGACAACAACGCCGCTCCGCCGCCGATCCACGGCAGCGCGCCCGAGCCGGCCGGCGGTGCGGCAGCCGCCGGCTCGCGGCCGGCCACCAGCGTGACCGCGACGTTGTCGTAGGTCAGCCCTTCGACGCTGCGCGCCACGAGATTCTTGATCGCCGGCGTCAGCGACGTCAGGTCCACGTCGGGCCGGTACTTGACGAAGACCGAAGCGCTCGACGGCTTGACGACGGTCGCCATCGGATCGTTGTTCGGCAACACGATGTGCACCTGCGCCGTGATCACGCCGTCGATGTTGGTCAACGTCTGCGAGAGCTCCTGCGAGACGCCGTGGATGAAGCGCACGCGCTCCTCGGTAGGCGTCGAGATCATCCCTTCCTTCTTGAACAGATCGCCGAGGCTCGCGTACTTCTCGCCGGGCAGCCCGTTGGCCTTCAGCACCGCGAGCGCCTGCACCACCTGATCCTCGTCGACCGCGACGTTCCAGGTCTTGCCGCCGTCCGAGGTCGTCTTCTCGGCCTTCACGCCGTTCTCTAGCAACGAGGACACCATCGCGTTGGCGTCGTTCTCGGTGCGCCGCGTGTAGAGGTCCATCTTGCAGGCGGCCAGAGCCAAACACAGACCGATCAGGCCGAGCCGAGCCGCCCGTCGCCATTGCTTCGCCGAAATCATCGCCTGCTCCTCGTCGTTCGGTTGTCGAGCGGCGGCACGCCGGCCGGACGACCACCATAGCCACGAGGCGATGCCGGGCCCGTCGACATGCGAACGCGTGTGCGGCCGCACGAACGTGATCCCGTGCGCTTCGCCGATCGAGCCGTCGCTTCGTTCGTGCGCCGAGCCGCGACCCGAAGCGAAGCACAGTGCGAGGCCGACGATGCCTCGACGAAATGCTTCCCATGCCCGCTGCGGCCGGACCTTCCCGTTCCTACGTCAGGGCTTTCGCCCGACGATCGTTCCCGGCACTGGTGATGGTGCCCACGCTGTCACTGCTGCCCCAAGGCGCTGCGGCTCAGACGCGCAGCGTCGTTCGCTATCTGTGCGAACTGCCGGACGGGAGTACCCGTTCGTTCGTGCGGAACCTCGCGGCCGACTTCGGCGCGAGCATCGGGACCTGCCGCGCGACGACGGTGGACGTCGTCGACGATCCGCCGGCCGGACGCGACGACGTGCTCGCGAACGCGATCCTGTCGGTCCGCACGATCGACGCGCCCGACGCCAGACGCCCGGCCGCCGCGCATGCCGTCGCGCATGCCGTCGACTCGCCGGCCGCGGCGACCAGCGAGCGCAGGGAGCAGGCCGTCCTCCTGCCGCTCGATGCGCAGTGGCTCGTCGCCGCGAGTCGGCTGCATGGAATCGATCCGGCACTGGTCAGCGCCGTCATGTACGTCGAGTCGCGCTATCGACGCGACGCACGGTCGTCGAAGGGCGCGATCGGCCTGATGCAGATCATGCCGTCGACCGGCTTGCGCTACGGCATCCCGTCGATCGAACTGCTGGCCGAACCGAAGACCAACATCGCGGTCGGCGTGCGCTACCTGCGTGATCTGGTGGCGATGTTCCCGGGCCGCCTGGACCTCGCCGTCGCGGCCTACAACGCGGGCGAGGGAGCGGTTCGCAAGCACGGCAACCAGGTCCCTCCGTACCACGAGACGCGCCTCTACGTGGAAGAGGTCCTGCAGCGCTTCGGTCGTCGCTCGCTGCCGTTCTGACGGATGCGGCCCGCCCCTGGGGCGAGATCGGCCGTCGGCGGGCGGGACGACCGTCCCGAGCCCGATGGCCACGCCCCCGGGTCGTGACCCCGGGGCATCGCCTTGGCGCTACTGGTTCTTCATCAACGTCTGCAAACCGCTCTTGCCGCTCTGCGCGACCTGCGAACACGCGTTGAAGTGGAATTGCGTGACCGCGATCTGCATCGCGAGCTCGGCGTGGCGACTCGAGAGCTCGCGCATGTCGAGGTACGGCGCATCGTCCCGGAAGTGCTGGATTTTCTCGAACGTCTCGCGCATCACCGACGAACCGCGATCGACGAACTGGCTCGCCATCGTCTGCCGATGATTGTTGAGCGGCTCGTTGTGCGCCGTCGCGTCCGGTTCGT
The DNA here is from genome assembly GCA_937872165.1 of uncultured Burkholderiales bacterium. GTDB lineage: Bacteria > Pseudomonadota > Gammaproteobacteria > Burkholderiales > Burkholderiaceae_D > CAHJXF01. The sequence continues at coordinate 5,761 of CALMOR010000010.1, read as the reverse complement.
GCGCCATCAGGCGATCGAAGCGATCGGACAGCGTCCGCAGGTCGTCGTTCGGCTGCGCCGTCGCGTGCTCGAGGACCCGCTGACTCGACAGGGCGTCGATTGAAAGGCTCATCGGATCCTCCGGTTCATGCCCGCAGATAGTCGGGCGAGAAGGCGTTCGCCGCGACCGCCGGTTCCCGTGCCGTCGCGGCCGCTTCGTCGTCGCGCGAGACGCTGGCCGGATCGATCAGCAGACGCATCAGTCGGGTCGAGTCGACATCGCCGTCGCTCTCCAGAACCTGGCTTGCGACATCGGACCATCGCGCGTCGCCGGCCGCGAACTGGCAATAAGCCATCAGGGCCGTCGCCTGCCGGCCGCCGTGCGGACTGGCCACCGTGTTGCGCAACAGTCGAATGGCATCGTCGAAGACGCCGCGCTTCATGCAGATCCATGCTTCGAAGGTGTCGAACTCGATCAGTCTAGGACGCATCGTCCTCAACGCGGCGAGCACGGTGTCGGCATCCTCGATGCAGTCGTGCGCGAGACCGAGCGTGAGGGCGTCGATCAGGGTGCAGCAGAGTTCCTTGCTGGTGAGCTTTGGGTCCATGGCGGGCTCCGCGAGTCATGCAGGATGACCCGGGGTGTCGCTGGTAGCCAGGACACCCCGGGGGACTTCGCTGACGAAGTCCGAAAGGTTCGACGATCGCCGCAAGGTCGACGGCCGCAGCCGCGCGGCCGACGCTTGCGGACGAATCGACATCACGTCGTGCGAAGGCGTTCGAAGCGATCGGGAGACGCGGGATGCTTGTCGACGATCAGATGCGCCGAGCTCCGCACGAGACCTTGCGGCTGCTCGATCTGCTGCAGGAGCTTGGTGACCGCGAGGAGCAGCGACAGGCCCTGCAGGCCCGACGAGCCGTCGTCCTGGGGAGGGGTGCCCTCAGGACCGTCGCACGAATCGGCTTGAGCGGTCTGCTGCTGTTGCATCTCCTGCATCTGCTCCTGCATCTGTTCCATCATCTGCTGCATCATCAGTTGCATCAGCATCTGCGTCAGTCCCTGCAACATCCGCAGGATCGCCCGATCACCGACATTGCCCTCGCCCGGCGGCCTCGAACCCGGAGCGTTCGGACCGAAGACGATCCGCCGTGCCGCGTGCAGGGCCTTGCCGAGTCGAGGGGTATCCCCCGGCCCGTCGGCGAACGCCTCCCGCGTCCTGAGCCACAGGTCGTCGCCTCCGGTGGAGACGTTGTTGGTCACGCTATTCATCTGCTTCTCCTTTGAGGCCGTCGCCATGCGCTCGATCTATTACTGAAAGGACATCGGGTCGTCCTCCGTTTCGGACTGGTCGTCGCCATCGGCGGACGGCGCGAAGCTGTTGTTGAACTGCGACGGGAAGCCACCGCTATTGCCGCCGTCCATGCCGCCGTCCATGCCGCCGTTCTGCTGCATCTGCATCTGCATCTGCATCAGCATCTCCATTATCTTCAGCAGCTGCATCAACTCCTGCAGCACACCGCCCTGGCCACCTTGTTGCGAAGAGTCCGCGCCCTGCGAAGGGCTCGCATCCGGCGACGGCGGCAGCTGCTGCGCCGCGCTGGTCTGGTTGCCGTTGATCGCGTCGCGCAGCCCCTGCAACGCCTTCAGCGTGTCGGGCGATTCCTGCACGCCCGCCTGACTAAGCGTCTGCTGGAGCACGTCGAGCATCGCGTTCGACTTGAACTTCTGGAAAGCCGCGGATACCGCGGGATTGCTACCACCGATCGAGAGATCCGACATGTTTCTTTCTCCATCCTGATAAGGGAATCAAGGACCGCGGAGGCTCCTCGAACCGTCCGCGGCAGACGACGACGACGCGTTCAGGCCAGACCCTTCACCGACTCGCCGATGCCTTTGACCATCTTCGATTCGGTCTCGGCGAGGTCGTTCATGAGCGCGATGTTGGCCTGCTCGCGCATCTGGGATCGCTTCGCCGACCCGATCACCTCGTTCTGGGCCATCGAGTCCTTCATCTCGCCGACCGACTGTCCGACGTCCGCCCAACCCTTGGCGGAATCGGCGAGTCCGCTCAACAATTTCATAACCATTGCATGTCTCCTTGAGGTGACGCCGCGTTGCGCGGCAGGTGTGGCCGATACCGCATCGACCGATTCGAATCGTCAATGCACCTGGAACGACGACAGGTACTGGATCAGGCTCGTCGCCGCCTGGCGTGCCGTCTGGTCGGTACTGGTCGCCAGCACGTTGTCGATCAGTTCCTTCCAGCTCGCGTCGCCGGCCAGCATCAACGACACGGCCAGCGCGACCTTCGCGCGGTCGTCGTCGGGATGACCGGCCAGGCGCTCGCCGAGCTGTGCCTTCGCGTAAGCGGGGTCGCCGCCAATCCCTTGCGCGAGCGCGCGATACATGCGGAACCGCGTCGGGTCCGCGAGCGTCGCTTCGACCGCGTCGTTGACGCACTCGGCGTCCTCGTGCACCCGGTAACAGGATCCGAGCAGACCGACCGTCATCAGGCTGCGATAGACCGCGGGATAAGCGTCTTTCTCGCGGTCGTCTTGAATGATCTTGGACATCTGTTTTTCCTCCGATCGGCGGCTCAGGCCGGCAGGGACGCCGCGTGCAGCGTTTCCCATACGTGACGAACGATGCGCTGCGACGCCCGGAAACCCTCGCTCAAACGCGAAGCCATTTGTCTTTCCCCGTCGTTCGCCGGGGTCTGCAACGCCTTTGCGCTGGCTTCCGCGACCTTGTCGAAGTACGCGAGGATCGCGCGCGTCCTGTCGCCGGTCAGGTCTTCGGTGAGCGTCTTCTCGAGCTTCGTCATGTCGGCCAGCACGTTGTCGTTCAGTTCTTCACTCATGTGGTTCTCCGGTGGATGAGGTGGAGCAGTCAATGAAGCGGAAGGCCCGACTCCACGTCCAGGTCTTCCGTGGAGGAAACGATCAGGTGCTTGGTCCCGTCGCGCGTCTGCACGTAACGCAAGCCGCTCGTCACCAGCATCGCGTCGACGTGCACCCGTTGTTCCGGTGGCAGAGCGTTGGCGGCGATGTCGATGCGGCGGACCAACGGGCCGAGATCCGCTGCGATGCGGCCGGCCGAGCCGCTCAGCCGCTCGACGTCGAGCACCGAGCCGTCCACCACGAACACGCCGTGGCCGGCGTAACGCACGTGGATCCTGGGATCGGAGAACGCGTCGGAGATCGCCTGCGACAGTTCGCTGGCCGCCGCATAGCGGTGCAGGACCGCCCCGTGCTCGAAGACCCGCAATGCGGCGCGGACGCGCGTCAGGTCGGCAGCCGCGGTGATCAGTCCTTCGACGGCCACCTTGTCGCCGACCGGCCGGACCTCGAGTTCGGTCAGCCCCGCGGCCCGCAGCGCATTCGCGACGCGCTCCTGCAACGGCTGCTGTCGGGTATGGGCTTCGGCCCCGCCGTCGTGCGGCATGACGAGTGCGCCGAAGGTCCCCAGCAGCGTGACGCAGGCGATGCTGCCGACGACGGCCACGGTTCTCTTGCGCGGACCCCATCCGGATCGGGGCGACTCCCGCACCGTCACGTCGTCGGCTCGTGGCACCAGCAGGCGGGACATCAGCTCGATGTCGCCCGGCCATGTCGCGTCGTCGTCGCCGATGCAGAGCACGACATCGGCGAAACGGCGCGGCATGAAGTCCGCGAACGGCGTCGCGCAGGCGGTGCCCGCATCGTCGAAGGTCGTCAACCGCATCATGTCGGTGTCCGGGTCGTGGTCCAGTCGCGCGGTCGCCTGCGTCCAGTCGCTCACCTGGACATCGGCCTCCTCCGCGCAACCGACCGTGCAGGGGAGACGTTCCAACGTTAGGCGGGCGCCGGCGTGCACGCCGGTCAGGACACGAAGCTGTTTCATGGGGAACGAATGCCGGATGGGTGGATCGACCGACGTCAGTCGGAAGGACCGGCCGCTCCTTCGTCGATGGACGGCGGGCGAAGCCGTCCTTGCGACGAAGGCGTCTGGAGCGCTGCGGCCGGGACGTCGCGCAGCAGGCGTGGCGTGATGAGGAACAACCGCTCGGTATGCGCGGCTTGCGTCTGGGTCTGACGGAAGAGGCCGCCGATCAACGGGATGCGCGAGAGGCCGGGCACGCCGCTTCGACGGGCGATATCGGAATCGGAAGTGATGCCGCCGATGAGCAGGCTCTCGCCCTCGGTCATGTAGGCCTCGGTCTGGATCTCGCTGCGCTTGACGACCGGTACCTGATCGACCTCGGCGTCCTCGAACTTCCCGTCGACGATGTAGATCGACAGCTTGATGCGGCTCGTCGCGTCGAACGACATGACCTGCGGCGTGACCTGCAGATCGGTGCCGGCTTCGACCTGATAGAGACTCGTATCGAGGTTGCCCGCCACCCGCACGTTGACGATGCGCTTGTCGCTCATCATCGCGGTGCGATTGGCGATGCCGAGCACGCGCGGCTTCGCCACGATGCGTGCCTTGCCGGTCGACTCGAGCGCGTTGATCCGCGCGAGGACCTGGCGGCCCGCGTTGGCCCACAGGGTGCTGAGCGTGAAGACGCCCGCGGTCGTCGTGCCGAAGGTCGAGTCGACCGGTGTGCCGGTTGGCGACGTGAGCGACACGCTGCCGTGCGCGCCGCTCGCGGACCAGTCGATGCCGAGGCTGTCGACGCTGTCGTTGCTGACGTCGATGATCATCGCCTCGAGTTCGACCAGCGTCGGCTTCGTGTCGAGCTGTCGAATCACGTCGACGTATTCGCTCATGCGGTCCTTGCGACCTCGGACCATCACGGTGTTGGTCGCTTCGTCCGCCTGGAAGGTCGGCGTATCGTCGTCGTCGTCGAGCGGACTGCGCACGCCGCGAGGACCCGTTCCGGTCATCGATCGGTCCTGCGGCGGGCGCGACGCCTCGTCGCCCCCGTTCGCCGGAGGCAATTGCGGAGCGCCCCGATCGAGGCCGTAGGTGCGCGAGAGCGTGGATGACTTGCGGTTCAGCTCCGCGACGCCGGCGTTCGCGGGGCCCGCGGCGCGCGGCGATGCTGGCGCGTGACCGTACAGCCCCTGCAGGACCACGGCCAGACCCGGCAGCGTGGTCTCGCCGAAGTGGCGATCGGCCGCCCATGCGTATCGCAACGAGACGACGCGCGTCGTCGCGCGACGTCCTTCTCCGGCACCGACGTCGAGCGACTCGATCGCGGCGCTCACCAACTCGACATGGCGCGGCGGCCCGTAGACCAGCAGCGTGCTCTCGAGCTTGTTGTAGCGCAGCGGATAGCGTCGATCGACCAGCTGCAGCGAGTGCAGCAACGCCTCGACCTCCGACCCCGCGTAGCCGCGCAGGCGGAAGATACGGCTCTGGATCGCGCGCGACGGGTAGACGTAGAGCGCGGCGCCGTCGAAGTACCAGATGATCCCGTACGCACGCGAGACCGCCGACAGGAAGCGATCGGGCGTGGTATCGAACGACGCCTGCACGACACCGTCGACGCCGTCGGCGATGACCGCCGGCACGCCCTGGCTCGACGCGAAATCCATCAGCACGTCGGCGAGCCGTCGACCGTCGGCCTTGTAGACGAAGCGGGGTTCCGGCCAGCGGATCGCCGTCCGCGGATCGGCCGACGGACCCTTTCCGGACGACGACGCCGCGGACGACGCGGACGCGCCGGCCGGACTCGGCACCACGATCTCCGGCGTCGCGCGTCGCACGGCGGGCATCAACGGCGACGCGTCGCCGGCCTGCATCGCCGCTGCCGCGTCGTCGGCCTGACGAGCCGAAGCATGCCGATCCATCAAC
>CALMOR010000009.1 GCA_937872165.1 uncultured Burkholderiales bacterium | reverse complement strand
GAACGCAGCAGCGCGGCCGTGCACCTGCCCCAGGCCGAGCTCGCTGCCGACTCGCTGGCCGCGCTGCTGCGTTCGTTCACCCGCGACCGGTTGTGCGAGATGGCCGAGGCCGCCCGCGCGATCGGCAAGCCGCATGCGACCGCGACCGTGGCCGACGAGATCGAGGCGATCGCGCGGAAGGACACGGCGTGAAGCACGAGATCGAGTCGATCCGCTTCGTCGGCCGACCGGACGCGCCGCGTCCGCATCGTTTGCCTGCGGGGCGATGCGCAGCATCGACGCCGATGCCGGGACCGAAGGCTGGATCGGGCGCGCGGGCGGAACGGCGATGAAGCACAAGATCAAGTCGATCCACTTCGTCGGCATCGGCGGCTCGGGGATGAGCGGCATCGCCGAGGTGCTGCTCAACCTCGGCTACACGATCACCGGCTCCGACACGTCGAGCAACGCGGCCACCCAGCGGCTCGTGCGGTTCGGGGCCGACGTGAAGAAGGGCCACGACGCGGCCCACGTCGCGAACGCCGATGCGATCGTCGTGTCGAGCGCGGTCAGGATCGACAACCCCGAGGTGATCGAGGCGCGCGCGCGCCGCATCCCGGTCGTGCCGCGCGCCGTGATGCTGAGCGAGCTGATGCGTCTCAAGCGCGGCATCGCGATCGCGGGCGCCCACGGCAAGACCACGACCACGAGTCTCGTCGCGTCGGTGCTGGCGCAGGCCGGCCTCGACCCGACCTTCGTGATCGGCGGGCGGCTCAACAGCGCGGGCGCCAACGCGCGCCTCGGGCAGGGCGACTACATCGTCGTCGAGGCCGACGAGTCCGACGCGTCGTTCCTCAACCTGCTGCCGGTGATGGCGGTGATCACCAACATCGACGCCGATCACATGGAGACCTACGGCCACGACTTCGCGCGCCTGAAGCAGGCCTTCATCGAGTTCACGCAGCGCCTGCCGTTCTACGGCACGGCCGTGGTCTGTCTCGACGATCGCAACGTGCGCGACATCATGCCGTTCATCTCGAAGCCGCTGACGACCTACGGTCTCCATGGGGACGCGCAGGTCCGCGCCCACGACGTGCGTCCCGAGGGCGGCCGCATGCGCTTCACGGTGACGCGCCAGAACGGCGTGACGCTGGCGCCGCTCGACGTCACGCTGAACCTGCCGGGACTGCACAACGTGCAGAACGCGCTCGCGGCCATCGCCGTCGCGACCGAGCTCAACGTCGACGACGAGGCGATCCGCGAAGCGCTCGCGCACTTCACCGGCGTGGGCCGGCGCTTCCAGCGGCTCGGGGACGTGCCGGTGCCGTCGGGCGACGGCTCGTTCACGCTGATCGACGACTACGGCCATCACCCGGTCGAGATGGCGGCGACGCTCGACGCGTCGCGCGGCGCCTTCCCCGGCCGTCGCGTCGTGCTCGCGTTCCAGCCGCATCGCTACACGCGCACGCGCGACCTGTTCGAGGACTTCGTGCGGGTGCTGTCGTCGGCCGATGCGATCGTGCTGGGCGAGGTCTACGCGGCCGGCGAGGCGCCGATCGTCGCGGCCGACGGCCGCTCGCTCGCCCGCGCGGTCCGCGTGACGGGTCGGGTCGAGCCGCTCTTCGTCGACGACGTCGAACAGATGCCGGACGCGATCCTCGGCGTGGTCCGCGACGGCGACGTCGTGATCACGATGGGTGCGGGCTCGATCGGCGGCGTCCCCGGCCGGCTGCTGGAGAAGACGCGATGACCGACGCGACGACGCAACCTGCGACGCAGCCGGCCACCCGATCGTTCGGCAAGGTCGGCGTGCTGCTCGGCGGACTCTCGGCCGAGCGCGACATCTCGCTGATGTCGGGCAACGGCGTGCTGCCCGCGTGGAGGGCGCGAGGCGTCGACGCGCATCCGTGCGACCCGGGCCAGCGCGCGCGCGGCGAGCTCGCCGACCAGCGCTTCGATCGCGTCTTCATCGCGCTGCACGGACGCTTCGGCGAGGACGGCTCGATCCAGGGTGCGCTCGAACTGCTCGGCATCCCGTATACCGGCAGCGGCGTGCTGGCCTCGTCGATCGCGATGGACAAGATCTTCACGAAGCGCATCTGGGAAAGCCTGCGGCTGCCGACGCCGCGCTATGCGGTGCTCGACGCCGACAGCGACCTGCGTCAGGTGCCCGATCGCCTCGGGCTGCCGCTGATCGTCAAGCCGCCGCACGAGGGCTCGACCATCGGCATCTCGAAGGTGTCCGGCTATTCGCAGATGGGCGAGGCCTTCGAGCTCGCGGCGCGCTTCGACGAGATCGTGCTGGCCGAGGAGTTCGTCGCGGGCCGCGAGCTGACGGTCTCGATCCTGCAGCGCGCGGGCGGCCGGGCCGAGGCGTTGCCGATCATCGAGATCGTCGCGCCCGGCGGCAACTACGACTACCGCAACAAGTACTTCACCGACGACACGCGCTATCTCTGTCCGGCGCCGATCGACGAGCCGCTGACGCGCCGCATCCAGCAGCTCGCGCTCGAGGCCTTCGACGCGATCGGATGCGAAGGCTGGGGCCGCGTCGACTTCATGCTGCGGCAGGCGGACGACGAGCCCTTCCTTCTGGAGGTCAACACCTCGCCCGGCATGACCGGGCATTCGCTCGTGCCGATGGCCGCGCGCGCCGTCGGCCTCGGCTACGAGGACCTCTGCGTCGAGGTGCTGGGCAGCGCCCGCGTCAAGACGCGACGCGCGAAGCTCGCCGATGCGACGCTCGCCCAGGCCGACGCCGACACCGAGGACGAAGACGATGTGGGATAGCCCGCGCGTCCTCAACCTGATCGCCCTCGTCGTGGCGATCGTCGCGGTCGCCGCGTTCGCGGTCGGCGCCGCCGCGTGGGCATCGCGTCGTCCGATGTTCCTGCTGAGGTCGATCCGCATCGAGCCGATGGCGGTCGCCGACGGCAACGGCGCGTTCCGTCACGTCAACGCCGCGACCATCCGCGCGCAGGCGATCCCGGGCATCCTCGCGACGACCTCGGGCAACTTCTTCACGATCGATCTCGAGGCGGTCCGACGCGCGCTCGAGAGCGTCGCGTGGGTCCGGCGTGCGCAGGTGCGGCGGGAATGGCCGAACCGGCTCGTGGTGCTCATCGAGGAGCATCGCGTCCTCGCGAGCTGGGACGACGGACGGCTCGTCAACACCTTCGGCGAGCTCTTCACCGCGAACCCCGCCGAGGCCGAGGCCGATGTCGAGGACGACGCGAAGCGCCTGCCCGAGCTCGCCGGTCCCGACGGCAGCGAGCGCGACGTGGCTTCGCGCTACGTCGACTTCCGCAGTTGGTTCGCGAGGCTCTCGCTCGTGCCCGACGAGGTGACGCTGTCGCCGCGCTATGCGTGGACGGTCCACTTCCGCAACGGCACCGCGAACGGACTGACCGTCGACCTCGGCCGCGAACGCGACGGCAACACGGTGCCCGAGCGCGTGCTCAGGATGATGAACGCATGGTCCGAGCTCGTCGCGCTGTGGCCGAAGCCGACGCTCGTCGACCTGCGCTACCCGAACGGCTTCGCGCTCCGGGCCGAGGGACTGCGCCTCGCCGAGCCCGCGCGTGCCGCTGCCGCACGCGCCGTTCCCGATCGAAAGCCGGCCGCGAAGAGCCCGGCGCCACCGAAGACGAGACCCGTCAACAACGAAGCGAAGGCGACGCGATGAGCGACAGCAGCAGGGGAACGACGGCGACGGGGACGGCGCCGTGACGAAGGACACCAAGGACCTGATCGTCGGCCTCGACATCGGCACGTCGAAGGTCGTGGCGGTCGTGGCCGAGCTGCAGGCCGATGGGCGCTTCGACGTCATCGGCATGGGACAGCACGAGTCGAAGGGACTGAAGAAGGGGGTGGTGGTCAACATCGAGACCACGGTGGCCTCGATCCAGCGCGCGCTGGAAGAGGCCGAGCTGATGGCCGACTGCAAGATCCGCGACGTCTACACGGGCATCGCCGGCAGCCACATCAAGAGCTTCAATTCGAGCGGGATGGTCGCGATCAAGGACAAGGAGGTCACGGCCATGGACGTGGCCCGCGTCGTCGAGACCGCGAAGGCCGTGAGCATCCCGGGCGACCAGCAGATGCTGCACGTGCTGACCCAGGAGTTCATCGTCGACGGACAGGAAGACGTGCGAGAGCCGCTCGGCATGAGCGGCATGCGGCTCGAGGTCAAGGTCCACATCGTGACCGGCGCGGTCAGCGCGGCGCAGAACATCGTCAAGTGCGTGCGGCGCTGCGGGCTCGAGGTGCAGGACCTGATCCTGCAGCCGCTCGCGTCGAGCCTCGCGGTGCTGACCGACGACGAGAAGGAGCTCGGGGTCGTGCTGGTCGACGTCGGCGGCGGCACCACCGACATCGCGATCTTCACCGGCGGCGCGATCCGCCATACGGCGGTGATCCCGATCGCGGGCGACCAGATCACCAACGACATCGCGATGGCGCTGCGCACGCCGACCGCGGATGCCGAGGACATCAAGGTCTCGCACGGCACGGCCAAGCAGGTGCTCGCCAACGCGGACGACATGATCGAGGTGCCCGGGATCGGCGAGCGCGGACCGCGCATGTTGAGTCGCCAGGCTCTGGCCGCGGTGATCGAGCCGCGCGTCGAGGAGCTGTTCTCGCTCGTGCAGCAGGTCGTGCGCGAGTCGGGCTACGAAGAGCTGCTGTCGTCGGGCGTGGTCCTGACCGGCGGCACAGCGTTGATGGACGGCATGGTCGAACTCGGCGAGGACATCTTCCTGAAGCCGGTGCGCCTCGGCGTGCCCGACTACGTCGGCAACCTGTCGGACGTCGTCAAGAGCCCGCGCTTCTCGACGGCGATGGGCCTGCTGCAGGAGGCCCGCGTGCAGCGCCTCAGGGGGCGGCGGGTCGCGTCGACGCGGGGTGGCGTGAAGGACATCTTCCAACGGATGCGCGAATGGTTCGTCGGAAATTTCTGAGTGGTCGCAGTCAATGCAATGGTGGCACGGCAGTCGCAACAGCAGTCGCAGCAACGGAAAGGAACAAGGAATTCGGATACGGCCGCGCGCCGAATCCCAAGTCCTGGTTCCTGAATCGTCTTCATGTTCTGAGTTGATCCCTGGAGGTTGTCATGACGTTTGAAATGCTCGATAACGAAGCGCAAGGTGCGGTGATCAAGGTGATCGGTGTCGGCGGTGCGGGCGGCAATGCCGTCCAGCACATGATCAACCGCGGAGTCCAGGGCGTGGACTTCATCTGTGCGAACACCGATGCGCAGGCGCTCGCGCGCTCGAAGGCCGAGTGCGTGATCCAGCTCGGCAAGAGCGGCCTCGGCGCCGGTGCCAAGCCCGAGAACGGGAAGGCCGCCGCCGAGGAGGCGCGCGAGCGCATCGCCGAGTCGCTGCGAGACGCCAACATGGTGTTCATCACCGCTGGCATGGGCGGAGGCACCGGCACCGGCGCGGCACCGATCGTGGCGCAGGTCGCCAAGGAGCTCGGCATCCTGACCGTGGGCGTCGTGTCGAAGCCGTTCGGCTTCGAGGGCAGCCGCAAGATGCGCACGGCCGAGGAAGGCCTCGACACGCTCGCGTCGCACGTCGACTCGCTGATCGTCGTGCTGAACGAGAAGCTCGAGGAGGTGATGGGCGAGGACGCCGAGATGGACGCGTGCTTCAAGTGCGCCGACGACGTGCTGCACAACGCGGTCGCGGGCATCGCCGAGATCATCAAGGTGGACGGCCTCATCAACGTCGACTTCGAGGACGTGAAGACGGTGATGAGCGAACAGGGCAAGGCGATGATGGGTACGGCCATGGCATCCGGCATCGACCGCGCGCGGCTCGCGGCCGAGCAGGCCGTCACGAGCCCGCTGCTCGAAGGCGTCGACCTGTCCGGCGCCCGCGGCGTCCTGGTCAACATCACCGCGAGCCGCACGTTGAAGCTGCGCGAGACGCGCACGGTGATGGAGACCATCAGCGCGTTCGCGGCCGAGGACGCGACGGTGATCATGGGAGCCGTCTACGACGACACGATGGGCGACAACCTGCGCGTGACCGTCGTCGCGACCGGCCTCGGCCGCACCAAGCAGCGGCCGCAGCTGGTCCAGTCGTCGCAGCCCGGTGTGCAGCATCTGCTGAAGACCGGCACCGACAACGGCTTCGCGTCGGCGATCGGCTCGCCGGTAGCGGCGGTCGCCAACGGCGGCTACGAGCAGTACGACCAGCCGGCCGTGTGGCGCACGCGCGAGCATGCGGCCGCCCGCGTCACGGCGCTGGAGGAGAGCGGCATGGATCGCCTCGAGATCCCTGCCTTCCTGCGCAAGCAGGCGGACTGACGCGCGGCGACGGACGACGGGACTTCGATGAAACGAGGACGTGTCGTCCGTCACCAATCGTTGCCCGACGTCGACGCCGCGGGTCGGCTCGACGGGGCCGCGCGTAAAATCCCGCCCGTGC
>CALMOR010000008.1:40663-57752 GCA_937872165.1 uncultured Burkholderiales bacterium | reverse complement strand
CCGCAGGATCGTGGCCGCCGCGCCGACACCGCCGGCGATGCGCCTCGGCGATGCGGTCAGGCCGCTCGAATACGAGGCCGAGCTCACCGTCGTCCCGACGCAGGACCGTTTCACCGGACACATCGTCATCCACGTCGACGTGACGAGCCCGACCGATTTCTTCTGGATGAACGCGCGCCGCCTCGACGTGCGCAGCGCGACCGTCGTCGCGGGCGGCAAGACCCTCGTCGCGAAGGCGGTCGCGGGCGGGCACGACTTCGTCGGGCTGAAGGTCGCGACGCCGATACCGGCCGGACGCGCGGTCGTCACGCTCGACTACGACGGCGCCATCGATCGCATCGACACCGCCGGCATCTTCAGGCAGCAGGACGGCGACAACTGGTATGCCTTCACGCAGTTCGAGGACACCGACGCCCGACGGGCCTTTCCCTGCTTCGACGAGCCCGGCTGGAAGACGCCGTGGCACTTGTCGCTGGTGGTGCCCGCGGGCGACGTCGCGATCTCCAACACCCCGATCACCGGCGAGGAAAGGATCGCGACCCCGACGGTCGAGCCTGCGGTTCGCAAGGGCGCCGCGCCGGCTGCCGTGGTGCCGCCGTCGATCCCGATGAAGCGCGTCCGTTTCGCGCCGACGCCGCCGCTGCCGAGCTATCTCGTCGCGTTCGCGGTCGGCCCGTTCGACGTCGTCGACGGAGGCCGTGCCGGCAAGAAGGGCACGCCGCTGCGCTACATCGTCCCGAAGGGTCATGCCGGCGAAGTCGGGTTCGCCAAGGAGTCGACGCCGAAGCTGCTCGAGCAGCTCGAGGATTATTTCGGGCAGCCCTATCCGTTCGACAAGCTCGACGCCGTGGCGATACCGGTCACGGTCGGCTTCGGTGCGATGGAGAACGCCGGGATGATCACCTACGAGATGCCGTTGATGGTCGTGCGCCCCGAGCAGGAGAGCGAGACCTTCCGGCGCGAGTGGGCCAGCACCGCGGCGCACGAGATGGCGCACCAGTGGTTCGGCGACTTCGTCACGATGCAATGGTGGAACGACGTCTGGCTCAACGAATCGTTCGCGACCTGGATGAGTGCCAAGGCCGTCGAGCGGGCGTACCCGGTATGGCAGACGCGGCTGTCCGGCGATACCCGTCGTCGCAACGCGATCGCGATCGATCGCCTCGCGTCGACGCGCCAGGTGCGTCAGCCGATCAACACGCTCGACGATCTCGGCAACGCGTTCGACCCGATCACCTACGAGAAGGGCGCCGCGGTGCTGGCGATGTTCGAGAACGCGGTCGGCGAGGAGCGCTTTCGCAACGGGGTCCGGCGCTACCTCTTCGAACACGCGCAAGGCAACGCGCGCGCCGAGGACTTCTTCTCGGCGGTATCGATCGAGTCCGGACCGGAGAACGCGACGATGATCGCCGGACTGCGGACGTTCATCGAGCAGCCCGGCGCGCTTCGCCTGGCGGTGTCGCTCGACTGCGGCCTCGACGGCAAGAGCGCGCCGCGACTGGTGCTCAACCAGACCCGCTACATCCCGTCGCGCCCGGTCGGCGACCCAGCGTTCAATCAGCGCTGGACCTTCCCGGCGTGCTTCCAGTTCGGCCGAGGCGGCGACTTCAACGAGCTCTGTACGCTGGTCCAGGAAGCGCGGACCGTGGTGTCGCTGCCGGCCGGCGAGACCTGCCCCGCGTGGATCCTGCCGAACCGCGGCGGCAGCGGTTACTTCGTATCGTCGCTGACCGCCGAACTGAACCAGCAACTGGTTCGCACGCCGCTGCTGCCGTCCGAGGCGATTCCCGCGCTCGACGATGCGTCGCTGTTGCTCGGCAGCGGCGAATGGCCGGCGGACCTGGCACTCGAGTTCGCCGCGCGCTTCGCCAACAACCGGCAGAACACGGTCAGCGGCGCGGCCCTCGGCCTGGCTTCGCAGGTGCGTGCGTCGTGGCTCGACGACCGGGTGGACCGCGAAGGCTTCGCTCGCTACGTCCAGAAGAACTTCGGAGCCAAGGGGAAGACCCTCGGCTGGACCGTCCGGTCCTCGGACCGCGAAGGCGATCCGACGCTGCGCGAGACGCTGGTGCCCTGGGTCGCCGACTTCGGTGTCGATGCGGACCTGCAGCGCGAGGCCGTCCGGCTGTCGCGCGACTGGGTCGGAGCGCGGGCGCCCTACCCGTCCGGTGCGAGGGCCGTGCTGGTGACGGCGGCGCGGACCGCGCAGGGTTCGGGCGGTCGCGAGCTGCTCGACGCCTTCCTCGACGGACTGACGCGGACCGCCGGGGCCGACCGCAACGCGCTGCTGGTCGCGCTCGGTTCGTTCCGCGATCCGGCGCTCGCGGAGGCCGCGTACGACGCGTTGTTCGCGGAGCGCGCCGACGCGCGCGAGGGGCTGACGGCGATGCAGCGCGGCGCCGCGGCCGACGAGGTGTCCGCGCTGAACGCGGTGCGCTACCTGCACGGCCACTACGACGCGGTCCTTCGGCGGTTGCCGGAGAATTCCGGCGGTGCCCTCCCCGGCATCGGCGCGCGGATCTGCGACGCTGCCGGGAAAAGCGAGTTCGACGCCACCTTCGCCGAGCGCGCCGCGCAGTCGCCGGGCGGGGCCCGCAACTACGCGCAGGCGACCGAACGCATCGGCATCTGCCTCGCCGCGCGCCAGATCCAGCGCGCGACGCTGAAGGCTTATGTTGCAAAGCAATAATGCGTAGAATGCCGGCGAATCAAAGAATTAGAACAGCGGGGACTGCCATGTTGCGGCAACGGACGATCAAGGAAATTACCAAGGCCACCGGGATCGGCCTCCATTCGGGGACCCGTGTCGTGCTGTCGTTGCGCCCGGCGGCGCCCGACACCGGCATCGTCTTTCGCCGCATCGACCGCGATCCGCCGGTCGACATCGTCGCCAGCGCTCTCTCGGTCGGCGACACGCGTCTCGCATCGACGCTGGAGTCGGGAGGCGTCCGCGTCTCGACGGTCGAGCACCTGATGTCGGCCTGTGCCGGCCTCGGCATCGACAACCTCTACGTCGACGTCACGGCCGAAGAGATTCCGATCATGGACGGCAGCGCCAGCTCCTTCGTCTTCCTGCTGCAGTCGGCCGGCATCGAGGAGCAATCGCGCGCGAAGAGATTCATCCGCGTCAGGAAGCCGGTCGAGATCCGCGTCGAGGACCGCGCGGGCGACGATGCATGGGTCCGCCTCGACCCCTACTTCGGCTTCCGGCTCGACTTCTCGATCGACTTCAGGCATCCGGCCATCGACGCCACCGGGCAGCGCCACCGCATCGACTTCGCGGAGGCGTCGTACGTCAAGGACATCGCACGCGCGCGCACCTTCGGTTTCATGCACGAGGCCGAAGCGCTGCGATCGATGGGACTCGCGCGCGGCGGCAGCTTCGACAACACGATCGTGATGGACGAGTACCGCATCCTCAATGGCGAAGGGCTGCGCGACTCTTCCGAGTTCGTCAAGCACAAGATCCTCGATGCGATCGGCGATCTCTACGTCGTCGGCCATCCGTTGATCGGGGCCTACAGCGCGCACAAGTCGGGCCACGCGATGAACAACCGCCTGCTGCGGGCGTTGCTGGCCGACCAGTCGGCCTATGAAGTCGTCACCTTCGACGACGAGGCGAAGGCGCCGCGCGCGTTCACGTTCGGTCTCGCGGGCGAACTCGTCGCCGCCTGAGCGGCGTCACGTACCTCCGCCGCGTCGACGCACGAGGCGTTCGACGGCCGTCTTGAGCGGCGAAGCCTCCAGGCCGCGGCCGAGATCGGCGAAGGCTGCCACGCCGCCGACCGGGATCGCGGCCTGCGACGGCGCCATCCAAGTCGTTGAAACGATTGGAGAACGCGTCGGTTGAACGCGTATCCGAATTGCGCTAACCTTCCAACCCCGGTCGAGCAGGCCGTCGCGCACGCGCGGCAAGGTCTGACGAAGTTTGGCGGCGGCCCCGGCCGACGAGACGCGCACGGCGACGACCTCGTCGTCGAATCCCGACACTTCGCAGGTCTCCCGCAGGCTCGCCGGGATCAGGGCAAGAAGGTCTTGCCGGAGTTCCAGAATGCGTTGTGCGGCCGGCAGCAGTCCGGCTGCTCCGTCGTGGCGCTGCAGGAAGTCGATTGCCGATGTCGCGGTATGACCTCGAGTCGGTTTCATGTGCGGGTCGCTGACGGTGCACCGGAGTGATGATTGCAGATCATCTTATTGCATCGACGGCTGGCGCAGGCGCGCACGCTGACGCTGAGCGATCGACGCATCGTGCTGTACGCCGTGCTGGTGGCCGTGCTCTTCGTTTCGCTCGCCGCCGGTATCGCGGCGCTGGTCGTGCGCTATGCATTGCAGACCCACTCGCCGGTCGTGCGCAGCCTCTTCGAGGCCGTTCCCGGCGCCGACGGGGACGCGAAGAAGGAACGTTTCGTCCGCGAGAACCTCGACGCGATGGCGGTCAAGCTCGGCGAGATGCAGGCGCAGTTGATGCGCCTCGATGCGCTCGGCGGACGCGTGTCGGGACTCGCCGGCATCGACCCGCAGGAGTTCGACTTCAGGGCTGCACCGGCGCGCGGCGGTCTCGAGCCCGCCGATGCGCGTCGCTCGTCGATGGGCGACCTCAAGGCCGAACTCGACAAGGTCGCGCTCGACGTGGAGCACCGCGGCGACTACCTCGACGCGGTCGAGACCGAACTCATCGGCGCGACGCTGAAAAGCAAGATGATGCCGACCATCCAGCCGGTGGACGTGACCTACAACGCGTCGGGTTTCGGCATGCGCCTCGACCCGTTCAGCGGACTGCAGGCGATGCATCAGGGGATCGACTTCGTCGCGCAACCCGGCACGCCGATCGTGGCGGCGGCGGGCGGCGTCGTGATCGCATCGGAATGGCATCACGACTTCGGCAACATGATCGAGATCGATCACGGCAACGACATCACCACGCTCTACGCACACGCGTCGAAGGTCTACGTCCGCGTCGGCGACATCGTCAAGCGCAACCAGCACATCGCGGACGTCGGATCGACAGGCCGCGCGACCGGCGCGCATCTGCACTTCGAGGTCCACGTCAAGAACGTTGCGCAGAACCCGGAGAAGTTCCTCCATGCCGATCGTGGCGCCGGCACGCCGACCGGCACCACCGCGACGCGCTGAGGGCGCATCGCGCTACGGGTTGAATCGCCCCGGAAGGCCACCATCTTCCGAAGGTCGGTCCGCCGACCGGCGCCGCGCGACGCCTTCGGTCGTGGAAAGGCCGCATGATAAAATCGCCGCCTTTCGCCGACGCCCTTGCGGCCTTTCGAATCACGATTGACGCCGAAGCGCCCCGCGACGGACGGAGGCCGTGACCGGCGGGTCGCCCGTCGGGGTCGTGCACGAGGGGTGACGACGCGCTCGACGCGTCCGATGCTTCGTCCGGCTCGATGCGCAATGCGAACCTAACGAGCGGTACACCTTTTCTCCCATGCTGACAGGTCTTCTGAAGAAGGTCTTCGGCAGTCGCAACGAGCGGCTGTTGAAGCAATACCGGCGAACGGTCGTCGCGATCAACGCGCTCGAGTCGTCGATGGTCGCGCTGTCGGACGACGAGCTGGGCCGCAAGACGACCGAGCTGAAGGCGCGTCATGCGGCCGGCGCGTCGCTCGACGACCTGTTGCCCGAGGCTTTCGCGGTGGTCCGCGAGGCATCGAAGCGCACGCTCGGCATGCGCCACTTCGACGTGCAGCTGATCGGCGGGATCGCGTTGCACGAAGGGAAGATCGCCGAGATGGGGACCGGCGAAGGCAAGACGCTCACCGCGACGCTGCCGGTCTACCTGAACGCGCTGACCGGCAACGGCGTCCACCTGATCACGGTCAACGACTATCTCGCGCAACGCGATGCCGAGGAGCTCGGCACGCTCTACGGCTTCCTCGGCCTTACGGTCGGCATCAACCTGTCGCAGATGGCGCACGACCTGAAGCAGAAGGCGTACGCGGCCGACATCACGTACGGCACCAACAACGAGTTCGGCTTCGACTACCTGCGCGACAACATGGTCTACGAGACCGGCGAACGCGTGCAGCGGGGACTGGCCTACGCGATCGTCGACGAGGTCGACTCGATCCTGATCGACGAGGCGCGCACGCCGCTCATCATCAGCGGACAGGCCGAGGACCACACCGAGCTCTACGTCCGCCTCAACACCGTGCCGCCGCTCCTAGACCGCATGAAGGAAGAGGCGAAACCGAACGAGCCCGAGCCCGACGGCGACTTCTGGGTCGACGAGAAGGCCCATCAGATCCAGCTCTCCGAGGCCGGCCACGAGAAGGCCGAGAAGATCCTCGAGAACATGGGGCTGCTGCCCGAGGGCGCGTCGCTCTACGACCCGGCCAACATCCTGCTGGTCCACCACCTGATGGCCGCGCTGCGCGCGCACAACCTGTTCCACAAGGACCAGCAGTACGTGGTGCAGGCGACCGAGGGCGGTGGCGAGATCGTCATCGTCGACGAGTTCACCGGCCGCATGATGGTCGGCCGGCGCTGGTCCGACGGACTGCACCAGGCGGTCGAGGCGAAGGAGAGCGTCAGGATCCAGAACGAGAACCAGACGCTCGCGTCGATCACGTTCCAGAACTACTTCCGCATGTACGGCAAGCTCGCCGGCATGACCGGCACGGCCGATACCGAGGCCTACGAGTTCCAGGAGATCTACAACCTCGAGACGGTGGTCATCCCGCCGAACAAGCCGTCGGCCCGCGGCGACAAGCTCGATCAGGTCTACAAGACGGCCGGCGAGAAGTACAACGCCATCATCATGGACATCGAGGACTGCCGGCAGCGTGGGCAGCCGGTGCTGGTCGGCACCACGTCGATCGAGAACTCGGAACTGTTGTCGGGGTTGCTGAAGCGGAAGAAATTCCCGCACGAGGTCCTGAACGCGAAGCAGCATGCGCGCGAGGCGGAGATCATCGTGCAGGCCGGTGCGCTGGGCGCGGTGACCATCGCGACCAACATGGCCGGTCGGGGGACCGACATCGTGCTCGGCGGCAACGTCCGCAAGCAGATCGACTTCCTGATGGCCGACGAGACGAAGAGCGAGGCCGAGAAGGCCGCCGGCGTCGCGGCGCTGCGCGCCGCGTGGCAGGGCCTGCACGACCAGGTGGTCGCGGCCGGCGGTCTGCACATCATCGGCACCGAGCGTCACGAATCGCGCCGCGTCGACAACCAGCTGCGCGGCCGCAGCGGCCGGCAGGGCGACCCGGGCTCGTCGCGCTTCTATCTGTCGCTCGACGATCCTCTGCTGCGCATATTCGCCGGCGACCGTGTGCGCGCGATCATGGACCGGCTCAAGATGCCGGAGGGCGAGCCGATCGAGGCTGGCATCGTGATGCGGTCGATCGAGACCGCTCAGCGCAAGGTCGAGGCGCGCAACTTCGACATCCGCAAGCAGCTGCTCGAGTACGACGACGTCGCCAACGACCAGCGCAAGGTCATCTATCAGCAGCGCAACGAACTGCTCGAGGCGCGCGACATCTCCGAGACCATCGCGTCGCTGCGGCAAGGGGTCTTCACCGCGGTCGTGCGCAACTTCGTTCCCGAAGGCGCGATCGAGGAGCAGTGGGACCTCCCGTCGCTCGAGCGCACGCTCGCGTCCGAGTGGCAGCTCGACGTGCCGCTCGCCGCGATGCTCGAGAAGGACGAGTCGATCACCGACGAAGTGATCATCGAGCGCGTCCTCGAGGCGGCCGATGCGGCCTACGAGGCGAAGATCGCGATCGCCGGCAGGGAGGCCTTCGGCGGCTTCGAACGGTCGATCATGCTGCAGAGCCTCGACTCTCACTGGCGCGAGCATCTGGCCGCGCTCGATCACCTGCGCCAGGGCATCCATCTGCGCGGTTACGCGCAGAAGAACCCGAAGCAGGAATACAAGCGCGAGGCCTTCGAGCTGTTCTCGGCGCTGCTCGACGCGATCGGCAACGAGGTCACGCGCTTCATCTCGACGGTCCGTGTGCAGACCCAGGAGCAGATCGCCGCGGCCGAGGAGCAGATGGCGCTCGCGGCACCGGCGCTCGAGAACGTGCGCTACCAGCATGCGGACTTCGACGAAGCGCTGGCGACGGTGGCCGATGCGGAGGAGGTCGCGGTCGAGGCGTCCGAGCCGGCGGGGCGACTCGTGCAACGTGCGGAGCCGGCGAAGGTGCAGCAGGTGCAGCGCTTCACCGAGAAGGTCGGTCGCAACGATCCGTGCCCGTGCGGCAGCGGCAAGAAATACAAGAACTGCCACGGCAAGCTCGCTTGAACGAAGTCATCGGCGGCGGCATCGACCTCCGCAGCGACACCGTCACGCGACCGACGAAGGCGATGCTCGCGGCGATGCAGGCCGCCGAGGTCGGTGACGACGTCTACGGCGACGATCCCACGGTCAATCGGCTGCAGGACCGCCTGGCCGAGATGGCCGGCATGGAAGCCGCCCTCTTCATGCCGTCGGGCACGCAGAGCAACCTCGTCGCGCTGATGACGCATTGCGCGCGCGGCGACGAATACCTGGTCGGGCAGGTCGCGCACACCTATCGCTACGAAGGCGGCGGCGCTGCGGTCCTCGGCAGCATCCAGCCGCAGCCGATCGAGAACGCCGACGACGGCACCATCCCCATCGAGAAGCTGCGTGCCGCCGTCAAGCCGCGCGACGACCACTTCGCACGCACGCGCCTGATCGCGCTCGAGAACACCATCCACGGCCAGGTCGTCCCGCAGGCCTACGTCGAGGAGGTCGCGGCCTTCGCGCGCGAGGCGGGTCTCGCCCTCCACCTCGACGGCGCCCGGGTCTTCAACGCGGTGGTCGCGAGCGGGCTGTCGCTGGGCGAGATCTGCGCGCCGTTCGACTCGGTCTCGATCTGCCTGTCGAAGGGACTCGGCACACCGGTCGGTTCGGTGCTGTGCGGGCCGGCGTCGTTCATCGACGAAGGCCATCGCTGGCGGAAGATGCTCGGCGGCGGGCTGCGGCAGGCCGGCATCCTCGCGGCCGCGGGCCTGTATGCGCTCGATCATCACGTCGAGCGGCTGGCCGACGATCATGCCAACGCGGCACGCCTCGCCGAGGGCTTGCGCGGCATCGCCGGTCCAGCGGTCCGCGGACCGTTCACCAACATGGTCTTCGTCGACGTGGCGCCCGCCGACGTCGACGGCCTCGCGAAGGCGTTGCGCGACGCGGGCATCGTCGCCAGCGTCGGTCCGCACACGCGCTTCGTGACCCACCTCGACTGCGACCGCGCGGGAGTCGACCGCGTCGTCGACGCGGTCGCCGGCTTCTACGGCCGGACAGCGGCCTGAGACGTCTCGGCGGTCGGGTCGATCCGCTTCGAAGGACGTGGCGTCGTGGTCCGCGAGCGATCGGACGCGTCGTCCTCGACGACCCGCAGGCTCGCCTGCACGATCGCCTGCGCATCGACCTCGAAGTGCGCCCGCAAGGCCGCGCGCGAGTCGCTGCGGCCGAAGCCGTCGGTGCCGAGCGTGACGTAGCGTCGGCCTCGCGGCACGAACGCCCTCACCATCTCGGGCAGCGCGCGCACGTAGTCGGTCGCAGCGACGATCGGCCCCGAGGTGTCGGCCAGCTTCTGCTCGAACCAGCTGTCGACGCGCTCGCGCGTGCCGCGGCGCCACTGCCGCTCCCGGTCGATGCCTTCGCGCGCGAGCTCGACGTAGCTGGTCACGCTCCACACGTCGGCCGCGACGCCGTGCCCGCCTTCGAGCACGGCCGCAGCCTTCAGCACCTCGCCGAGAATGGCGCCGCTGCCGAAGAGCTGCACGCGTCGCGAGCTCGGCGGCCCTTCGCGCAGCCGGTACATGCCGCGCAGCAGGTCGTCGTGCGCGTCGACCGGCAGGCTCGGGTTGGCGACGTTCTCGTTGGTGACGGTGATGTAGTAGAACTCGTCGACCTGCTCTTCGAGCATGCGTCGCGCGCCGTGGTCGACGATGACCGCGAGCTCGCCGGCGAACGCGGGATCGTAGGCGCGGCAGTTGGGGATCGTCGCCGCGCCGAGATGGCTCGACCCGTCCTGATGCTGCAGGCCTTCGCCGCCGAGCGTCGTGCGCCCCGACGTCGCGCCGATCAGGAAGCCGCGCGCCCGCTGGTCGGCCGCCGCCCAGATCAGGTCGCCGACGCGCTGGAAGCCGAACATGCTGTAGTAGATGTAGAACGGCAGCATCGACAGGCCGTGCGTCGAGTAGCTCGTCGCCGCCGCGGTCCACGACGACAACGCGCCCGCCTCGGTGATGCCTTCCTCGAGGATCTGGCCGGACTTCTCCTCCTTGTACGACAGCATCGACGCCGAGTCCTCGGGTCTATAGAGCTGACCGAACGGCGCGTAGATGCCGACCTGGCGGAACAGGTTGGCCATGCCGAACGTGCGGGCCTCGTCGGCGACGATCGGCACGATGCGCGGACCGAGCACCGGGTCCTTCAGCAGCGCGCCGAGCTGCCGCACGAAGGCCATCGTCGTGCTCATCGTCTTGCCGTCGGCTTCGAGCGCGAAGGCGGCCGTGCGTGCGAGGTCCGGCACCGGCACCGGCGCGGCCGACCTCGACCGCCGCGGCAGATGGCCGCCGAGCGCGGCCCGCCGCGCCTGCAGGTAGCGCATCTCGACGCTGTCGGCTTCGGGCTTGAAGAAGGCGGCCTCCTCGACCTGCTCGTCGGAGAGCGGCAGCCGGAAGCGTTCGCGGAACGCCATCAGGTCGTCGCGACCGAGCTTCTTGTGCCCGTGGGTCGTCATGCGGCCCTGGCCGGCCGTGCCCATGCCGTAGCCCTTCATGGTCTTCGCGAGCACGACGGTCGGACGGCCGCGGTGCTGCATCGCCCGGGCGAAGGCCGCATGCACCTTCACCGGGTCGTGGCCGCCGCGTCGCAGCCGGTCGATGTCGTCGTCGGACAGGTGCGCGACGAGCGCGCGCAGCTCGGGCGTCTTGCCGAAGAAGTGCTGGCGGTTGAAGGCGCCGTCGTTCGCGCTCAGCGTCTGGAACTCGCCGTCGACGGTCTGCGCGAAGGCACGTGCGATCGCATGCTCGTGATCGCGCGCGAGTAGCGCGTCCCACTCGGAACCCCACAGGCACTTGACGACGTTCCATCCCGCGCCGGCGAACAGCGCCTCGAGCTCGTCGACGATGCGCCCGTTGCCGCGCACCGGACCGTCGAGCCGCTGCAGGTTGCAGTTGATGACGAAGATGCAGTTGTCGAGCTTCTCGCGCGCGGCCAGCGTCAGCGCCGCGATCGACTCGGGCTCGTCCATCTCGCCGTCGCCGAAGAAGCCCCACACCTTTCGATCCGCGGTGTCGAGCAGTCCCCGATCGGAGACGTATCGCATGAAGCGCGCCTGGTAGATCGCGTTGATCGGGCCGATGCCCATCGAGCCGGTGGGGAACTGCCAGAAGTCGGGCATCAGGTACGGATGCGGGTACGAGGTCAGGCCCTCGATGTCGGCGTCGGCGGCCACGAGCTCCTGACGGTAGTGGCGCAGCGACTCTTCGCCGAGACGCCCTTCGAGGTAGGCGCGCGCGTAGACGCCCGGTGCCGAGTGCGGCTGGAAGTACACGAGGTCGCCGCCGTGGATGTCGCTCCGCGCACGGAAGAAGTGCTGGAAGCCGACCTCGAACAGATCGGCCGCCGACGCGTAGCTCGCGATGTGACCGCCGAGCTCGCCATGCGCCGCGTTGGCGCGGACCACCATCGCGAGCGCGTTCCAGCGCAGGATCGCCGACAGGCGCCGCTCGATCTCGAGGTCGCCCGGATAGGCGGGCTGCTCGTCGATCGACACGGTGTTGAGGTACGGCGTGACCGGTTCGGGCCGCCACGCGAGCTTGCGGCGACGCGCATGCGCGAGCAGCGCGTCGAGCAGCACGACCGCACGCTCGCGGCCCTGCTGCGGCCCCCAATGCGCGAGCAGGCCGTCGAGCGCCGCGCACCACTCGTCGAGTTCATCGGGGTCGTGGGTATCGGCTTCGACGGCGGCGCCGAAGCGGTCTCTTTGTTCCATGGTCGGGATGCGTCCTGCGGCGAGCGGACCGACGAGGATACCCGCGAGTCCGCGTGCGTCTTCGAGCGTTGCGCGATAATCGCGGCCCCCGCGTACCGGGACTTCCTTCAAACGCCGGACCGTTCGAGCCTCCCATGCTGCTGATGATCGACAACTACGACAGCTTCACCTACAACCTCGTCCAGTACTTCGGCGAGCTCGGCGAAGAGGTCAGGGTCGTGCGCAACGACGCGGTGACGCTCGACGAGATCGACGCGATCGGCGCGGACCGTATCTGTCTGTCGCCCGGTCCGTCCACTCCTTCGCAGGCGGGCATCTGCGTGCCGCTGCTGCAGCGCTTCGCGGGCCGCCTTCCCATCCTCGGCGTGTGTCTCGGCCACCAGGCGATCGGCGAGGCCTTCGGCGGCCGCGTCGTCCGCGCCGCGCGGGTCATGCACGGCAAGACCGACGCGGTGACGCATGTCGACAGCGGCGTGTTCGCGACCCTGCCGTCGCCGTTCACGGTCACCCGCTATCACTCGCTCGCGATCGAGCGCGAGACGCTGCCCGAATGCCTCGAGGTCACCGCGTGGTCCGACGACGGCACGATCATGGGCGTGCGCCACCGGCGCTTCGACATCGAGGGCGTGCAGTTCCACCCGGAGGCGATCCTCACCGAGCACGGTCATCGGCTGCTCGAGAACTTCCTCGCGCGCTGACCATGCCGATCACGCCGAACGAAGCGCTGACCCGCTGCATCGAGCATCGCGAGATCTTCCACGACGAGATGCTGGCGCTGATGCGGATGCTGATGAAGGGCGAGCTGTCGCCGTCGATCGCGTCGGCGCTGCTGCTCGGACTGCGCGTCAAGAAGGAGACCATCGGCGAGATCGCGGCCGCGGCGCAGGTGATGCGCGAGTTCGCGACGCCGGTCGAGGTCGCGGACCGCACGCATCTGGTCGACCTGTGCGGCACCGGCGGCGACGGCGCGCACACCTTCAACATCTCGACGGCGGCGATGTTCGTCGCGGCCGCCGGCGGGGCGCGCATCGCCAAGCACGGCAATCGCGGCGTCTCGTCGAAGTCGGGCAGCGCCGACGTGCTCGAGGCGTTCGGCGCCGACGTGCTGCTGACCCCGCGGCAGGTCGCCGCCTGTATCGCCGAGACCGGCATCGGCTTCATGTTCGCGCCGTCGCATCACAGCGCGATGAAGAACGTCGCGCCGGTCCGCCGCGAGCTCGGCGTGCGGACCATCTTCAACATCCTCGGCCCGCTGACCAATCCGGCCGGCGCGCTGCACCAGCTGATGGGGGTCTTCCATCCGGACCTCGTGGGCATCCAGGTGCGGGTGCTGCAACGTCTCGGCGCGACCCATGCGCTGGTCGTGTACGGCAAGGACGGCATGGACGAGGCTTCGCTCGGCGCGGCCACGCTGGTCGGCGAACTGAAGGACGGGGAGGTCCGCGAATACGAGATCCACCCCGAGGACTACGGGCTCGCGATGAAGTCCAATCGCGGCCTCAAGGTCGTCGACGCGATGGAGTCGAGGACCATGATCGAAGAGGCGCTCGCGAACGTCGAAGGCACGCCGCGCGAGATCGTCGCGCTGAACGCGGGCCTCGCGTTGTACGCGGCCGATGTCTGCCCGTCGATCGAGACCGGCATCGCGCGCGCCCGCGAGGTCGTCTCGAGCGGAGCGGCCCGCGCGAAGCTCGCGGAGTTCGTCGCGGTCACGCGCCGCCTCGCCGCCGCATGACGGCCGGCGTCCCGGACATCCTCGAACGCATCCTCGCGACCAAGGCGCTCGAGGTCGCGGACGCGAAGCGGGTTCGCCCGATGGCGGACCTCGAACGCGCCGCGTGCGAGGCCGACGCGCCACGGGGCTTCGCGCGCGCGATCTCGGGCCGCATCGCGGAAGGCGGCGCCGCGGTGATCGCGGAGGTCAAGAAGGCCTCGCCGTCGAAGGGGCTGTTGCGGGCGGACTTCGACCCGGCGGCGATCGCGCGTTCGTACGAGGCCGGCGGCGCGACCTGCCTGTCGGTGCTGACCGACGTATCGTGGTTCCAGGGATCGGCCGACGACTTGATCGCGGCGCGGGCCGCGTGCCGTCTGCCGGTGCTGCGCAAGGACTTCATGGTCGATCCGTACCAGCTCGTCGAAGCCCGTGCGATGGGCGCCGACTGCGTCCTCCTGATCGTCTCGGCGCTCGACGATCGCGCGCTCGCCTCGCTGGCCGGGGACGCGCTCGCCCTCGGCCTCGACCTGCTCGTCGAAGTCCACGACGCCGACGAACTCGATCGCGCGCTCGCGCTGTCGACCGACCCGGGCCGGACCCTCGTCGGCGTCAACAACCGCGACCTGCGGACCTTCGAGACGCGGCTCGAGACCACGCTCGACGTCGTCGAGCGCCTGCCCGCGGGCCGGCCGCCGATCACCGAGTCGGGCATCGCGACGCGCGCCGACATCGCACGCATGCGGGCAGCCGGCGTCCACGGCTTCCTGATCGGCGAGAGCTTCATGCGCGCGGCCGACCCGGGTGCGGCGCTGGCCGCGTTGTTCGCTTCTTAGTACCTGGGCTGGGTCGGCGTCGAGGCGGCGGCCTGTCGTTCGCCGACATAGATTTCCACGCGACGGTTGCGTGCCCGACCGGCGGCGCTTCCATTATCGGCGATCGGTTCGTGTTCGCCTCGGCCGTCGATCGCGATGCGACCGGCCGCGATGCCGCGCTCGACCAGATAGTCCCGCGTGCTCGCCGCGCGCTGCACCGACAGCGGGTTGTTGACCGCGTCGCTGCCGGTCGAGTCGGTATGGCCGACGATGCGGATCGTCGTGCCGCCGTTGTCGCGCAGGCCCTGCGCGAAGTCGTCGAGCACGCCGCGGAAGTCGGGCTTGATGTCGGCGCGGCCGGTGTCGAACGAGATGTCGCTCGGGATATTGAGCTTCAGCTGGTTGTCGGCCGTCTGCGTGACTTCGATGCCGGTGCCCTGCGTCGACGCCTGCAGTCGCTGCTTCTGCTGCTCCATGCGGTTGGACCACAGGTAGCCGCCGAGCGCGCCGATCGCCGCGCCCGCCAGCGCGCCCGTCGCGGTGCTGCGCCCCGGGCTGCCGCCCGATGTGACGCGTCCGAGCGCGGCGCCCGCGAGCGCACCGGCACCCGCCCCGGTCGCCGTGTCGCCGGCGCGGCTGCCGGTCGTGAAGCCGGATGGATCGGCGCATCCGGTCAGCGAGATCGCGACGGTCGATGCGAGGGCGACGACGCGGGTCGCGTCGCGAAGATGGCGGGGGATGAAGGTCATCGGCGTTTCTCCGGCATGGGCTCGTGGGTCGTGCGGGCGACAGGACGATGGACCGTCCCGGGAGCCGCACGATGCATCGGTTCGCGAGGCGGGTCGAGATCGGCGCACACGCGGACGGGACCGGGCGGCATCGGTCACGTCGATGCGCGGGCCGGCGCACCGCCCGCGCGCCCGGGTCACATGCCGGGCATCATGCCCTTCATGCCGCGCATCATCTTCGCGAGCCCGCCCTTCTGCATGGTCTTCATCACGCCCTGCATCTGATCGAACTGCTTGAGCAGGCGATTGACCTCCTGCACCGGGACGCCGGCGCCGGTCGCGATGCGCCGCTTGCGACTCGCCTTGATCAGCTCGGGCTTCGCGCGTTCGCCGGGCGTCATCGAGTTGATGATGCCTTCCATGCGGCGCACGTCGCGCTCGGCCTTGCCCATGTCGGTCTTGCCGGCCGCGGCCTGGAACTGCGCCGGCAGCTTGTCGAGCAGGCCGCCGAGGCCGCCCATCTTGTTCATCTGCTGGAGCTGCGACTTGAAGTCCTCGAGGTCGAAGCGCGCGCCGGACTTGACCTTCCTGGCGAGCTTCTCGGCCTCGACCATGTCGACGCCGCGCTGCGCTTCCTCGACCAGCGCGACGATGTCGCCCATGCCGAGGATGCGGCTCGCCATGCGATCGGCGTGGAAGACCTCGAGCGCGCCGAGCTTCTCGCCGACGCCGACGAACTTGATCGGCTTGCCGGTGACGTGGCGCACCGACAGCGCGGCACCGCCACGAGAGTCGCCGTCGAGCTTGGTCAGCACGATGCCGGTCAGCGGCAACGCGTCGCCGAAGGCCTTCGCGGTGTTGATGGCGTCCTGGCCGACCATCGCGTCGACGACGAATAGCGTCTCGGCCGGCGACAGCCGCGCGTGCAGCGCGGTGATCTCCCGCATCATCGCCTCGTCGATCGCGAGGCGGCCCGCGGTGTCGACGATCAGCACGTCGTGGTAGTGCTTGCGGGCCCAGTCGACCGCCGCGGTGACGATCGCGATCGGCTCGTCGGTCGACGTCGACGGGAAGAAGTCGATGCCGACCTGCGAAGCCACGGTCCTGAGCTGCTCGATGGCCGCGGGGCGGTAGACGTCGGCCGAGACCACCAGCACCTTCTTCTTCTGCTGTTCCTTCAGGTGGCGACCGAGCTTGGCGACCGTGGTGGTCTTGCCGGCGCCCTGCAGCCCGGCCATCAGGATGATGGCGGGCGGCGCGACCGCCAGCTTCAGCATCGAGGCTTCGGGACCGAGGTCGCCGCCGATGATCGCCGTCAGTTCCTTCTGCACGACGCCGACCAGCGCCTGCCCCGGCGAGAGACTGCCGACCACTTCGGCTCCGAGCGCCTTCTCCCGGACCCGCGCGATCAGCTCGCGCACCACCGGCAGCGCGACGTCGGCCTCGAGCAGCGCAACCCGCACTTCGCGCAGCATCTCCTGCGTGTTGGCTTCGGTCAGACGTGCCTCTCCGCGCATCGTCTTGACGACGCGGGCGAGCCGTTGGGAAAGGTTCTCGAGCATGGGCGTGGGCTGGGAAGGCGTTGCGGACCGGGCGATGCGCCGAGAGGCGATCGATGCGTTCGACGGTCGGCCGGAGTGCTGGCCCGCGCGGAAGCAGACGGGGGCTTCGGCTAAACTTTGGCGGTGCCGATCTTACTCCACGCCCTCGTCGCCGCCGGCTATGTCGCCATCGCCGCGGCGATCTGGCGCGCGGCCGCCGCGGCCGCGCATCCCGCCGCCCCCGACGGCGCCGGTGCCCATCGCCTGAGCCCCGGACGGCGGGTCGCGAACGTCGCCGGCTGGCAGG
>CALMOR010000008.1:26981-40653 GCA_937872165.1 uncultured Burkholderiales bacterium | reverse complement strand
CTCACCGACGACACCTGGCGCTTCGGCTTCGCGCTCGCGCTGTCGGCCACGATGTGGCTCGCGGTGGCGCTGTTCTGGCTCGAGAGCTTCGTGGTGCCGCTGGTCAGCGTGTGGCTCGTGCTGTTGCCGCTAGCGGCGCTCTGCGCGTTGATGCCGCTGGTCTTTCCCGGCAGCGTCGCGCTCGGTCGTCTGAGCGGCGCCGACGGCGGCGGCTTCAGTCCGTGGCTGCCGGTCCATCTCGCGGTCGCCCTCGCGGCCTACGGCCTCCTGACCATCGCCGCGGTGCACGCGCTCTTCATGGCCGCCCTCGACCGCTGGCTGCACCGCACGCGCGGCAACGCGTGGCCCGGCGCCGAGGACGCGGGTCTCGAGGGACGCGGTCGCGTCGAGCAGACCATGCTCGCGCCGCTGCCGCCGCTGCTGACGATGGAGCGCATCCTGTTCCGCCTGATCGGCTGCGGCTTCGTGCTGCTCACGCTCACCGTGCTGAGCGGCGTGGTGTTCTCCGAGGCGCTCTTCGGCAAGCCGATCCGCTTCGACCACAAGACCGTGTTCACGCTGATCGCGTGGGCCGTGTTCGGCGCGTTGCTGATCGGTCGCGCCACGCGTGGATGGCGCGGACGGCTCGCGCTGTCGTGGACGCTCGGCGGTTTCGCGATGCTCTTCCTCGCCTACGCCGGCAGCCGCTTCGTGCTCGAAGTGGTCCTGCACCGCGTCTGACGGACTCATGCCGCGCATCCTCTTCTTCGTCTTCCTCGCCTTCCTGTTCTGGCTGCTGATCCGCATGCTCGGCGGATCGCGGAAGCGCGACGACGCAGACGCCGCGCGCAGGACGGCATCGATCCCGCCGGCCACGCCCCCCGGCATCGAGACCATCGCGCAGTGCGCGTGGTGCGGCGTGCACGTCCCGCGCGGCGACGCGACGACGTTGCCCGACGGCCGTGTCTACTGCAGCGTCGCGCATCGGGATGCGGCCTCGAAGGTCGCGACGCCGGCGGATCGCGGCGACGCGTGAAGACCCGGCACGGGCGTCTCCCGAACCGCGGGCCGACGTGCCTCTGATCCCGCGGCGCGGCTTCGCCGATCCCGGCGCGTCGTTCTGGACGTCGCTGCGCTACTTCTGCGTCACGCGTCTGGTCATCGCGGCGGTCCTGCTCGGCGCGTCGCTCTACGGCGGCGAACGCATCTCGGTCGGCACGCTGGACCCGGCGCTGTTCGCACGCACGGCGGTCACCTACGCGGTGCTGGCCGCGACCTTCGGCTATCTCGCGGCGACACGACAGCGCCACTTCTATCTGCAGCTCGCGGCGCAGCTCGTCATCGACGTGGTGGGACTGGCCCTCCTGATGAGCGCGTCGGGCGGCGTGCGCAGCGGCCTCGCGCTGCTGATGCTGCTGCCGATCGCGGGCTCGGCGATCCTCAGCCCCGCCTCGCTCGCGATCGCGTTCGCGGCCCTCTGCTCGCTCGCGATCCTGATCGAGACGGTGTGGCGGATGTTGCGTTACGAGGAGCCCGCGTCGAGCCTGCTGCTCGCCGGACTCTTCGGGGTCGCGAGCTTCGCGATCGCGATGGTGATGAACCGGCTCGCCGCACGCGTCATCGTGCAGGAACGGATCGCGAGGCAACGCGGCTACGACCTGCGCGCGCAGATCGAGATCAACCGTCTCGTCGTCGCGGACATGCAGGACGGCGTGCTGATCCTCGCGGCCGACGGCACGCCGCGCGCGGCGAACCCCGCCGCGTTGCGCATGCTCGGCCTCGACGACGCGCGTGCCCTGGTACTCGACGGATGGCGCGGCCATGCGGGCGGTACCGCGATCAGCCGCCAGTTCGTCGCGTGGCGTTCGTCCGCCGGCACGATCGGCGGCAGCTTCGACCTGATGGCCAGTGCCGCGGCCCATCGTGACGAAGGTGGGGACGAACGCGGGCCCGACCCGTCCGACGCGGACGGCGTCGGCGAGGACGGCTCGGGTCGACGGCTGCGCGTGCGCTTCGTCGCGCCCGAGGGCGATGCGCTCGCATCGGGCCGCTATGTCGTCTTCCTCGAGGACCTGCTGCGGGTCGAGCAACGCGCGCAGCAGCTCAAGCTCGCGGC
The DNA here is from genome assembly GCA_937872165.1 of uncultured Burkholderiales bacterium. GTDB lineage: Bacteria > Pseudomonadota > Gammaproteobacteria > Burkholderiales > Burkholderiaceae_D > CAHJXF01. The sequence continues at coordinate 38,558 of CALMOR010000008.1, read as the reverse complement.
GATGGGACGGCTGACGGCCAGCATCGCGCACGAGATCCGCAATCCGCTCGCCGCCATCGCGCATGCCGGCGCGCTCCTCGAAGAGGAGACCGGCGAGCAGATCGGGCTGCCGTTCGGATCGCGCGACATGGCCGGCGCGCAGCGCATGGTCACCATCGTCCGCGAGAACGCGCAGCGCCTCAATCGCATCGTCGAGGAGATCCTCCAGCTGTCGCGTCGGGCGCCCGTCAACGTCGAGCCGATCGCGCTCGACCCGTGGCTCGATCAGCTGGTCGACGAGTTCTGCCGCACGCAGGGCTGCGCGCGCAGCACGATCGACGTCGCGATGCGCGTGCCGCCCGTGATCCACTTCAACGGCGAGCATCTGCGCCAGGTCCTCGTCAACCTGATGTCGAATTCGGTGCGCTATGCGACCGGGCGCGAGGCCAGCGTGACGGTCCACGTCAATGTGCTGACCAACGCGCGCTCGTTGAATGCGACCGCTCTGGCGATCGACGCGCTGCACGCCGATCGGAGCGACGAGCCGGCGCAGGTCCTGATCGAGCGGATAGAATTGGTCGTCCAGGACGACGGTCCGGGAATCGACAAGGCCACGCGCGCGAATCTCTTCGAACCCTTCTTCACGACGCATCACCGCGGCACGGGACTCGGGCTCTACCTGGCACGCGAGCTCTGCCTGGCCAACGACGCGACGCTGGACTATTCGATCAACGCGGGCGGGACGCGACGCGGCGGCTTCGTGATCCGGGCCGCGGGCACGGCCGGCTGAGACGACAGGACGAACACTCATCGCGGCTCGAATGCCGCGCACAAGGCGCAACAATGCAGACCATCAGCGAAGACTCGAGCGCATCGCAGGGTGCGCCCCGGCCCGGCATCCAGAGCACCGCCAGCAGCGCCAACATCGCGCGCGTGCTGGTCGTCGACGACGAACCGGACCTGCTCGAATTGCTCGAACTCACGCTCGTGCGCATGGGACTCGACGTCGATCGCGCGATGACGGTGGGCGAAGCGCGCGACCGCCTCGCGAGCCGGACCTACGCGTTGTGCCTGACCGACATGCGGCTGCCCGACGCGAGCGGCATGGACCTCGTCGCCCTGATCTCGCGCGACTACGCGGCCACGCCGGTGGCCGTGATCACCGCGTTCGGCAGCACCGAGAACGCGGTTGCGGCGCTGAAGGCCGGCGCCTTCGACTACCTCAGCAAGCCGGTCGCGCTCGACCAGTTGCGCAGCCTCGTGCAGTCGGCCGTGCGCGCCTACGGCAAGGACGCGCGCGAGCGCGAAGCCGAGCGCGCGAAGGGCAATGCGAAGGCCGCGAAGGCCGCGGACGAAGGAGAGGCCCCCTTCCTCGCGCGCCTGCTCGGCGGCTCGTCGACGATGGCCGAGGTCCGCGCGCTCATCAAGCGGGTCGCGCGTTCGCAGGCGCCGGTGGCGATCACCGGCGAGTCGGGCAGCGGCAAGGAACTGGCGGCCCGCGCGGTGCACGATTGCAGCGGTCGACGCGACGGACCGTTCGTCGCGGTCAACTGCGGCGCGATCCCCGAGCAGCTCGTCGAGGCGGAGTTCTTCGGCTATCGCAAGGGGGCGTTCACCGGCGCCGACGCCGACCGCGACGGCTTCTTCCAGACCGCCAAGGGCGGCACGCTGTTCCTCGACGAGGTCGCCGACCTGCCGCTCGCGATGCAGGTCAAGCTGCTGCGCGCGATCCAGGAGCGATCGGTGCGCCGTGTCGGCGGCATGAACGAGGAGTCGGTCGACGTGCGCCTCATCAGCGCGACGCATCAGAACCTGGCGCAATGCGTGATGCAGGGCCGCTTCCGTCAGGACCTGTTCTATCGCCTGAACGTGATCGACATCCGCATCCCGCCGCTGCGCGAACGTCGCGAGGACATCCCGCTGCTCGCGCGGCATCTGCTCGCGCCGCTCGCGCCCGACCTCGCGTTGTCGCAGGCCGCGATCGACAAGCTGTCGACCTACGACTTCCCCGGCAACGTGCGCGAGCTCGGCAACATCCTCGAGCGCTCGGCCGCGCTGGCCGAGGCCGAGGAGATCGGTCCCGACGACCTCAACATTATGGGCGGCGCCCCGGTGGCGGCGTCGGTGACGACGATGCCGGCGAGCCCTCGCGACGAGCGCGAAGCCGTGCCGGCCGTCGCGTCGCCGCCGGCCGGCGCCAATGCGATCGGGCTCGTCGGGACGCTCGGCGACTTCCTCGACGACATCGAGCGCGACCTGATCGAGAAGGCGCTCGCGCAGACCCGCTACAACCGGACCGCGGCGGCCGATCTGCTCGGCATCACGTTCCGCCAGTTGCGCTACCGGATGCAGCGGCTGAACATCCAGTGACGCTCGACGAGGACGGCTGGCTCTCACCGGCGAGCGGGTCGTTCGCGAAAGTCGTCTCCCCGAACTGCGACGATCGTCCCGATGCGATCGAGCCGTCGCTGATCGTGGTCCACAACATCAGCCTGCCGCCCGGCGTCTTCGGAGGGCGCGCGATCGATGCGCTGTTCACCGACACTCTCGACCCGTCGACGCATCCCTACTACGAAGGGCTGCGCGACCTGCGCGTGTCGTCGCATTTCCTGATCAGGCGCGACGGCGAGGTCGTGCAGTTCGTGTCCTGCGCGCGGCGGGCGTGGCATGCGGGCGTCTCCTGCTTCGAAGGTCGCGAACGCTGCAACGATTTCTCGATCGGCATCGAGCTCGAGGGCGACGACACGCAGGCGTTCGAATCCGCGCAGTACGGGCGTCTGGCCGCGCTGACCGACGCGCTGACGCGGCGCTACGCGATCGTCGCGGTGGCCGGGCACAGCGACGTCGCGCCCGGTCGCAAGACCGACCCCGGGCCCTTCTTCGACTGGCCGCGTTATCTCTCGACGATCGACGCGCCGTTGCGCAGGGGCGCCGCGACGGCGTCCTGAAGCGGGCCGTGCGCATCGGTCTGTGGACAGCCTGTGCAAAGCTTGTGCGCGAGCCGTGAACAAGAAGCGCACTCAATGGCGGACCCGCAACGATCGCTAAATTTCATCGGGCCCGGCGCTTGCGCGACGCGGCTCTGGACACTAGACTTAGTGGCATCGAGTCGGTCGAACCACTACATGTAGTGGTCAACGACAAAACAAGAGCACGGCGATCACACGCCGCCAGCGCTCCGACCGACGAGGAACACACTCAGGAGGGAGCCGCGATGCGGACAGCACTCGGAAGAGATCGGCGTCTCGTTTCGAACGTGTCTTTCGTCGATCGGCCCTCGTCTTCAACGCTGCAGCACCGAGCCCTTTCCGTCCTCATCGCCGCCATCAGAATCCCGCTTCGTCGCCGTGCGCATCGGTCCTGACATCCTTCCCGGGACACGCATGGGAACCTCGCGCCGGCTGCGACGCCGAACCCCCGATCGCGGCACGACCGCGGTATCGATCTAGCGATGGCCTGCAGGCGCTGCCTGCGCCGTCGTCGCCTCACGTATTGGAGAAACAAGCATGCAACGGGTTGAGTCTTCGGCCATCGGCCAACAAGCGACGCTGCCGCCGCCATCGCAGAAGTCGGCCCTGACGTCGGCCGTCGGCACGGCGTCGCGCACCGAGTTCGCGGACTACAAGGTCATCCGTCGCAACGGATCGGTGGTCGGCTTCGAGCCGGCCAAGGTCTCGGTCGCGATGACCAAGGCCTTCCTCGCCGTCAACGGCGGGCAGGGCGCCAACTCGGCGCGCGTACGCGAGCTCGTCGAGACGCTGACCGGCATGGTCGTCACGTCGCTGATGCGGCGCATGCCGTCGGGCGGCATGTTCCACATCGAGGACATCCAGGATCAGGTCGAGCTCGCGCTGATGCGCTCGGGCGAACACGAGGTGGCACGCGCCTACGTTCTGTATCGCGAGAAGCGCGCGGCCGATCGGGCCGAGGCGCGGAAGAACAAGCCGTCGACCGAATCGGCGCTGCACGTCACCGAGAACGGCGTTCGCATCCTGTTCGATCCGGGCCGCATCCGCGAACTCGTCGATGCCGCGTGCGACGGACTCAACACCCCCGCCCATGCGGCCGTCAACGCCGACGTCATCGTCGCCGAGACCATCAAGAACCTGTACGACGGCGTGCCGATCGAGGAGGTCCACAAGTCGGCCATCCTCGCCGCGCGTTCGCAGTTCGAGAAGGACCCGGCCTACAGCATCGTCACCGCGCGCCTGCTGCTGCACACGATCCGCAAGGAGACGCTCGGCGTCGAGGTCGACCAGTTCGCGATGGCCGAGAAGTACATCGACTATTTCCCGCAGATCATCAAGCGCGGCATCGACGTCGAGCTCCTCGACGAGCGGCTCGCGCAATACGACCTGAAGCGCCTGGCCGCCGCGATCGATTCGAGGCGCGACCTGCAGTTCGGCTACCTCGGCCTGCAGACGCTGTACGACCGCTACTTCCTGATCGACCGCAACGATGGCTATTCGCCCGAGGGCCGTCGCATCGAATTGCCGCAGGCGTTCTTCATGCGCGTGGCGATGGGCCTCGCGCTGAACGAGATCGACCGCGAGACGCGCGCCATCGAGTTCTACGACCTGTTGTCCAGCTTCGACTTCATGAGCTCGACGCCGACGCTGTTCAACGCCGGCACGCGCCACTCGCAGTTGTCGTCGTGCTATCTGTCGACCGTCAACGACGATCTCGACGGCATCTACGAGGCCATCAAGGAGAACGCGCTGCTCGCGAAGTACGCGGGCGGTCTCGGCAACGACTGGACGCCGGTCCGCGCGATGGGCTCGCACATCAAGGGCACCAACGGCGAGTCGCAGGGCGTCGTGCCGTTCCTGAAGGTCGTCAACGACACGGCGGTCGCGGTCAACCAGGGCGGCAAGCGCAAGGGCGCCGTCTGCACCTATCTCGAGACCTGGCACCTCGACATCGAGGAGTTCCTCGACCTGCGCAAGAACACCGGCGACGACCGGCGTCGCACGCACGACATGAACACGGCCAACTGGATTCCCGACCTGTTCATGAAGCGCGTCACCGAAGCCGGCGACTGGACGCTGTTCTCGCCGTCGGACGTGCCCGATCTGCACGACAAGGTCGGTCGGGCGTTCGAGGAAGCCTACGTCCGCTACGAGGAGCGGGCCCGGCGCGGCGACATCAAGCTGTCGAAGACCATGCCGGCCCTGTCGCTGTGGCGGAAGATGCTGTCGATGCTGTTCGAGACCGGCCATCCGTGGATCACGTTCAAGGACCCGTGCAACATCCGCTCGCCGCAGTCGCACGTCGGTGTCGTGCACTCGTCGAACCTCTGCACCGAGATCACGCTCAACACGAACGAGAGCGAGATCGCCGTCTGCAACCTCGGCTCCGTCAACCTCGTCGCGCACATGGTCCAGCGCATCGACGATGAAACCGGCGAGAGCGACTGGACGCTCGATCACGAGAAGCTGCAGCGGACCACGCACGTCGCGATGCGCATGCTCGACAACGTGATCGACATCAACTACTACGCGGTCAAGAAGGCGCGCGACTCGAACCTGCGCCATCGCCCGGTGGGCCTCGGCATCATGGGCTTCCAGGATTGCCTGCACCTGAAGCGCACGTCGTACGCGTCGGACGCGGCGGTGGACTTCGCGGACCGTTCGATGGAAGCGGTCTGCTACTACGCGTACTGGGCATCGACCGAACTGGCCGAGGAGCGCGGCCGCTATTCCAGCTATCGCGGTTCGCTGTGGGACCGCGGCATCCTGCCGCAGGACTCCGTCGAACTGCTGCGTCGCGAGCGCGGCGGCTACGTCGAGGTCGACGACAGCGCGACGATGGACTGGGACGCGCTGCGCGCCCGCATCGCGCAGTTCGGGATGCGCAACTCGAACTGCATCGCGATCGCGCCGACCGCCACGATCTCGAACATCATCGGCGTGTCGGCCTGCATCGAACCGACCTTCCAGAACGTCTACGTCAAGTCGAACCTGTCGGGCGAGTTCACGATCGTCAACGACTACCTCGTCGGCGACCTCAAGAAGCTGAACCTGTGGGACGAGGTGATGGTCGCCGACCTCAAGTTCTTCGACGGCGGCGTCGCGAAGATCGATCGCATCCCGGCGCCTCTGCGGGCCATCTACGCCACCGCGTTCGAGGTCGAGCCGCGGTGGCTCGTCGAGGCCGCGTCGCGTCGTCAGAAGTGGATCGACCAGGCCCAGTCGCTCAACATCTACATGGCCGGCGCGTCGGGCAAGAAGCTCGACGAGACCTATCGCCTCGCATGGCTGCGCGGCCTCAAGACCACCTACTACCTGCGCACGATGTCGGCGTCCAGCGCGGAGAAGTCCACCGGTCGCGGCGGCGAGCTCAACGCGGTGGCCGTCGACGGTGCGGCCGCGACGCGCGGCGCGGCCGCTTACGCCGCGATGCCCTCGTTGCCGGAACCCGAGGTGATGGGAACGGTCTGCCTGTTGAGGCCCGGCGACACCGGCTTCGACGAGTGCGAAGCCTGCCAGTGAGCGAAGCCGGAGCGGGTCGTCGTCGATCGACGGCTCGACGCATACCAGAGGAAACGAAGAAGATGTCGATGCTTTCGTGGGACGAAGAACCGAAGACCCAGCCGGCCGTGCGCGGCTTGACGGAGACCGGGCCGGCGCGCGACGCGCAGCCGACGGCCGTCGGCCGCGTGCCCGTCGAGCAGGCGCTGCCCGCCAACGACCCTGCCGCCGTGCCCGAGGGTCGTGTGCGCGCCTCGGACAAGCGGATCATCAACGGCGCGACCGACGTCAATCAGCTCGTGCCGTTCAAGTACAAATGGGCGTGGGAGAAGTATCTCGCCGGCTGTGCCAATCACTGGATGCCTCAAGAGATCAACATGTCGCGCGACATCGCGCTGTGGAAGAACGCGAACGGGCTGACCGAAGACGAGCGCCGGGTCGTCAAGCGCAATCTCGGCTTCTTCGTCACCGCCGATTCGTTGGCCGCCAACAACATCGTGCTGGGCACCTATCGGCACATCACGGCGCCCGAGTGCCGTCAGTACCTGTTGCGTCAGGCGTTCGAGGAAGCGATCCACACGCACGCCTATCAGTACATCGTCGAGTCGCTCGGGCTCGAGGAGGGCGAGATCTTCAACGCGTATCACGAAGTGCCGTCGATCCGCGCGAAGGACGAATTCCTGATCCCGTTCATCGACACGCTGACCGACCCGGCCTTCCGGACCGGAACCGTCGAGAACGACCAGAAGCTGTTGAAGTCGCTGATCGTCTTCTCGTGCCTGATGGAAGGGCTCTTCTTCTACGTCGGCTTCACGCAGATCCTCGCGCTCGGCCGTCAGAACAAGATGACCGGCGCGGCCGAGCAGTACCAGTACATCCTGCGCGACGAGTCGATGCATTGCAGCTTCGGCATCGACCTCGTCAACACGATCAAGCTCGAGAACCCGCAGCTGTGGACTTCGGAATTCAAGGACGAGATTCGCGTGCTCTTCAAGAAGGGCGTCGACCTCGAATACGCGTATGCCGAAGACACGATGCCGCGCGGCGTGCTCGGATTGAACGCGCCGATGTTCAAGGGCTATTTGCGCTTCATCGCCAACCGTCGTTGCCAACAGATTGGTATTGACCCGCTATTCGCTCAAGAGGACAATCCGTTCCCGTGGATGGCGGAGATGATCGATTTGAAGAAGGAAAGAAACTTCTTCGAGACGCGAGTCATCGAATATCAAACAGGCGGTGCGTTGAGTTGGGAGTGAAGGCTCGAGCGGGAGCCCGAAGTCGACTCGAACCGCGCATCGCGGTGTCGGGTTTGAAGCACGCCGGCAACCGCACTGTCTTCGCAGTGCGGTTAGCAGATCGAGGAGCGGAAGCGTCAACACGCATGCATAGTCGTCACGAAGGTTCTTCCCTTTCGCTTCGCGTCCCGCGCGTGACGGCCGCTCTGCCCCCGAAATTCTCTACACGGCAACGTGCCGAGCAGCCGGTCGAGCGCCGGCCGCATGCCTTGAAGCGCTCCGAATCACTGATCGATGCCGGCCCTCACGCCGGCGTTTTTTTTGGCCGATTGACTCGTCGGTTTGGCCCCGGGCCGAGCCGTCGAATCAGCGGGCCAAGTGCCGAATTCATTAGCGTAAACAGATTGACGGCCAGTTCCCTGCCGCTGTTTGCGCCGATGAATAATCCGTACCTTCGACTGCGGGCGATCGACGCGACTTGAGGGACGGATTTCTTCAATCCGGGTACTTGCTCATGTAAAGGAGTTTCAAATGGCAACAGCAAAGAAAGTGGCCAAGAAGGTCGCCAAGAAAGCACCAGCCAAGAAAGTGGCTGCCAAGAAGGTCGCCAAGAAAGTAGCGAAGAAGGCGCCTGCGAAGAAGGTGGCCAAGAAAGTAGCGAAGAAGGCACCTGCGAAGAAGGTCTCCAAGAAGGTCGCCAAGAAGGCGCCTGCGAAGAAGGTCGCCAAGAAGGTAGCGAAGAAGGCGCCTGCGAAGAAGGTCGCCAAGAAGGTACCGGCCAAGAAGGCCGCGGTCGCCAAGAAGGCGCCTGCGAAGAAGGCCGCTCCGGTCAAGAAGGAAGCGGTGAAGAAGGCCGTGACGCCGGGCATGTCGACCACCGCGCCCGCGGTCAAGACGGCCCTCAATCCGGCAGCCGCCTGGCCCTTCCCGACCGGCAGCCGTCCCTAATCGGTCGGCGTCGGTGGATTCGCGGCCCGCACGCGAATCCTGAATCCCGCGAGTCTTCGGCTCGCGGGATTTTTTATCGGCCTCGAGGCCCCCGCTAGAATGCGGGCTCCTCGGCTACCGGCCTCGCGGCTTCTTCATGCTCTACCAAATCATTCATCTGCTCGTCGACGTCATCGGCGGGCTGCTGGTCGGAGCGTGCGTACTGCGTGCGTGGATGCAGGTCAGGCGCATCGGCGGCGCGAACCCGGTCGGCACGTTCGTGATGAGTCTGACGGACTGGATCGTGCGGCCCCTGCGTCGCATCGTGCCGGGTTACAAGGGGATCGACTGGGCCAGCCTCGTCGCCGCCTTCTTCATCACGTCGGTGGCCGCCGCGATCGAACTGGGATTGCGCTTCGGCGGCCTGCCCCCGCCCGACCTGCTGCTCTGCTTGACGCTGGTGTTGCGCGTGAAATGCATCCTCTATCTCGCGCAGCTGATGATCCTCATCGGGGCGGTGCTGAGCTGGGTCAATCCCTTCTCGCCGATCCTGCCGGTGTTCGACGCGCTGACCGGTCCGTTCCTCGCTCCGCTGCGGCGGATCCTTCCTCGCAGCGGCCGTGTCGACTTCTCGCCGCTGATCGCGCTGCTGCTGATCCAGATCGCCCTGATCGTCGTCAACCAGCTCTCCTTCCAGGTGATCGGCGGGATCTGAAGTCGCAATGAAAGAGGCCGTCGTCCTCGCGGAGCGACGGCCTCCCGCACGAAGGCGTCGCACTCAGTGCGTGACGCGACTCACGCCACCACGAGACAGGATGCGCACCCGGTCGCCCGGCTGGAAGAACTCGTCGGCCTCCTGCACGATCGCGCGCATCTGGCCGTCGTCGAGCCGCACGGTCAGCTCGTAGCCCGGACGACGATCGGCCGAGTTCTCGATCGCGTTGCCGGCGACGCCACCGGCCACCGCGCCGACGATGGCGCCGATGATGCTGCCGCGTCCGGCACCGACGGCGCTGCCGGCGACGCCGCCCAGGCCGGCGCCGGCCAACGTTCCCACGCCGCTGTCCTGGCGCTGGATCGCGACCTGACGCACGGTCTCGATGGTGCCGAGACGCACGATCTGTTCACGCTGGACCTGGCCCGGCGAATAGACTCCGCTGGAATTGCTCTGGGTCGCACAACCGGCGACCGCGACGGCGATCGCCGCAGCGCCCGCGACCCGCATCACGAACTGTCTGGTCTTCATCTTCATCCTCTCGTAACCGTTTCTTGCACGTCGCCCCGTCACCACGGACGATAGCCGAAGCTGTGGGAGAAGACTTCGGCAATGCGGTCGCGCGAAGGTTCATGATTCTGCGGCCCCTGATGCGCGATCTTCAATGCGCCCATGGTGCTCGCGAGGCGGCCGGTGGTGTCCCAGTCGAGACCGGCGGACAGGCCGTAGAGGAGGCCGCCGCGATAGGCATCGCCGCAGCCGGTCGGGTCCGCGATGCGCTCGGGCTCGACGCTCGGGATGACGTGGACGCCGTCCTTCGCGTAGATCGTCGAGCCCGTGCCGCCCTGCGTGACGATCAGCGCCTCGACCGAACGCGCAAGTTCCTCGAACGAGCGTTCGGTACGCGAGGCCAGCATCTGCGCCTCGTAGTCGTTGACCGCGACGTAGGCGGCGAGGTCGATGAACTCCATCAGCTCGGAACCCGTGAACATCGGCAGTCCCTGACCGGGATCGAAGACGAAGGGGATCTTCGCGTCGGCCAGTTCGCGTGCGTGCTGGATCATCCCGTCGCGGCTGTCGGGCGCGATGATGGCCAGTCCCACGTCCGCCGCGTCGGTGACGTGGTTGTTGAACGACCCGCTCATCGCCCCCGGATGGAAGGCGGTGATCTGGTTGTCGTCGAGATCGGTCGTGATGAAGCACTGGGCGGTGAAGGCGTCGTCCAGCTTGTGCACGTGCTCCGTGTCGATGCCGAGGGACGCGATCCGCTTCAGGTAGGGCTCCGCGTCGCCACCGACGCTCGCCATGACGACGGGCGTGCCGCCCAGCAGCCGGAGGTTGTAGGCGATGTTGCCGGCCGTCCCGCCGAAGTCGCGACGCATCTCGGGCACGAGGAACGAGACGTTGAGGATGTGCACCTGATCGGGAAGGATCTGGTCCTTGAAGCGACCCTTGAACACCATGATGGTGTCGTAGGCCAGTGACCCGCAGATCAGCGTGCGCATCGAGTGTCGTGAAGAAGTGAGGACGTCAGGGATAGAACCTGTCGAGTCGATAGCCGGCGAAACGGAGGCCGTCGAGTTCGAAGGTGACGCGGATCGGAAGCTCGCTCGAGGCGGCGAAGCCCGACCGGACCGTGGCGGCGACGTCGCGGCCCGAAGCGAGGTAGTCCTCGGGCCGCAGGGCGCGCCGCAAGATAGGCCGATCCTGGACGTCGGTCAAGACGAGGGTCAGATACGGGTAGCGCAGGTCGATCGTGTCGCGATTGCGCAGCAGCGCGGTCAGCGTGAAGAGGTTCGCGGTGGGCGACGGCGTCTGGATGCTCGCCGATTCGATCGTGATCGACTCGGGATGCGCCGGGAAGTCCACCCCGCAACGCAAGGGCCGGCAGGCCGCGACCAGCCACGGCTTGGAAGGAGACCAGCGCGCGGCGAGCTCGTCGCGCCACAGATACGCCGCCTGCGCGGCGAGCAGCGCGGCCAGCAGCGACGACCCCGCCACGATGCCCAGGCGTGCCAGGCGGTTGGCGGGCGCCAGCGGCTCGTCCGGTCGCATGAAGGTCGGACTCGTGCCGACGAGGCCGGCGCCGATCGGCTGCGGATCGGTGCGGCCGCCGACGAGCGACCGGCCCGCTTCGTCGCGCAGGCCGCCGGTCGCGGGTCGATCCGGCTCGAAGGCGGCGGTGGTCGGAGCCGATGCGAATGCCGCCATCGCGGGCTCACGCGGATCGGCCATTGGTGGTTGCCCGATC
>CALMOR010000008.1:25742-26971 GCA_937872165.1 uncultured Burkholderiales bacterium | reverse complement strand
CAACCCCCATTGGCCGATGACGGCTCCCGCCGCGCCGGGTGCGACTTCGGCTGCGTCCGGCACGCCGCGCATCGCGATCGGTCCGCGATCCGCGACCTCGTCCGCCGCCGACGGCGCCTCCACGACGTGCCCGCTCGACGCGGGCGGCGGCTCGACCACGATCTCGTCGATCACCTCGAGATCCTCGACCCGCACCAGCGCATCGAGCGAGTTGAAGACATCGCGGCACTGCCCGCAGCGGACCATGCCGCCCTTGGCGGCGGCCTGCGCGGTGCTGATGCGGAAGATCGTCCCGCAGGCGGGGCAGCGGGTCGCCAGGGCCATCGCTAGCGCGCGTCCGCGGCGACGTCCGGACGGCGGCCCGCGAGGCAGACCCAACCGGCCTCGGTTCCCCAGAGGTCGAGTTCGATCGCCGGTGCATACGCGGCCGCGACGTCGCGCCATTGCCGCTCGAGGATGCCCGACAGCACGAGCCGGCCGCCCGGTGCGACGAGCGACGTCAGCAACGGCGCGAGAACCTTCAACGGATTCGACAGGATGTTGGCGACCACGATGGCGGCGGGCCCGGCAGTGAACTGCATCGAAGAGGAGAACGGGATGTCGACCTGGTTCCCGATCGCATTGGCTCCGGCCGCGCTCACCGCGCGATCGTCGATGTCGGTGCCGACGACGGTGCCGGCCCCGAGCTTCTTCGCCGCGATCGCGAGGATGCCGGAGCCGCAACCGTAGTCGATGACGCTCTCGCCGGCAACGAGGTTCCGGTCGAGCCATGCGAGACAGAGCCGGGTCGTCGCGTGACCGCCGGTGCCGAAGGCCATGCCTGGGTCGAGCCGCAACACGATCGACGACGGACGGCCCGCGTCTTCGGGGAGCGCATGCCACGACGGGACGATCCACAGGCGCTCGCCGAGCGCGATCGGTTCGAACTGCGACTGCGTCAGGCCGACCCAGTCGGCATCGGCGACGTCGCGGCGTTCGACGTCCGGCGCGGTCTCGATGCCCGCCGCGTCGAGCGCCTCGCGAAGGATCGCGTCGATGTCGCCCGTGGCGTGGAAGAGCGCCACGACGCGGCTGCGCTTCCATGCGCTCGCCCCGGGCTCGAGACCGGGTTCGCCGTAGAGCGGCTGCTCGTCGGGACTGCCGGCGTCCGCGTCCTCGATCGAGGCCGACAGGGCGCCCGCCTCGATCAACGCGTCGGACAGGGCCTCGGCCCTGCGACGATCCTCGGG
>CALMOR010000008.1:11827-25732 GCA_937872165.1 uncultured Burkholderiales bacterium | reverse complement strand
GCAGTTCGACGAACATCGCGTCCCGATGGAGCGTGACCGTGCCGCCGCGGCCTATGCCGGACGTTCGGCGAGTCGCTGCTCGAGATAGTGGATGCTGGTACCGCCCTTGATGAAGCGCGCGTCGGTCATCAGCTCGCGATGGAGCGGGATGTTGGTCTGGATGCCTTCGACGATCATCTCCGACAGCGCGACCCGCATGCGCGCCAGCGCCTGGTTGCGGTCGGCGCCGTAGGCGATCACCTTGCCGACCATCGAGTCGTAGTGCGGTGGCACGAAGTAGCCGGTGTAGGCGTGCGAGTCGACGCGGATGCCGGGTCCGCCCGGCGGATGCCACGACGTGATGCGGCCCGGCGACGGCGTGAACTTGAACGGGTCCTCGGCGTTGATGCGGCACTCGATGGCATGGCCCTTCAGCACCACGTCCTTCTGCCGGATGCGCAGTCGTTCGCCGGCCGCGACGTGGATCTGCTCCTGCACGATGTCGATGCCGGTGATGGCTTCGGTCACCGGATGCTCCACCTGCACCCGCGTGTTCATCTCGATGAAGTAGAACTCGTTGTTCTCGTAGAGGAACTCGAAGGTGCCGGCACCGCGATAGCCGATCTTCCGGCACGCCTCCGCGCAACGGTCGCCGATGCGGTCGACGAGGCGGCGCGGGATGCCGGGCGCAGGCGCTTCCTCGATGACCTTCTGGTGTCGACGCTGCATCGAGCAGTCGCGCTCGCCGAGCCACACCGCGTTGCGGAAGCTGTCGGCCAGCACCTGGATCTCCACGTGTCGCGGGTTCTCGAGGAACTTCTCCATGTAGACGACCGGATTGCCGAACGCGGCGCCCGCTTCGGTCCGTGTCATCGTGATCGCGTTCAGCAGCGCGGCCTCGGTATGGACCACGCGCATGCCGCGTCCGCCCCCGCCGCCGGCGGCCTTGATGATCACCGGATAGCCGACCTGCCGCCCGATGCGGATGCACTCCTTCGAGTCCTCGGGCAACGCGCCTTCCGAGCCAGGCACGCACGGCACGCCGGTCGCGAGCATCGCGTTCTTCGCGCTGACCTTGTCGCCCATCAGGCGGATCGAATCGGGGCTGGGTCCGATGAACGTGAAACCCGAGCGCTCGACCCGCTCGGCGAAGTCGGCGTTCTCGGACAGGAAGCCGTAACCGGGATGGATGGCTTCGGAATCCGTGACCTCGGCCGCGCTGATGATCGCCGGCATGTTGAGGTAGCTGAGCGCGGACGGGGCCGGACCGATGCACACCGACTCGTCGGCGAGCCTCACGTACTTCGCGTCGCGATCGGCTTCCGAGTGCACGACCACCGTGCGGATGCCCATCTCGCGACACGCACGCTGGATGCGAAGCGCGATCTCTCCGCGATTGGCGATCAGTATCTTTCCGAACATGGGCAGCTTGCTTTCATTGGCGCGCTTCCGCGGGCTCGCCGCGGTGGCGCATCAGCCGACGAGGAACAGCGGCTGACCGAACTCGACCGGCTGACCGTTCTCCACCAGGATTTCCCTGATGGTTCCGTCGAAGCCGGCCTCGATCTCGTTGAGGAGCTTCATCGCCTCGATGATGCAGACCGGCTCGGCGGCCTTGACGCTCGAGCCGACCTCGACATAGGCCGGCTTGTCCGGTCCGGGCGCGCGATAGAAGGTGCCGACCATCGGCGACTTGACGACGTTGCCCACGAGCGCCGCGGGTTCGGCCTCCGCCGACGGGCTCGCGGCGGGCGACGTCGCGACCGGCGCCTGCATCGGAGCCCCCATCTGCATCGGGACGTACTGCATCTGCTGCGCACTTGCGGCCGGCGTCTTGACGATGCGCACCTTGCTGTCGCCCTCGGTCACCTCGAGCTCGGCGATGGTCGAATCCGCGACCAGATCGATCAGCGTCTTCAGCTTGCGCAAATCCATACGTGCTCCATCGGCGAAGGGCAAGGGCGCCGCAAGTTAAACGAAGTTGAATCAATACTCAACAGTAGTCGAGGGCGAACGAGACCGCGCTTCGATAGCCGGCGACCCCGAGGCCGCACACCACGCCGACCGCGAGGTCGGCCAGATAGGACCGATGACGGAACTCTTCGCGACGGTGCACGTTCGATAGGTGGACCTCGACGAAGGGGAGCGCGACGGCGGCCAGCGCATCGCGAAGAGCGACGCTGGTGTGCGTAAAGGCAGCCGGATTGACGACGATGAAGTCCGTACCGTCGCCGCGGGCCGCCTGCCCCCGGTCGACCAGCGCGCCCTCGTGATTCGACGGGAAGGTCGCGAGCTTCGCGCCCCGGACCGCGACCAGCTCAGCCAGCATCGCGTCGATCTCTTCGAGCGTCGTGTGCCCGTAGGTGTCGGGCTCGCGATGGCCGAGCAGATTGAGATTCGGTCCGTGAAGAACCAGCAGTGACTGTGCCATTCGTGCGAATGCGGGTCCTGGTTCCGAGGCGAGGCCGCGACGGGGTGCGAGCGCGGCGGCGAGAGTAGCACGACAAAAGAGATCGCCGTCTAACGCGCCCTGTTCGTGCAGGCTATGGTCGCGATCTCACGACGGACGATCGTCGAGGTAGGGTGCCAGCCAGGTTCGCAGCATCGTGGCGTCGACGCGGCCGAGATGCGACGCGACGACGCGTCCGTCGGAATCGAGCACGACGGTGAAGGGAAGGGCGCCGCTGCTGTCGCCGAACCGTCGCGCGAGTTCGGGGCCACTCGCGCCGGCCGCGAGCAACGCGTAGCTCGGCCTGAAGCGCGCGTTGAACGCCGCGATGTTGCCGGGACTGTCGATGCCGAGGCCCACGAAGGCGACCTTTCCCGCCGCTTCGGCATTGGCTTTCGACAAGGCCGGGATCTCCTGCACGCACGGCACGCACCACGTCGCCCAGAAGTTGACGACCACGACCCGACCTCGATGATCGGCCATCGGCCGCAACGCGCCGTCGGCGTCGGCGAGCGTCTGGCCGTAGAAGAGTTCGGCGGCGGAGGCGGCGCCCGACGAAGCCGCCTCGTGTCCCGATCGGAACGTCAGCGCGCCGGCCGCGATCGCGGCGATGCCGACGACGATCGATGCGACGACGGTGGTCGAGCGCCTCATCGTTCGCCTCCCCGTTCGCGGTCCGCCGCGTCGATCAGCGCCTCGAGCGTCGCGAGGTCGGCGCGGGCCGCCGTCGGCGAGAGCCGCCGGTCGCGCGCGTCGAGCACGGTCAGGTGGACCGCCTCCTGCTCACCGTCGAACGACCGCGGCGGTCGTCCCGGCCGCCGTTGCGGCCACAGGAAGCTCAGCATCTCGCCCCCGTCGCGCGGCCCGCTGCCCTCGGAGACCTCGAAGTCGATGCTCGCGTTCAGCAGGAAGATCTCGATGTCCTTCGCGTTGTCGTCGAACACCTGCAGATGGATGTCGCTGTGCTCGCCGGCCGTGCCGTTGACGATCGCGCCGCTGGCGAAGGGCACGAGGCCCGGCCCGCCGTCGACAAGGAAGCGCATCACGTCGCGAGCCGTCGTGCGGAGCGAGCGCAGCCGCGACGGCTGCGTATCGGACATGAAGAGCGCTTGGTGCTCGCGCACCGCCGCTTCGACCTCGACGTTGTCCGGCATGCAGTCGTGGTCCGATCGATGCTGTGCGCCGATGACCTCGCGCACGGCGCGGCGCTTCGCGCCCGCGTAGTCGAGTCCGTCCTCCGCGATCATGCGCGCGGCGACGGCCGCGATCTGGTCGCGAAGACTTGCCGGATGGGACGGATGCACGAGCGGCTCGGAACGGGAAGCGGCGGTCATTGTGCCGTGCCGCCTTCGCCGAGACAAACGCGTGCGGCCCGCTCGCTCATCACCAGCATCAGCTTCGTGGTCGCTCGCGTCGCGCCGACGAAGAGCTTGCGGATCGCGCGATCGTCGAAGCCCTCGAAGTCGATCTCGCTGAAGATCACGCACGGCGCCGACTGGCCCTTGAAGCGATAGATGGTCTCGGCCAGCACCTCGCCTTCGGTGTAGACCGGGTTGCCGAAAAGGTCGTAGTCGCCGGAGAAGCGGCGCAGCGCGTGCGGACCCAGCGCGTCGAGCGCGAGCAGCTTCGAATGATCGCGACCGGCGAACGTGAGCAACGCGATGTCGCCGCGCCTGTATCCCGCCGCCAATGCCTTCGTGATCGCGCGCATCGTGACGTCGACCAGCGCGCGCGGGTCGTCGTCGGCCCAGGTCGTGATGTCGAGCTCGGAGCCCGACAACGGACTGGCCGCCTCGATCGACAGCAGCGCCGTCGCCGCTTCGCCGTCGGCGCCGCGCGCCAACAGGGCCACGATGCCGTCGACGATGTCGCGCGGGCTCCGATAGTTGACCTGCGCGTTCAGCGTGACCCAGCCGTCGAGGGCGACCGGTTCGCGACCGTAGAGGTTCTGCATCGGGTCCTCGAGCCAGTAGGCCCGACCGTCGGGCTTCACGAAGCGCAACGCGCCGTCGCGCCACGCCGGCGTGAAGTCCTGGCCCTCGTCGACGATGACGACGTCGAAGCGACGGTCGTCCGCGGGACGCGCGTCGACGACCGCGGCCTCGAAGCGCGCGAAGAGGTCCTTCGACGCGAAGTCCGGTTCGACGCCGCTCTCGCGCAGCAGCCGGTCGCCGAAGTGATGGAAGGTCGAGACCGTCGCGCCTCCGGGCGCGATGCGCGCGACGTGGTCCGCGAGCGGCCGGTTGTAGCAGAGATAGAGCGCCGAGCGGCCTTCGTCGGCCGCGCGCCCGAGCACGCGCAGCGCGAGCTGCGTCTTGCCCGACCCGGCCGTGCCGCGCACGCGCAGGCGGAACGGCGAGAACTCGAGCTGCATCGCGGTCTGCGCGAGTCCGCCGGAGAGGCGCGTGACCCATGCGTCGGTGCGACCGATCAGCGTCGCGACGTCGGCCACGAGCAGCAACTCGTCGGAGAAGAAGCGCAGCGCGGTCGCGGCATCGGCGCTGCCGGCGACCGGCGTCGGCGCGAGCAGGTCCGCGACGAGCGCGACCAGCTCCGCCGCACGCGTCGCGTCGACGATGCGTTCGGCCGCGATGCCGGCCCGATCGAAGTCGCGCACCCGGTAGTCGGGGCAGTAGAGCAGGTAGTCGATCGACAGTCGCGTGTCCACGGTGCCACCGCCGCGGCCGCGGCGCGACTGCGCGAAGCGCGTCTTCAGCGCGTCGATCGAGCGGAGGATCTGCGACGAGACTTTCTTCTTCAGCGAGCCCTGCGCCTTCACGAGACCGTCGGCGGTCTCCTCGAGGAAGCCCGACTTCTGCTCGATCACGAGCACACGCCCGTTCGGCCCGACGACGATGAAGTCGATCTCGCCGTAGATCGAGCAGCCGTGCTCGATGCGGGTCCAGTGCACGCCGTGCAGCACCGCGACGTCGTCGGCCAGTGCCGACAGGACGCGCAGCGTCTCGATCTCGCGCACGGCCGAGCCGACGCCGGGATGGCCGTTCGAATCGAGCGCTTCCCATCCGTCGGGAACGATGCGGGCCATGGTCGGCTTTCGTGCGGGGAGGGGGGCGGTCGAGCAGGTGCGCGCGATTGTATGCGGCGACCCTCCGATACAATCCGCGACCGCTCGCATCGCCCCCCATCCCGTTCCTTCGGCCGCCCCGCATGCACATCCACATCCTCGGCATCTGCGGGACCTTCATGGGCGGCCTCGCGGTGCTCGCGCGCGCGGCCGGCCATCGGGTCACCGGCTGCGATGCCGGCGTCTATCCGCCGATGAGCACGCAGCTCGAGGCGCAGGGCATCACGCTGATCGAGGGCTGGGACCCGTCGCAGCTCGCTCAGGTGGACGCGCGCGGCGAGCCCTTCGCGCCGGACCTGTTCGTGATCGGCAACGTCGTCTCGCGCGGCAATCCGTTGATGGAGGCGATCCTCGACGCGGGTCTGCCGTACGTGTCGGGGCCGCAGTGGCTCGCCGACCACGTGCTCGCCGACCGCACCGTGCTCGCGGTCGCCGGCACGCACGGCAAGACCACGACGACCTCGATGCTCGCGTGGATCCTCGAGCGGGCGGGCCTCTTTCCCGGCTTCCTGATCGGTGGCGTCGCGACCGGCTTCGGCATCTCGGCTCGCCTCACCGACTCGAAGTGGTTCGTGATCGAGGCCGACGAGTACGACACCGCGTTCTTCGACAAGCGCTCGAAGTTCGTCCACTACCGGCCGCGCGTGGCGATCCTCAACAACCTCGAGTACGACCACGCCGACATCTTCCCCGACCTCGCGGCGATCGAGACGCAGTTCCACCATCTCGTGCGCACCGTGCCGTCACGGGGCCTGATCGTGGTCGACGGCCGCAGCGACGCGCTGGCGCGGGTGCTGACGCGCGGCTCGTGGTCGCCGGTCGAGCGCTTCGGCGACGGGGTCGACTGGGACGCGCGCGTCGTCGGCGACGCATCGGGTTCGCACTTCGAGGTGCTGCACGAAGGCGGCGTGGTCGGCACCGTGCACTGGTCGCTGCAGGGCGCGCACAACCGCGCCAACGCGCTGGCCGCGATCGTCGCCGCCGGTCACGCCGGCGTCACCGTCGAAGAGGCCTGCGACGCGCTGTCGCGCTTCGAGGGCGTCAAGCGCCGCATGGAAGTGCGCGGCACGATCGACGGCGTGACGGTCTACGACGACTTCGCGCATCACCCGACCGCGATCGCGACCACCATCGGCGGCCTGCGCGCGCGCCTCGTCGCCGAAGGCGGCCAGTCGCGCATCGTCGCGGTGATCGAGCCGCGCTCGAACACGATGAAGCTCGGCACGATGAAGGCCGCGCTGGCCGACAGCCTCGTCGAGGCCGACCGCGTCTTCGGCTATGGCGCGAGGCAGGGGCGCGACGCGCTCGGCTGGGACCTGCGGCAGGCGCTCGCGCCGCTCAACGAAGGGATCAGCGGCGAAGACCGCAGCAAGCAGGGCTCGAAGGCCGCGGTGTTCGACGACCTCGAGCAGCTGATCGCGGCCATCGTCGTCGTCGCGCAGCCGGGCGACCACGTCGTGATCATGAGCAACGGCGGCTTCGCCGGCATCCACGAGAAGCTGCTGACGGCGCTGCAGCTGCGCGCCGCGCGGAAGGCCTCGGCCTGAAGCCGCGGTGATCCTCTACCTGCACGGCTTCCGCTCGTCGCCGCGCTCGACCAAGGCGCGGCTGCTCGAAGCCCGGCTCGCCGTGCGCGGGATGGCGGACCGCTATCTTTGCCCGCAGCTGCCGGTGTCGCCGCGCGCGGCTTCGCTGCTGATCGACGATCTCGTCAGCCGGTCGGCCGCACGGCCGCTCGCCATCATCGGCTCGTCGCTCGGCGGCTACTACGCGACTTGGATCGCGGAGCAGGTCGACTGCCGCGTGGTGCTGCTCAACCCCGCGGTGCACCCCGAACTCGACCTCGGGCGGCATCTCGGCACGCAGACCGTCTATCACAGCGACGAGACGGTCGAGATCGAGCCCGGTTTCCTCGACGAGCTGAAGGCGTTGCGCGCCGGCGCCATCACGCGACCCGAGCGCTACCTGCTGGTCGCGGCCACCGGCGACGAGGTGCTCGACTGGAACGAGATGGTCGCGCGCTACCCGGAGACCAACCACCGGATCGTGCAGGGCAGCGACCACGGGCTGTCGGACTTCGCCGACTACATCGACGACGTGATCGACTTCGCGACCGCCGAAGGTTGAGGCGGCAACGGACTCGGCCGTTTTCGAGTCGGATGTCGCAACCGATTCTGCGCATCGTCGGGCTTTGGCAGCAACTTCAGCAGGTCAACATTGCTGTCAAGCGGCTCGGAGACATTCTCGACGCGCCGAGAGAACCGCATTCAATCGTGCCGAAGCGCTTGGGCGCTCAGCAGACTTCGGGCTCGCGAATCGAAATCGAAGGCCTCGGGTTTCGCTACGGCGAGCACTTATCTTTCCTATACGAAGATCTACATCTCGTCATCGAGCCAGGACGGACAGTCGCGGTCATGGGTCCTTCGGGATGTGGCAAGAGCCGATTCGATTCTATCGAATCACAAGTATCTGGCCTGCGGGAAGCCGCCGGCCCAGTGCATCGGCGTATTTTGCCCTCAGGACGATCCCAAGTAACAATGCCGAAAAGGCCAGCTGACGCAAGGCAGGATCATTTGAGTAGAGCGCATTTGTCAGTGCGCTTTCATCCGCCAAATTCAATCGTCGATCGCCACTACGGAATTTCTCGATCAAAGAATTCACTTGTTGCAATTGGGTCAGCCCGTCTGCACCAACAACCGCTGCTCCTGTGCGCAAGGCAGTCAGTAGCGTTTCACGATCGGCACTCGCCAGCGACTTAGCCCCTCGGCACCGCTGCTTCAATTTTCCGAGCACGTGTTCGCGCCTTCTTTTCTCGTCGATCTTTTCTTTTGCAAATTGCGCCTCCATTAACTCTTTCACTTCGGGCGCAAGCTTGCTCTTGTCGGCTGTCACCCCAATAGGTGATGGAATCCTCGGCGGCGAAGGAGACCATGGTGCTGAGAAGCAGGCTGTCGTTCCGACGGAGTTTGGGGGCACGTCGTTTGTTGGGCAGGCTGGGTGTACGCCGTGCAGATTCGCCGGAAGATGTCGACCACCTGCGTCTCGAAGTAGCCAGCCGCATCAGGACGCGATCTGCGCCCTTAGTTAGCCGATTTTTCCGTCGCTCGCCTTCCTTATAGAGCGGCCATGGATCTCCGTTCTCCGTCGCTGATTGCCGTTACATGGAGGAAGATGTCGATCGCGTCGCGACCGACAATGCGACGCCGAAGAATCCGGGCGCGTCGATGCAACCACCCGCCTGTCGCGCCGAGATCAAGCTGGCTGCCCAGCAACTGCTCTCGCCGTCCGGCGGGCCACTGTCGCTGACGCCCGGCATGCTGGTGGCCGCCGAGATCCGGCAGCGCGACCGCACGGTCTTCGAATACCTGCTGCCTCCGATCGAGCGCATCGCGAAGGAAGCCGGCCGCGAGCGGTGAGCGGCGCCGCGTTGATAGAGTGCGGGATGCAATCGTCCTTCGTCTCCGCCACCATCCTCCTGCTGCTCGTCACCGATCCGCTCGGCAACATCCCCATCTTCGTCGCCGCGCTGCGATCGGTGCCGCCGCATCGCAAGGCCTTCGTGATCCTGCGCGAATGCCTGATCGCGTTCGCGCTGCTGCTGTTCTTCATGTTCTTCGGCAACCGCTTCATGGACGCGCTCGGACTGTCCGACGTGTCGCTGCAGATCGGCGGCGGCGTGATCCTCTTCCTGATCGCGCTGAAGATGGTGTTTCCCGTCCCCGAAGGCGTCTTCGGCACGTCGCCCGGCGGCGAGCCGTTCATCGTGCCGCTCGCGATCCCGGCCATCGCGGGCCCGTCGGCGCTGGCGACGGTGCTGCTGCTCGTCTCGCGCGATCCGGAGCGCCTCTTCGAATGGATCGGCGCGCTGGCGGTCGCGCTCGCGACCTCGGCCGTCGTGCTGGTGTTCTCGGAGCGGCTGCAACGGCGGCTCGGCGAGCGCGCGGTGACCGCGTTCGAACGACTGATGGGCCTCGTGCTGATCGCGATCGCCGTCGAGATGATCCTGAAGGGCGTCCGCGCCTTCATCGTGCAACTGCCCGGATGACGTCGCGCGAGAGCGGCGTTGTCCACGCGCGTCGCATGCGTCCTGCGGCGCCCCGATCAGCGGAGCGCGGTCCAGATCAGCGACAGGCCCGAGCACAGCATCACCGCGTCGAGCAGGTGCCGGAACAAGTCGGCGCTCATGCGCAGCACGAACGCCTTGCCGCCCCAGGTACCGGCCATCAGCGACGCACCGACGACGAGGCCCTTCGCGAACGTGGGCCACGGCATCGCACCGAGTTGCCGGAACGCGATCACCTTGCCGACGTAGAGCGCGAGCGAGCTCGCGGCCTCGGTCGACAGGAAGGCACCGCCGACGAGACCGTAGGTCGCGAACACCGGCACGCTCAGCGGCCCGGTCGACAACACGATGCCGGTGACGTAGCCGATCGCCGCTCCCGCGATCGCGAGATGCCGGGGACGCAGTCGCGTCCGGCGGTCCGCATGCCAGCGCCGCAGCGGGATCATGCAGAGGAAGAACACGCCGAGCGCGAGATCGATCGCCGACGGCGGCAGCGCCAGCAGCGTCCGCGCGCCGAGCGCCGCGGCCGGCGCGCCGGGGATCGCGTACCACGCCACCGCGCGCCAGTCGACCTCGCGCCGCCACGCGAGCACGCGCGCGAGGTTGGCCATCACCGCCGCGACTGCCATCACCGGCACCGCCTCCCTGGGTCCGAAGACGTTGACCAGCACCGGCAACAGGATGATCGACGAGCCGGTGCCGATCACGCCGCCGACGCAGCCCGCGACGAGACCGAGCGCGACGATGAGCGCGACCTCGAACGGATACGACGTCACGGCATGCCTTCAGCGCACCAGCACGCGGCCGACCGCGGCCACCGCGAGCATCAGGGCCGCGACGAGGAGCAGTGCGATCGGGAGGCTCGACGCATGCGCGACGAAGCCGATCGCAGCGGGGCCCGCGAGCAGTCCCGCGTAGCCCATCGTCGTCATCGCCGGGACCGCGAGGCTCTGCGGCATCGCGGTCTGTCGACCGGCGCCCGTGAACAGCACCGGCACGATGTTCGAACAGCCGAGCCCGATCAGCGCGAAGCCCGCGACGGCGACGATCCACGACGGCACGAGCACGACGATCGCGAGGCCGACCGCGCTGCCGCCGCCGAAGCGTTGCACGATGCGATCGCCGGCGAAACGTCCCGCGGTCATCGCGATCGAGAACGCGATGTAGCCGGCGCCCGCGCGCGCGACCGGGACGTCGCGCACGGTCGTCAGGAAGAGCGCGCCCCAGTCGAGCACGGCGCCTTCGGCGAGGAAGGCGGCCGCCGCGAGGAGGCCGATGACGAGCACGACACCGCGCGGCAGCGCGAAGGTCGTCGCGCGGTCGCGCGTCGCGTCCGTCATCAGGCCGCGCATCGACGCGACGATCGCCAGCGCCAGCACCACGGCGACCGACGAGACCGCGACGGCCGCGTCGACCGTCATCGACAGCGCGAGCGCGACGCCCGTGGCGCCGACGATGCCGCCGACGCTGTACATCCCATGGAAGCCCGACATCATCGCGCGCCCCGCGGCCTTCTCGACCGCGATGGCCTGCAGGTTCATCGCGACGTCGAGCGCGCCGAGGCCCGCGCCGAACGCGATCAGGCTCGCGGCCAGCACGAGCGGTCGGTCGACGATCGCGAGCGCGGGCAGCGCGACGCAGACGACGGCGACCGCGGCGACGATCACGCGACGGCTGCCGGCGCGTGCCGACGCCAGCCCCGCGAGCGGCATCGCGATCAGCGAGCCGCCGCCGAAGCACAACAGCACGAGGCCGAGAGCGGCCTCGTCGAGACCGGTCCGGGTCTTCGCCAGCGGCACGAGCGGAGCCCATGCCGACGTCGCGATGCCGGCGATCACGAACGCGACCCGCGTCGCGATCCGTTCGGTGCGGCCGATGACGGCGTCGCTCAATGGGCCAGGGCCTTCATCTCCGCATACAGGTCGGCCTTGCCTTCGAAGCCGATGCCCGGAAGCTCCGGCAGCGTCACGTGGCCGTCGACGACCTCGACGCCGTCGGGAAAGCCTCCGTAGGGCTGGAAAAGGTCGGGATACGACTCGTTGCCGGCGAGCCCGAGTCCGGCAGCGATCGCGAGCGACATCTGATGGCCGCCGTGCGGGATGCAGCGCGACGGCGACCAGCCGTGTTCCTTCAGCATGGCGAGCGTGCGCAGGTATTCGACGAGGCCGTAGCTCAGCGCGCAGTCGAACTGCAGCCAGTCGCGATCGGGCCGCATGCCGCCGTAGCGGATCAGGTTGCGTGCGTCCTGCATCGAGAAGAGGTTCTCGCCGGTCGCCATCGGTCTCTCGTAGTGGTTCGCCATCTCGGCCTGCAGCGCGAAGTCGAGCGGGTCGCCGATCTCCTCGTACCAGAAGAGATCGTAGTCGGCCAGCATCTTCGCGTAGGCGATCGCGGTCGGCAGGTCGAAGCGGCCGTTGGCATCGACCGCGAGCTTCCGTCCCGGACCGAGCAGCTTCAGCACGGCCTCGATGCGGCGGCGGTCCTCGTCGATCGACGCGCCGCCGATCTTCTGCTTGACGACCGTGTAGCCGCGATCGAGGTAGCCTTGCATCTCGCGCGTCAGGCCGTCGATCCCCTGGTCCGGCCAGTAGTAGCCGCCGGCCGCGTAGACGAAGACCTTGCGGTTCGGCGTGCCGGTGCCGTACTCCTCGGCCAGCAGCCGGTACAGCGGCTTGTCCGCGATCTTCGCGACCGCGTCCCAGATCGCCATGTCGATCGTGCCGACCGCGACCGATCGTTCGCCGTGGCCGCCGGGCTTCTCGTTGACCATCATCGCAGCCCACAACGCATGCGGGTCGAGGTTGTCGCCGCGTTGGTCCGCATAGCCAGCGGGATCGGCTTCGAGGAGCCGCGGGATGAAGCGCTCGCGCATCAGCGCGCCCTGGCCGTAGCGGCCGTTCGAGTTGAAGCCGTAGCCGATCACCGGCCGGCCGTCGCGCACGACGTCGGTCACGACCGCGACCAGGCTCAGCGTCATCTTCGAGAAGTCGATGTACGCGTTGCGGATGGAGGACCTGATCGGCTTCGTGACTTCGCGGATGTCGACGATCTTCATGGACGGGCTTCGGTCGGGACGGGACCGTATGATGTGCGCCCCCCGCGAACCGCGTCCAATGCCGCTTCGGTTCGGCCCGATGCCGCCCCGGCATCGCCGTTCTTCTTCCTTTCGATGAACCTCTCGTGGCTCGAAGACTTCCTCGCACTCGCGACGAGCGGCAACTTCTCGCGCGCGGCCGAGGCGCGCCACATGACACAGCCGGCCTTCGGCCGTCGCATCCGCTCGCTCGAGGAATGGCTGGGCGTCGCCCTCGTCGAGCGCGGCGCCCAGCCCCTCGTGCTGACCGAGGCGGGGTCGTGGTTCGTGACGGTCGCGCGCGAGCAGCTCGCGCGGATCGCGCGCCTGCCGGCCGATGCGCGCGCGGTCGCCGACACGCGCGCGGCCACGCTCCACTTCGCGGCGACCCACGCGCTGTCGCTGACCTTCGTGCCGTCGTGGTTCCGCTCGCTCGAAGGACGCATGCCGATCGCGCCGATCGAGCTCGTGTCCGACGTGCTGCAACGCTGCGAGGACAGCATGCTCGAGCAGCGCGTCGACTTCCTGTTGTGCCATGCGCACCCGCAGGTGCCGGGGCGTCTCGACCGGCGTTTCCCGTCGACGACGATCGGCCACGACGCGTTGCTGCCGGTGGCGGCGCCGGGTCCCGACGATCGTCGCGGTTCGCGCGCGAAGCACCGCCTGACGGCGGGCATCGGCGAAGAGGTCCCCATCCTCGCGTTCAGCGCCGAGTCCGGTCTCGGCCGCATCGTGTCGACGTTGCGCGGCGAGGCGATCGGACGCGCTCGCGGTCGCGTCGTCTTCACCGCGCATCTCGCGACGGTCCTGCGCAGCATGGCGCTCGACGGCCGCGGCGTCGCGTGGCTGCCGAAGAGCCTGATCGACGAAGACCTGCGCGCGCGCCGGCTGGTGCCGGCCGCGCCGATGTCGTGGCGCATCGCGCTCGACATCCGCATCTTCCGTTCGGACGACGGTCGGACCCCGGCAGCCCGCGCGTTCTGGTCGGCCATCACCGCGCGCGACGAAGGCCGCTAGACGCCCGTGGGCGACGCGACCCACGATGTATCCCGGCCGATGCGCCGACAGCCGCGTCGAGCCGCGCGCCGTCGGACGCGAGCGTTCGACGTCGCCTCTGCCGCGCGATGCCGACGAATGCATGCTTCCCCGGGTGCGGGCCGGGAGTCGCCTCATCGATCGGCTCCGGGCCTCGCCGCCCACTTCCCTTGTCTCGACCGGACCGAGATGCAGACCTCCTTCCGGCGCCGCCGGCACGC
>CALMOR010000008.1:9779-11817 GCA_937872165.1 uncultured Burkholderiales bacterium | reverse complement strand
GTCGATCGTCGCCGCGCTCGGTCCAATCGATGCCCGCGCCCAATCGACCGGCCAATCGACCGCCGTGTCGTCCGCCGTCTCGTCGCCCGACCGGAGCATCGAACAGCAGCTGCTCGCGGTGGACGACGAATACGTCGCGGCGGAAGTGGCTCGCGACGAGGCGTCGATCCGTCGCCTGATCGACGAGCGCTTCGTCCACGACCTCGCGGACGGCTCGACGTGGGGCAGGGAAGCGTTCGTGCGACACGTGCTGGCGTTGCCGTTGGTCGGCCAGTCGGTGCGCGAACGATCGGTGTCGGTGGAGGGCGGCGTCGGCTTCGTCTTCGCGACGACCGACCTCCGTTTCGCCGCGGCCGCGAGCCCGAGACCACCGCACCGCTGCGCTACACGTGCGCCTACGTCCGGCGCGACGGCCAGTGGCGCATGCGGGTCCTGCAGATGCAGCAGCGCATGACGCCCTAGCGACCGCGCGGCGAGCGGCCGACCAGCGCGTCCTCGTCGATGGCGCGACGAAGGTCCGCCGTCACGCGTCCTCGTCGCCGCCGAGCAACCCTCCGAGAAGCCCGCCCACCGCGGTCCCGCCGACCAGGCTGCCGAAGCCGCCTTCGTCGCGCGACCGTCCGCCCGCCTGCGGGGCCGCCGCGAACACGCGGCTCGCGAGGCGCGAGAACGGCAGCGACTGCAACCACACGTGACCCGGACCGCGCAGCGTCGCGAAGAACAGGCCCTCGCCGCCGAAGAGCGCGGTCCTGATCTTCCCCACGTACTGGATGTCGAAGTCGACGGTAGGCTGATAAGCGACCACGCAGCCGGTGTCGACGCGCAGCACCTCGCCGGGCGCGAGCTGCCGTTCGAGGATGGTGCCGCCCGCGTGCACGAACACCATGCCGTCGCCGTCGAGCTTCTCCATGATGAAGCCTTCGCCGCCGAAGAAGCCGGTGCCCAGCCTGCGCTGGAACGCGATGCCGAGCGACACGCCGCGGGCGGCGCACAGGAAGGCGTCGCGCTGCGCGATCAGCGTGCCGCCGATGCGCGACAGGTCGACCGGAACGATCTTGCCGGGATAGGGCGCCGCGAACGCGACGCGTCGCTTGATCGAGTCGTGGTTCGTGTAGACGGTCGTGAACAGCGACTCGCCGGTCACGAGCCGCTTGCCGGCGCCGAGCAGCTTGCCGAAGAGCCCGCCCTGCTGTGCCGAGCCGTCGCCGAAGACCGTGTCGAGCTCGATGCCGGGGTCCACGTAGAACATGCTGCCCGCCTCGCCGATGGCCGCTTCGCCGGGATCGAGCTCGAGCTCGACGTACTGCATCTCGTTGCCGAACACTTCGTAGTCGATGACGTCCATGCGGGTCTCCGGGCTCGGGTCGCGGCGATTCTAGCAACGCGTCCCGACGCCGGCCGCAACGTCGGCTCGGCCTGCCGCGACGGACGGTGTTGCGAAGCCGCCCGACTGGCGCTCCCGACGGAATGGCGCGCGGAGCTTCACCGCTAAAATGCGGCGATGAACGTGTTCTACGAAGAAGATGGCGGCTTCAAGGCCGGCAACGTGTTGTCGGACCAGGGCGCCTCGATGCAGGTCGAGTCCGCGACCGGCAAGCGCAGCAAGGTCAAGAGCGGCCACGTGCTGTTCGACTTCCGCGACCCCGACGCCGCGACGCTGATGCGCGACGCGCAGTCGCTGGCCGATTCGATCGACCTCGAGTTCCTGTGGGAATGCGCGCCGCAGGCCGAGTTCTCGTTCAAGGACCTCGCGGTCGACTACTACGGGCGCGCCGCGACGCCGGTGGAGTCCGCGGCCCTCGTGACGCGCCTGCATTCGGCGCCGATGTACTTCTATCGCAAGGGTCGCGGCCACTACCGGCCCGCGCCGCCCGACGCGTTGAAGGCCGCGCTCGCCGGCATCGAACGCAAGCAGCGCGAGGCCGTGCTGCAGGCGACCTACCGCGACGAGCTCGTCGAAGGGCGACTGCCCGACGCGGTGCGCGCCATCGTGCGCGAGCTGCTCTTCAGGCCCGACCGCAATCGCATCGAGTACAAG
>CALMOR010000008.1:779-9769 GCA_937872165.1 uncultured Burkholderiales bacterium | reverse complement strand
CGCGCTTCTCCATGATGCAGCATTCGCCGCCGAAGAAGCCGGTGCCCAGCCTGCGCAGGCTGTCGGCCGAGCGGCTGCTGCTCGCCGTCGGTGGGCTGCCTTCGGCGGCCGCGCTGCATCGCGATCGCTTCGTGTTCGAGCAGTTCCCGCGCGGCACCGGCTTCCCCGGGGTCGACGTTCCCGCGATCGGCGACCTTCCGCTCGCCGACGTCGAGGCCTTCAGCATCGACGACGCGGCCACGACGGAGATCGACGACGCGCTGTCGGTGCGCGCCCTCGATCCCGTCGACGGCTCGCCGGCCTGGCGCTTCGGCGTCCACATCGCGGCGCCCGGCCTCGCGATCCGCCGCGGCGATGCGATCGACGCGATCGCGCACGACCGCTACTCGACCGTCTACGCGCCGGGCGAGAAGATCACGATGCTGCCCGACGCCGTCGTCGCGGCCTTCACGCTCGAAGCCGGACGGGCCTGTCCCGCGCTGTCGCTTTACGTCGACGCGGTCGAGGACGCCGAGGCCGGCTGGCGCATCGTCTCGTCCGCGTCGCGCATCGAGCGCGTCCCGATCGCCGACAACCTGCGTCACGACCGGCTCGACGACGTCGTCACCGAAGCCAACCTGACGAGCGGCGACGGCGACCATCCGCGCAAGGCCGAGCTCGCGGTGCTGTGGCGGTTCGCGAAGGGACTGCATGCGATGCGGCAGGCCGCCCGTGTCGCCGCGGGCCTGCGGCCGGAGTCGCACAACCGCGCCGACTACAACTTCCGCGTCGACACCGTCGACGGTCGCGAGCGCATCGCGATCACCGAGCGGCGCCGCGGCGCGCCGCTCGACACGGTCGTCGCCGAACTGATGATCCTGGCCAACAGCACGTGGGGCCGGCTGCTCGCGGACCACGGCGTGGCGGGCATCTATCGCGCGCAGAACGCGGCCTTCGGGCCGGCGGGCCGCGTGCGGATGATCACGCATCCGGCACCGCATGCCGGACTCGGCGTCGCCCAGTACGCGTGGAGCACGTCGCCGCTGCGCCGCTACGTCGACCTCGTCAATCAATGGCAGATCGCGTCGTGCCTGTCGAAGAGCTCGCCGGTCTTCGCGCAGAACGACGCCGGGCTGTTCGCCATCGTCTCGGGCTTCGACGCGGCCTACGCGGCCTACGCGGACTACCAGTCGAAGATGGAACGCTACTGGTGCCTGCGCTGGCTCGAACAGGAAGGCCGCACGCTGGTCGACGCGAAGGCCGCCGGTCGCGACGACAACGCGGTGCTGTTCGAGATTCCGCTGCAGGTGCGCGTCCCGGGGATGGCGGCGATCGGCCCGGCCGGCACGCCGCCCGGCGTCACCGGCGTGATGCGCGGTCAGCGGATCGAACTCGAGATCCTCTCGACCGATGCGGTCGACCTGTCGGTGCAGTGTCGTCTCGTCGCGATCGTCGAGGAGGTCGATGCGCTCGAGGACGACGAGGACCTCGAGGCCGCGACGTCGAACGAGGTGCTCGCGGTCGACGCCGTCGCCGATGCCGAGCTCGAGCGCGCCGAGACGATCGCCACGATCGACGCGGCCGACGCGCCGCAGGCGGCGAGCTAGTCCGTTCCGATGCGCGGCGCCTCGCCCATCCTGCATCCGCTGCGCGGCCACACGATGCCGGCCGACGAGAGCGCGCCGATGCGGCCGGTGGCGCGCAGCTCCGCTCGTCGACCGTACCAGAGACGCGAGGGCGTGCGGCCGACCGGCCTGACCATCGCGCTGGTGGTCTCGGTGGGACTCCACCTCGTGCTGCTCGCGGTGCGCTTCGTGCTGCCGAACGCGTCGCTGTTCAAGCCGCCCGACAGTCCGCTCGAGGTCATCCTCGTCAATGCCCGCTCGATCGACAAGGCGTTGAAGCCCGATGCGATCGCGCAGTTCGACCTCAACGGCGGCGGCGACCACGACACCGGGCGCGCCACGTCGTTCCTGCCGCGCACTCCCGAGGTCTCCGACGGCGAGGTATTGAAGGAATCGCAGAGCGCGATGCAGCGGGTCGAGGCCGAGCAGCGGCGCCTGCTCGCGCAGGCGCGCGTCGCGCCGACGTCGATCGCGCCCGAGGCGCCTGAGAAGGTCGACTCCAACGACGTCGCGCCAACCGCCGACCTGACGACGTCGATGAAGGCCATCGCCCGGCTCGAGGCGCAGGTCGACAAGCAGACGCGCGACTACAACGCGCGGCCGCGACGCGGCTACATCGGACCCACCACGCGCGGCACCAGCTACGCGATGTACTACGCGCAGTGGAAGGACAAGGTCGAACGCATCGGCACGATGAACTATCCCGAGGAGGCGCGCGGCCGCATCTACGGCGACCTCACGCTGCGCGTGACGCTGAACCCCGACGGCACGATCTACAACGACGAGGTCGAGGTCACGCGCTCGTCGGGGTCGGCGGTGCTCGACCGCGCCGCTCGACGGATCGTGCTGCTGGGCGCACCCTACGGCCGCTTCTCGGCCGAGCTGCGCTCCGAGTACGACATCTTCGAAATCTTCAGCACCTTCCGATTCACCAAAGGCGACGCACTCGAAATGCGCTCCGAAAGAAAATGAACAGAGCGTCTGCAAGGATCCCCTTCGTGCTGGCGCGCGGCCTCGCGGTGATGGCGATCGCGATGGCGGGCCTCGCGATGGCGCAGACCGGCGTGACGAAGGCGCCGTCGCGGCAGTCGATCGAGGACGCCGCGCGCGACAACTGCGAGGGCGTTTCGGTGATCGTGCAACGCTGCGCGCCACAGCCCGACGATGCCGCGAAGAAGAAGACGGCCGCCGATCCGCTGACGAAGTCGCGGGCCGCCACCAAGGCCGCCTTCGATCGCAAGGACGGTCGCAGCCGCGCCGCGGCGATCGCCGGCGAGAAGCCGTCGAGCAACACGCCGGTCGGCGATGCCGAGCGTCTCGGTGGTGTCACCGTCACCGGCACCGCCGACGACAAGCCGTCGGTCGAGGGCGTGCTGCAGAAGGCGCTCAACCCGGGGGTCGACGGCGTGCTGTCCGACGACGGCAAGACCATCACGAAGAGCGGACTCAACGGCTCGCGCTACGAGTGCGTCGCCAAGTGCGTCGGCCCGGCCTGCTGCACCGAGATCCGCGCGCTGCCCAACCCCGCGCGCGACGCGCTGTCGATCGGACGCTGAAGCGGCCGCGGTCCGTGACGCACGAGCCGCACCGCTACGGCGTGATCGGCCATCCGGTCGCGCACAGCCTGTCGCCCGCGATCCATGCGGCCTTCGCGGCCGCCACCGGACTGGTCGTCGACTATCGACGCGTGTCCGCCCCGGTCGACGGCTTCGTCGCCACCGCGACCCGCTTCTTCGACGAAGGCGGCGAAGGGCTCAACGTCACGCTGCCGTTCAAGGTCGAGGCCCGCGCGCTCTGCGGCGAGCGCGTCAGTCCGCGCGCCCGAATGGCCGGCGCGGTCAACTGGCTCGGTCGCGATGAATACGGTCTGCACGGCGACAACACCGACGGCGCCGGTCTCGTCGACGACCTGAAGCGCCTGGTCGGCAGCGCGCTCACCGGTGCACGCGTGCTGCTGGTGGGGGCCGGCGGGTCGGCGCGTGGAGTCGTCGGACCGCTGTTCGACGCCGCTCCTCGATCGCTCGTCGTCGTCGCTCGCGACCGGCGTCGCGCCGACACGCTGGTCGCGACCTGCGCCGCTCGCGACTCCGCGACGATCGTGCGCGCCAGCGCGTTCGACGAGCTCGCCGGCGAGAGCTTCGACGTCGTCGTCAACGCGACCTCGGCGAGCCTCGCGCGCGAGACGCTGCCGCTCGCGCCGCCGACCTTCGCGAAGGCGGGCCTGGCCTACGACCTGATGTACGCCGCCCGGCCCACCCCGTTCATGACGCAGGCGATCGACGGCGGCGCGTCGCAGGTCGTCGACGGTCTCGGCATGCTGGTCGCACAGGCAGCCGAGTCGTTCTTCCTGTGGCGCGGCGTGCGTCCCGAGACGGCGCCGGTCCGCGCCCTGATGCGTTCGCTGCTCGCGGCGGGCACGACGCGATGAAGCGAGCACTGCGCTGGCTCGGCCGCCTCGTCGCCGTCGCGGTCGGCCTCGTCGTGCTGCTGCAGGTCTACTACTTCGTCGTCATCGGCTCGTATCGCTTCGTCGATCCGTCGGACACCGCGTTCATGCGCAGCCATATGGCGCTCGCGAGAGAGAAGAACCCGGACGCCGCGATGGAGCAGCGATGGGTGCCCTACGCGCGCATCTCGGACAACCTCAAGCGCGCCGTGATCACGTCCGAGGACGCGCGCTTCGCGGAGCACGACGGCGTGGACTGGGACGCGATCTCGAAGGCCTACGAGAGCAACGAGAAGGTCGGCAACGAGAAGGTCGGCAACGGCGACAGGGGCGGCAAGGACGCCCGACGAAAGGCGCGCATCAAGGGCGGCTCGACCATCACGCAGCAGCTCGCGAAGAACCTCTTCCTGACCGGCGAGCGCAGCTATCTGCGGAAGGCGCAGGAGCTCGTCATCACCTACATGCTGGAGTTCTGGCTCTCGAAGCGGCGCATCCTCGAGATCTACCTCAACGTCATCGAGTGGGGCAACGGCGTCTTCGGCGCAGAGGCCGCCGCGCATCACTACTTCGGCACGACCGCCGCGCAGCTCGGCCCCTCGCAGGCGGCTCAGCTCGCGGTGATGCTGCCCAACCCGCGCTACTACGACACGCGCCGCGGCTCGCCGTATCTCGCCCAGCGCAGCGCGGTGATCGCGCGCTGGATGGGTGACGCGGAGCTGCCGTGAGCGCGGGCGGCGGGGCATGAAGGACCGCGTCGCAGCCGCGCCGCCGTCCGCCTACCTGTATCTCGTCGCCGGGATGGCCGTGGTCGGCGCCTACGTCGGCTTCTCGAAGGTCATCGTCGAGACGGTGCCGGTGTTCCTGCTGGCCACCCTCCGCTTCGGCATCGCGGCGCTCGCGATGCTGCCGTGGACCTTCCCGCGCGGCGGTCTCGCGATCGCATGGCCGTTGCGCGGCACGCTCGTGGCCGAGTCGTTCTTCGGCAACTTCCTCTTCTCGATCTGCATGCTGTCGGGCGTGGCGCGCACGTCGGCCACCGCGGCCGGACTGATCATGAGCATGCTGCCGGCGGCCGTCGCGGTGCTGTCGCTGATGGCGCTGCGCGAGCGCATCCAGGGGCGGACGCTGGTCGCGATCGCGCTGGCCGTCATCGGCGTCGGCGCGCTCACGCTGGCACGCGGCGCGGCGCCGGACAGCGGCGACGCCACGCCGGCCGGCAACGCGTTCATGGTCGGCGCCGTGTTCTGCGAGGCGATGTACGTCGTGCTCGGCAAGCGCCTCACCGACGCCGCGGTCGGTCCGATGCGGATCTCGGCGTGGATCAACGGCGTGGGCTTCGCGCTGATGCTGCCGTTCGGGCTGTGGCAGGCGCGACACTTCGACTTCGACCGCGTCACGACGACGCTGTGGACCCTCATCGTGGTCTACGCGATCGCGGCCAGCGTGCTGTCGACCTGGTTGTGGCTCACCGGGTTGAAGCACGTACCGGCCAGCCGGGCCGGCGTCTTCACGACCGCGTTGCCGGTCACGTCGGCGCTGGTCGGCATGGTCTTCCTCGGCGAACGGCCGACGATCGCGCACGGCGTCGCGTTCGTCTGCGCGGTCGTCGGCATCGCGCTCGTGACGCGGCGTCGCTGACGGCAGGGGCCGTCGATCGCGTCTCTACAATGCCGGCCATGCCCGACGATCGCGATCCTCAGACGATGTTGCCGACCCCGCGCGATCCGGACGACGCTCAGCGCGCGCTGGTGCGCGTCGAGACCCTGCTGCGTCGGGTCGATCGGGTCGAGGCGGTCACGCATCGTCAGCGCCATGCGGAAGACGAGTCGAGGCACGCGCTGGTCGAGGCGCTGACGCATCGACGGCACGAGGTCGAACTCGAACGCGAGCTCGACCGGCTGCATCCGGCCGACGTCGCGTACCTGCTCGAGGCCCTCTCCAACGACGATCGTCTCGTCGTCTGGAAGCACATCAAGTCCGAGGAGAGCGTGATCGATTCGGGCGAGGTGCTGCTCGAACTGTCCGAGGCCGTGCGCGAGTCGCTGGTCGCGTCGATGACGCACGAGGAGATCGTGTCGGCGGTCGAGGAGCTCGACGCCGACGAGCTCGCAGACCTCGTGCCCGACCTGCCGCCGCAGGTCTTCGACCTGCTGTCGAGCGAGCTCAGCGCCGAGGAGCGCGAGCAGCTCCGTTCGGCGATGAGCTTCCCCGAGGACTCGGTCGGTGCGCGGATGGACTTCGAGATGGTCACCATCCGCGACGACGTGACGCTCGAGGTCGTGCTGCGCTACCTGCGCCGTTTCGACGCGCTGCCCGATCAGTCCGACCAGGTCTTCGTCGTCGACCGCGAGCACCGGCTGCTCGGCTCGCTGCCGCTCGACCGGCTGCTGATCAACGAGCCCGAGACCGAAGTGGTGAGCGTGATGCGCACGGACCTGCTCACGCTGCAGCCCGAGGACGATGCCGGCGGCGCGGCGCAGGCGTTCGAGCGCTACGACCTCGTGTCGGCGCCGGTGGTCGACACGCAGGGTCGTCTCGTCGGGCGGCTGACGGTCAACGAGGTCGTCGACGTGATCCGCGAGGAGTCCGAGGAGGCGCAGCTGTCGGCGGCCGGCCTGCGCGAGGAGGAGGACATCTTCGCGCCGGTCGGCGATTCGATCCGCAACCGCGCGCCGTGGCTGCTGCTGAACCTCGTGACCGCGTCGTTCGCGTCGTTCGTCGCGTCGCGCTTCGAAGCCACCGTCGGCAAGATCGTCATCCTCGCGTTCCTGATGTCGATCATCGCCGGCATCGGAGGCAACTCGGGCAACCAGACGATGACGCTGATCATCCGCGCGCTGGCCCTCGGTCGCATCGGGGCGTCGAACGTGCGTCAGCTCGTCGTCAAGGAGCTGACGGTGTCGATCCTGATCGGCGCAGGCGGCGGCATCATCGCCGGCGGCTTCGCGTACGCGATGTCGGGGCGGGTGGCGATCTGGCCGGTGATGGCCGCGGCGATGCTGGCCAACATGCTGGTCGGCGCCGCGCTCGGGATGATCGTGCCGCTGACCCGCGCCCGCTTCGGCAAGGACCCGGCGATCGGGTCGTCGGTGCTGCTGACCTTCGCGACCGACACGCTCGGCTTCCTGATCTTCCTCGGGCTGGCGACGATGGTGCTGCTGTAGGCGTCGTGCACGCGTCGCGCGGCGTGCTCATCGACGAAGCACGGACTCGGGTCCCGACCGCCGCGGCCTTACGTGAAGAACGCGGGGCGACGGACAGTGCTCCCTCGGCGCTCGCCCTCTCAGGCCGCGTGCGCGGCTTCGAGCCGGCACGGACCCGGCCCGTCCGCCGTCTCGATCTGCGTCGTCACGTGGCCGATGCGAAAGCGCGCTTCGATCGCGTCGGCGACTTCGCACAGGAAGCCGTCGCCCGGATGCCCCGACGGCATCACGAGGTGCGCGGTCAGCGCGTTCTCCGACGTGCTCGTCGCCCAGATGTGCAGGTCGTGGACCGCCGTGACGCCGGGCAGCCCTTCGAGGTAGGCGCGCACCGCGTCGGCGTCGATGTGATCGGGCACCGCCGCGAGCGCGAGACGCATCGAGTCGCGCATCAGGCTCCACGTGCCGAACAGGATGACGATCGCGACCACGAGACCCATCAGCGGGTCGATCCACGACAGCCCCGTATAGCGGATGACCAGCCCGGCGACCACCACGGCGGCCGACACCGCGGCGTCGGCCACCATGTGCAGATAGGCGCCGCGCACGTTGAGGTCGTCGCCGCGACGCGACAGGAACAGCAACGCGGTCGCCGTGTTGACGAAGATGCCGATGCCCGCGACGACGATCACGACCACGTCGTCGATCGGGGCCGGCGTGATCAGGCGCTCGACCGCCGCGTACACGATGCCGCCCACCGCGATCAGCAGCAGCATCGCGTTGGCGAGCGCGGCCAGGATGGTCGTACCGCCGAGGCCGTAGGTGAAGCGGTCGGACGCGCGTCGACGACCCAGCACCGCGGCTCCCCACGCGAGCGCGAGTCCGATCACGTCGCCGAAGTTGTGGCCCGCGTCGGCCAGCAGCGCGAGCGAGTCGGCCCACCATCCGTAGCCGGCCTCGATCAGCACGAACGCGAGGTTGATCGCGATGCCGATCGCGAAGAGTCGCAGCGTGGCCGAGGTCGCGTCGGCCGGCATGCCGTGCGAGTGGCCGTGCGCATGGTCGTGGCCGTGATCGTGCGCGTGTTCGTCGACAGGGCGGTGGCCGGCGTGCGCGGGGTGGTGATGACGACCGTGATCGGACATGGGTTCCTTCAGCCGGGGGCCGCGTCCCGAAGGAAGGCGTCGAGCGCCGCATTGAAGCGCGCCGGTGCCTCGAGACTCGGCAGGTGGGCCACGCCGTCGAGCTCGCAGCGATGCACATCCGGGATCGTCGAGGCCGCGTGCCGCATGTTGGCGACGACGCTCGGCACGTCGAGCGGGCCCCACATCACGAGGGTGGGCCGATCGATCGACGCGAGCGCCGCGTACGCGGTGTTCGGGATGTCCGGGTCGCCGAGGTCCGGGGTGTCGAGCGCGATGCGGTTCATCGCGAGGAACAGGGCACGGGCCTCGCCCGCGACGCGGCCTTCGGCTTCGAACGGTCCGTCGAGCCAGACCTGCGCCTCGATGCGGTTCTGCTCGTCGACGTCGCCGGCTTCCTTCGCCTGCTCGTAGAGCCCGATCAGCGCATCGAGGCGCGGATCGTGGGACGCCGGCTCCGGCGCACCGCCGATCGCGGCGGCGACGAGGACCAGCGCGGCCACGCGGTCCGGCCGCGCGATCGTCGCGTCGAGTGCGATGCGACCGCCCTGCGAGCAGCCGACGAGCACCGCGGGTTCGAGGTCGAGCGCGTCCATCACGGCCCACAGGTCTTCGACGCTCGAGAAGCGTTCGTCGACCGCGGCGGTGGCGCCGAACC
>CALMOR010000008.1:0-769 GCA_937872165.1 uncultured Burkholderiales bacterium | reverse complement strand
GCGCAATTCGATGCGTTCGCGACGACCCGCCGCGTCGCCGCGAACGCATCGAATTGCGCGGCCCACAGCCGCGAGTCGGCGACGGCCGCATGCAGGAAGACGAGCGGCGCCGCGGTGCCGTCCGGGCCGGCCGAGTAGGCGATCAGCGAGGCGCCTCCCGAACGGACCGTCGTCTTCGTGACGTCGCAGCGTTCGACGCAGCCCGTCATCAGGTCGGTCATCGGGCGCGCCGCTCCGGGACACGAGCGGCGCCGCGCAGTCGGGGGCCGGCAGGCCCCCGTCGGCACGCGACGTCCGCTCCGTCATGCATCCGGTCGCTCATCGATCGTGGCTTCGGGACGCGAGCGCGACCGTGTAGTTGAGGGCGAGCCGGCCTCCGTCGGGATAGAGCGTCTGCCCCGTCATGTACGACGCGTCGGCGCTCGCCAGGAAGGCCGCGATCGAGGCGACCTCGGCCGGTTCGCCGAGACGGCGCAGCGGGGTCCGCGCGAGGACGCGGGCGCGCGCGGCGTCGTCGGCGAGCACCGCCTTCTTCGCGAGGTCCGTCGCGATCGTGCCGGGACCGATCGCGTTGACGCGGATGCCGTGCGGTGCGAGCGCCAGCGCCATCACCTTCGTCAACTGCGCGACGCCGCCCTTGCTGATCACGTAGGGGACCTGGTCGGGAATCGCGAGCACGGCGTTGACGCTCGACATGTTGACGATCGAACCGCGTTCGGCCCCGTCGGCAGTGGGCGTCGCGACCTTCGTCGACGCGATCGAGCAGATC
>CALMOR010000007.1:14703-16210 GCA_937872165.1 uncultured Burkholderiales bacterium | reverse complement strand
ATTACTTCCCGAGCAAGCTCAGTCGTCGCAGTTTCTTGAATTCCGCTCCCGGATTTGCCTAAGAGCCTTCTTGAAACCACCAACCCGGACGTCCAACACCGGGCTAACCATTCGCGATCCGTCCCCCCATCGCACTCAACAACGGTGCAGGAATATTAACCTGCTTCCCATCGACTACGCATTTCTGCCTCGCCTTAGGGGCCGACTCACCCTACGCCGATGAACGTTGCGTAGGAAACCTTGGGCTTACGGCGAGGGGGCTTTTCACCCCCTTTATCGCTACTCATGTCAGCATTCGCACTTCCCATACCTCCAGCACACTTTACAGTGCACCTTCACAGGCTTAGGGAACGCTCTCCTACCATGCAATGAAACTCGAAAGTCTCACGCATCCGCAGCTTCGGTGACTGGCTTAGCCCCGTTACATCTTCCGCGCAGGACGACTCGATCAGTGAGCTATTACGCTTTCTTTAAAGGGTGGCTGCTTCTAAGCCAACCTCCTGACTGTTTTAGCCTTCCCACTTCGTTTTCCACTTAGCCAATCTTGGGGACCTTAGCTGGCGGTCTGGGTTGTTTCCCTCTCGACGTCGGACGTTAGCACCCGGCGTCTGTCTCCCGTGATTGCACTCATCGGTATTCGGAGTTTGCAATGGTTTGGTAAGTCGCGATGACCCCCTAGCCATGACAGTGCTCTACCCCCGATGGTGATACACGAGGCACTACCTAAATAGTTTTCGGAGAGAACCAGCTATTTCCGGATTTGTTTAGCCTTTCACCCCTACCCACAGCTCATCCCCTAATTTTTCAACATTAGTGGGTTCGGACCTCCAGTACGTGTTACCGCACCTTCATCCTGGCCATGAGTAGATCATCCGGTTTCGGGTCTACACCCAGCGACTATCGCCCTGTTCGGACTCGGTTTCCCTACGCCTTCCCTAAACGGTTAAGCTTGCCACTGAATGTAAGTCGCTGACCCATTATACAAAAGGTACGCCGTCACCCCGCTTTAATAGTCCTCGCAACGAATTTCGAAGTCGCAACATCCTTTTCGTGGAGACGACTCGATTGCAAGAAGTTGATTCCCTAACGACCGGCAACTCCTCGCCGGCAATCAGAAGACCATTAAAGCGGGGCTCCGACTGTTTGTATGCATGCGGTTTCAGGATCTATTTCACTCCCCTCCCGGGGTTCTTTTCGCCTTTCCCTCACGGTACTGGTTCACTATCGGTCGATCACGAGTATTTAGCCTTGGAGGATGGTCCCCCCATGTTCAGACAGGATTACACGTGTCCCGCCCTACTTGTCGCAAGCTTGGTTCCACACCAGGGTTTTCGCGTACGGGGCTGTCACCCACTATGGCCGCCCTTTCCAGAGCATTCCACTAACGCTGGTGCTAAATCTTGCAGGCTGATCCCATTTCGCTCGCCACTACTTTGGGAATCTCGGTTGATTTCTTTTCCTCGAGCTACTTAGATGTTTCAGTTCGCTCGGTTCGCCTCCAATGACC
>CALMOR010000007.1:9703-12203 GCA_937872165.1 uncultured Burkholderiales bacterium | reverse complement strand
TCTTCCGCCTGTCAAGCCGGAGGGGAGAAAACTTCGCTCTCACCTTCCTGCCACCGTGCCTTGCTGGCTGAGACGCAATGTCTGCAGCGGGTTGCCACTATATCAGGAATTCTTGAATTGTGCGCGCCGTTTCGAAGTAAACGCAGCCATGCCCTCCTTCTGGTCGTTCGTC
Source organism: uncultured Burkholderiales bacterium (assembly GCA_937872165.1). Lineage (GTDB taxonomy): Bacteria > Pseudomonadota > Gammaproteobacteria > Burkholderiales > Burkholderiaceae_D > CAHJXF01. The sequence continues at coordinate 12,031 of CALMOR010000007.1, read as the reverse complement.
GCGAAGGTCGAGTGGAACACGCGCCGTTCGAAGAGGATGCCCTCCGAGAGCGAGGATTCGTAGGCGCGGTTGACGGATTCCTTGATCATCAGGGTGATCGGAAGCGAAAACGACGCGATCTTCTCCGCAGCGTTTAGCGCCTCCTGCAGGAAGCGTTCCTGCGGCACGACCCTCGACACGAGCCCGCTGCGCTCTGCCTCGGCGGCGTCCATCATGCGCGCCGTCAGACAGAGGTCCATGGCCTTCGCCTTTCCGACGGCGCGCGGCAGACGCTGCGTCCCGCCGGCGCCCGGAATGATGCCGAGCTTCACCTCGGGCTGGCCGAACTTCGCGCTCTCGGAAGCGATGACGATGTCGCACATCATCGCCAACTCGCATCCGCCACCCAATGCGTAACCGGCCACCGCGGCGATGACCGGTTTGCGCACCCTGCGGATCGCCTCCCAGTTCCGCGTGATGAAGTCGGCCTTGTACACGTCCATGTAGGTCCACTCGGCCATCGCCGAGATGTCCGCACCCGCGGCGAAGACCTTCTCCCCGCCGGTGAGCACGATGCATCCTACGGCGGGATCGGCGTCGAACGCATGGAGAGCCGTTCCGAGCTCGTCCATCAACGCGTCGCTGAGGGCGTTCAGGAACTTGGGTCGGGACAGCGTGACGAGGCCGACGCGTCCGCGCGTCTCCACGACGAGATTCTCGAAGGGCATGAGTCGACTTTCACAGGAGCGGGCTCGAAGGAGGAACCGTCATTCAATGCGGAACTTCCTCGACTGGAGATGAGAGCGGATCTCGACGGCCGACATCGGGGCGCCCAGATAGAAGCCCTGGCCGCCGTCGCAGCCGGCAGAGCGCAGATACTCGAACTGTTCGCGCGTTTCGACGCCTTCGGCCACGACCTGGTAATGGAGGCGATGGGCGATGTCGATCAGGGCCGTCACCACGATCGCGCTCTCCGCATCGTCCGGCAGGGTCCTGACGAGGTCGCGATCGAGCTTCACGCGCGAGACCTGCAGCTGCTTCTGGTAGCGGAACGACGCGTTGCCGATGTTGAAGTCGCTGAGCGCGACCCGCACGCCCAGACGCGACAGTTCCTTCACGACCCGGTCGATGCCGGCGTCGTCGCTCGCGAGACTTTCCTCGGTGATCTCGAGCACCAGGAGCCGGGCCGGCAGTCCGCTCTTCAGCAGCGCCGACGCCGCCAGCGCGGGTAAACGTCGGTCGTGGAACTGTCGACCGGACACGTTGACGGTGATCGGCACCTCCGGAAGTTCGCCCGCTCGTCGCCAGGACGCGATCTGCTCGCAGACCTGCGTGAGGACCGACTTGGTGATAACGTCGATCAGCCCGCGCTCGAACGCGATGGCCATGAAGGCGCCGGGCAACAGCAGTCCCAGCGTGGGGTGCTCCCACCGCAGCAACGCTTCGAGGCCGACGACCGCACCGGTCGTCATCGCCACCTGCGGCTGGTAGAAGAGCGTGAACTCGTCGCGCGTCAACGCCTGTTCGATCTCCGCGTCGAGCGCGGTTCGCTGGCGGAGGTTGGCGACGAGTCGTTGATGGAAGGTGAAGGTCTGCGCGCCACCGCGGTTCTTCGCTTCGCGCATCGCGAGATCGGCCTGGAGGAACAACGGGGCCGGATCCGACGCGTCCAGGGTCGAGCGCGCGACGCCGATGCTCGCCGAAACCCTCGGGTCGTCGGGCCGGTGCCCTCCCGCGTCGCGGACCGCATCCAGGACCTTGTGCGAGAGCGCTTCGGGGTCGCGCGCCGCCGCGCCTTCGACGATCAGCAAAAACTCGTCGCCCCCGATACGCGACGCGTACCCGTCGGTACCGGCGATCTCCTTCAGCACGTCCGCCGTCCGCACCAGGACGGCATCGGCGACCGCGCTGCCGAGTCGGTCGTTGATGTCCTCGAGGCGATCGAGGTCGATCGCCAACGCCACCAACGCGTCGTCGCGATGAGAGGTGGCCCGGCGGACGAGTTCCCGTTCCGCGTCGACTCTGCCGGGCAGGCCGGTCAGCGCGTCCCGATGCGCGGCGAGCGAGGAGGACGAAGGCCCAGGGTCGCCGTGGGTCGCCGCTGCCGACCCCATCGCCGCGCCGCACAGCAACGCCGCGCCGACGACGTAATCGAGCTCCGCGTCGCTCCAGACGCGCGCTTGCGAATCGCAGATTGCGATCCAAGCCGCGATCGCTCCGTCGCCGACGACCGGCGCTTCGATCAGCGCCCCCGCACCGTTCACGACGGTAAGGCCCCGAGGCGGCGGCGCGTCCGGGTCGCTCGCGAGCGGAGGCGCCGCCGCGTCCGGGTCATCGTCGCGCACGGAC
>CALMOR010000007.1:1220-9693 GCA_937872165.1 uncultured Burkholderiales bacterium | reverse complement strand
CTCGCCCGCCAACCCGCTGGCCGCCACCGACTTCTACCAGGTGCTCGACACCAGCGACGTGCCCCCCGGCGTGGTCAACATCGTCACCGGCGAGCGCGACGCGCTGGCCCGCACGCTGGCCGAGCACCACGACGTCGACGCCCTCTGGTACGCGGGCCCGCGCGCGGGGGGCGCCGCGCGCCGGGGTCGCGGGCGAGGGTCGGCGCGCCCGCGTCCGGGGCATCGTCGCGCACGGACCGGGCGGACCACGATCGGCGCCCATCGCTTCGCGCCGCCGTCCAGCACGTGGCGACAGTCGCCTTCAGCTCTTCGCGAACCGTCCGCAGCAGAGCGTCGATACGAACGTCCGGCGACTCGCGCGGCGCATCGGCGAGCGCGAGCAACGACGATCGCAGGCGTCGTGCGGATTCGTCGGCCGCAGCGACGCCCGCCTCGTCGCGCACGGTGTCGGTGACGTCTCGAGCATGGACCACCATGCCCGCGATCCGCGGGATGGCGAAGCAGTCGCGGGTTCTGCAGGCCAGCACTCGCAGCGCGCCGTCGCCGTCGATCACATGCAACAGAAAGCCTTCCGCCACGGCCGAAGCCGGCGTCGCGGAAGGCTGACGCGTCGAGGCACGCAACCACTGTTCGGCTTCCGCGGCATGCTCCGGCTCCAGGAACGACGCGAACGGCTCGCCGAGCATCGCGTGCACGCGGTATCCGAGGGCCGTCTCGATCGACGAACTCGCATACGAGATCCGTCCCCTGCGATCGATGACGAAGGTCAGGTCGCCCTGATGCCGCGACAGCTCGCGGTGGTACTCCTCGAGGTCGCGCAGCTCGCGACGCAATGCCCTCTCGACCGTGATGTCGCGGACCTGCCAGATCGCATCGGCGCTGAGCGGGCTCTTCGCATCGTCCGGGCCCGACAGTCGCACCACGATCTCCGCGAGGAACGCGCTGCCATCGCGGCGCATCAGCATGTGCTCGGCGCGCGCCGTCATGCCGAGCACATCCGTCGAGGGCGAGAACTCGGCCTGCAGACTTCGTTCGAAGCGATCCGCGCTGCCGGCATTGGGAAACAAGGTGGCCACGTGAGACTCGACGGACACGCCGGTCGGCAATGCGAACAGCTGCTGCCAAGGCCCGTTGGTCTGACGGATGCGTCCCTGCTGGATCGCCGCCACGGCGAGCGTCGGATGCTCGAGCATCGCCGCACGCCGGACGAAGGGCGGGATCGGCCCCGCGGGGGGCGCGTCGGCACTTGACTCGATCGATTCGAAGAGGGACACGGCGGTGTCGGTTGAAGAACGTGGGATGGGCGGAATGGAACGCGGGCCGGGCTGCGACTTCGAGGCAGTTTACCGTCGCACCGATTCGCATTGCGCGAAACGTTCGACGCCCGGCGTCGATGACGGATCGGTCGATACAATCGCTGCGCTCGAACGTCAACCCTGGAGAGCTCTCTCTTGTTCAAGGCCATCTATCTCACTCGTGACGACGACCGGTTCGCGGCGAACGTCGCAGAGCTGCAGGACGAGGCACTGCCGACGGTCGACCGCGGCGCCGTGACCGTCGATGTCGCGCACTCGACGATCAACTACAAGGACGGTCTCGCGATCACCGACCGGAGTCCCGTCGTACGCAAGTGGCCGATGGTCGCCGGCATCGACGGGGCGGGCGTCGTCGCTTCGAGCGAGCACCCCGCCTTCTCGCGAGGCGACCGCATCATCCTCAACGGCTACGGCGTCGGAGAGACGCATTGGGGCTGTCTCGCGCAGCGGGCCCGTCTGTCCGGCGACTGGCTCGTGCCGTGTCCCGACGCGCTGTCCACGGCCGATGCGATGGCGATCGGCACGGCCGGATACACCGCGATGCTGTGCGTGCTCGCCCTCGAGCGCGCCGGCCTCGAACCAGGGGCCGGCGAAGTGCTGGTCACCGGCGCGTCGGGCGGCGTCGGCAGCGTCGCCATCGCGCTGCTCTCCGACCTCGGTCATCGGGTGGTCGCCTCGACCGGAAGCCTCGACGAGGAGTCCTATCTGAAGGAACTCGGCGCGTGCGACGTGATCGATCGGTCGACGTTGTCGAGCGCGGGACGACCGTTGCAGAAGGAACGATGGGCGGCCGCGATCGACTCGGTGGGATCTCACACGCTCGCGAACGTCTGCGCGCAGATGCGTTACGGCGCGTCGGTCGCGGCTTGCGGTCTCGCGCAGGGGATGGATCTTCCGGCGAGCGTCGCACCGTTCATCCTGCGCGGCGTCACGCTGCTCGGCATCGACAGCGTGATGGCCCCGCAGACGCGTCGGCGCGAAGCGTGGGCGCGGCTCGCGAGCGGTCTCGAGCGATCGAAGCTGCAGGCGATGACGCGCACGATCACGCTGGCCGACGCGATTCCCGCGGCGGCCGAATTGATGGCCGGGCGCGTGCGTGGCCGAATCGTCGTCGACGTCGATGCCTGAGCGATCCGCGGATCGCGACGAAAGGAGTGCCGTGAACGAGCCTCGTGCCGTGCCGGACCGGGAGACGCCGACCCGCGAGTCGCCGACCAGCGACGAGGAACGTATCGACGAGAGCGTCGACGAGAGCTTTCCCGCCAGCGATCCTCCCGCCGTCCATCCCGGGGACCGACGGCCCCGGTAACGCGACTCAAGTCAGGTCGCTAGAATCCGATACTTCGTACTCGCGACTCGTGCGAGTCGTCGCGGACGGCAGCGAACAGGCCCGCACCAGACCGGGGACTACCCCTTCCCAACGATGATCGTCCGCAAGGCCACTCCCGAAGACTGCGGCGCGATCGCGGCACTGCACGCGGACAGCTGGCGGACGACCTATCGGCACATCCTCGCCCACGACTATCTCGAGCATCAGGTGTGGGAAGACCGCCAGGACCTGTGGGCCGCCCGCTTCGTGAAGTTCGATACCCGACAGCATTACGTCGCGGTGGCGATGGATCTCGCCGGGGGTGCCGGTGCGCCGATCAGCGGCTTCGTCTGCGTGCTGCTCGACGAGGAGCCGGAGTACGGCGCGCTGCTCGACAACCTCCACGTCGATCCCCATCGACATCACCAGAGCATCGGGCGGCACCTGATGGCCGATGCGGCGCACTGGGTCTCGATGATGCAGCCCGACGCGTCGATGCATCTGTGGGTCTACCAGGCGAACGCGAAGTCGGTGCTCTTCTATCGCTCGGCCGGCGGCACGGAGGTCGACCATCGCTCCATCGTCACGCCGGCCGGCAACCGCGCCACCGTCCTGCGCTTCGAGTGGCGCAATCCGCTCGCCCTGGCGCAACAACTCGATGCATCTCTGGAGCGACGATCGGCCTGAAGCCACCGCAGCGGTCATGGGGGTTCACCATAATGCCCACCCTGAACGAGAACGACAGAGGTGATGCATGACGATCCCGACCGCGAACGGCCTGACGAGCGGCATGGTGGTGGGGCTGCTGCTCGCGTCGGGCTTCGGCCGCCGTTACGACGCGGCGGGACGACGCAACAAGTTGCTCGCGAGACTGCCCGACGGTCAGACCCTGGTGACGGCATCGGCGCGCGCGCTCTGCAACGCGCTCGAGCACGTCGCCGTGGTGGTGCCGTCGCGGGGCACGCTGATCGAGGCGGCGCTGTCCGACCTTCCGATCCTGGTCGTGCGCAACGCCCGTGCCGAGGAAGGGATGGGTTCGTCGATCGCGGTCGGCATCGCGGCGCTGCGCGACGAGTTCCCGAAGGCGACGGGCTGGTTGATCGCGCTGGGCGACATGCCCTTCGTCGCGCCGCGCACCATCCGCTCGATCGCCGACGCGCTCCTCGCGCGAAGCGACGACGGGCCTTCCATCATCGCCGCATCGTTCGACGGGCGACGCGGTCATCCGGTGGCGTTCTCGAACATGCACGGCGACGAGCTCTCCGCCCTGAACGGCGACGTCGGTGCGAGTCAGTTGATGCGGGCTCATCGCCTGCGCCTCGTCGACTGCTCGGACGCCGGCGTGCTGCAGGACATCGACACGCCCGAGGACCTGACGCGCGTCGAGACCTACGGACGATGACCGCGACGAAGAAGACCCCGCGCGACGCGGCCGCGGTCCGCTATCGCATCGAGGCCAGCGATCCGAAGGGCCACTACTTCACCGTCACCTGCGAGGTCGCCTCACCGAATCCCGCGGGTCAGATCTTCTCGCTGCCGGCGTGGATCCCGGGCAGCTACATGATTCGCGAGTTCGCTCGCAACATCGTCTCGATCGCCGCGGCGTGCGACGGCCAGCCGGTCGCGCTGATCAAGCGCGACAAGCACACGTGGCAGGCCGCTCCGTGCGAAGGGCCGCTCGTGCTGCGCTACGAGGTCTATGCGTGGGACCCGTCGGTCCGTGCCGCTCATCTCGACGAGACGCACGCGTTCTTCAACGGCAGCAGCGTCTTCCTGAAGGCCCACGGCCTCGAAGACGTGGCGCACGACGTCGAGATCGTCATGCCGACCGGTCCGGCCCATCGTCGCTGGAGAGTGGCCACGACGCTGCCCGAGCACGGCGCCCGACGGCATGGCTTCGGGCGCTATCGCGCCTGCGACTACGACGCGCTGATCGATCACCCGGTCGAGTGCGGCGCCTTCCGCCTCGAGCGCTTCGACGCGGTGGGCGTGGCGCACGAGATCGCCTACACCGGCGTGATCGCGAACATCGACGCCGAACGGATCAATGCGGACGTCGCGACGATCTGCGCGGCGCAGATCCGCTTCTTCGACGGGATCCCCGGTGCGTCGTCGAGACGACGGAAGGTCGAGGCGCCGTTCGACCGCTACGTCTTCCTGACGGCAGTGACGGGCGACGGTTACGGCGGCCTCGAGCATCGCTCGTCGACGGCGCTGGTCTGTTCCCGCGACGCGTTGCCGGCGCTCGGCGAAGGCGACCGGGACGGCGACCGCAGCAGCGCCTACCTGACCTTCCTCGGACTCGTCAGTCACGAGTACTTCCATAGCTGGAACGTGAAGCGCATCAAGCCCGCCGCGTTCGCCCCCTACGACCTCTCCCGCGAGAACCACACGTCGCTGCTGTGGATCTTCGAAGGCTTCACCAGCTACTACGACGATCTCTTCCTGGTCCGGACCGGCCTCGCGACCGAGCTCCAGTACTTCGGCATGCTCGCCAGGACGATCGACGACGTGATGGCCGGCGGCGGTCGCACGATCCAGAGCGTCGCCGACAGTTCGTTCGACGCGTGGACCAAGTACTACCGCCAGGACGAGAACGCGCCGAACGCGATCGTCAGCTACTACAAGAAGGGCTCGCTCGTCGCGCTCTGCCTCGACCTGCTCGTGCGCGCGAAGAGCGGCGGCGAGGCCGCGCTCGACGACGCGATGCGGCTCCTGTGGCGTCGCCACGGCCGGGACTTCTACGAGGGCGGCGGCAGCGGCATCGCCGAGGATGCGTTCCCCGGCTTGGTCGAGGAAGCGACCGGCATCGACGTCGCCGACGAGATCGCGCGATGGGCCTACGGCACCGAGGACTTGCCGCTCGCCGAGCTGTTGGCCGCGTTCGGTCTCGAACTGCGCGAAGAAGCGCCGCAGACGACGCCGACGATCGGCGTGCGGGTGACGTCCGACGCCGGCGAGACCCGGCTCGCGACCGTCTTCGACCGGAGCGCCGCGCATGCCGCGGGGCTGTCGGCCGGCGACGTGCTGCTCGCGATCGACGGGCTCCGCATCGCTCCGGGCCGGCTCGACGCGATGCTCGCGCGTCGTCGCGTGGGCGACGTCGTGGAGGTCGCGAGCTTTCGCGCAGACGTCCTGCGGACGGTGGACGTGAAGCTCGAGGCGAGTCGGAAGAAGGTGGCCGTCGAGCCTTCCGGCCGGTCGTCGAAGAAGGCCGCCATGCTGCGTGCCTCGTGGCTGACGGGTACCTCTCGAGCGAAGCGCTGAATCGTCAGCGCGTGTCGTTGCCGTCGGTCGAGGTCGCGTCCTGGTTCGGATCGTCGTCGGCGACGATCGTGTAACGCTCGCTCGCCCACGCGCCGAGGTCCAGGTTCTTGCAGCGCTCCGAGCAGAACGGGCGACAGGGACTCGCCGAGGTCCAGACGACGTCGGTGCGGCAGGTGGGACACTTGACGACGGCCATGCTTCCGATGGAACGCGAACGAACGGCGATCAGAGGTTGCAGAGGACGAGATCGAACGGCACGTCGGTGTCCATCGGCCGCGGCCGCATGTCCCCGTCCTGCGCGGTGAAGCGGACCCAGATCATGTACTTGTTGGCGCTGGTCTCGGGGATCGCGCCGAGGCGTTCGTCGAGCCGGACCTGCAGCATCTGGTACGACTTGCCGCCCAGCATCTGCTGATAGCCGCCCTGCACCGCGACGACCTGCATCCCGTGGCCGGACTCGCGCAACAGGCGCAGCACGATCTCGAAGCAGCGGCGCAACGGCATCAGCGGCGCGACCCAGCCCGTCAGATGTTCGAGGCGTTCCTGCGCCGGCCGGCTGAGCCATGCGTGATACGACGGCAGGTCGAACTCGCAAGTGCCGCCCGGGATGATGCTGCGACTGCGGATGCTGGTCAGCCAGTCGTTGTCGCGCAGGTGCTGGCCGACCTTGCCCGGCGCGTCGTAGAGCGCGTGCGTGGCCTTCTCGATGTCGCCGAGGATGCTCTCGAGCTTGGTCTGCTCCACCGCCGCGTTGCCACGCAGCGTCGACAGCGTCTGCCGCTGACGTTCGAGCTCCTGCAGCAGATCGGACTTCAGATCGGCGCGGCCGGCGACGTCGAGGATCTCGAACATCGTGACGAGGGCCACGTGATGCGACGTGGGCAGCGGCTGCGAGAGGAAGATCTCGAGACGGTCGAACAGGTCCTCGAGTCGCAGCAGCGTCCGGATGCGCTCGTTGAACGGGTATTCGTACTGGATCAATGGACGCCTGAAGGACGGGGACCAGCGGCCGGTCTCGGGACCCCGGACGCAACGCGGCCGAAGGCGAGTCGCTGTCGTTGCGATGGAGCGCGGTCGCAGCGTGGGCGCGATTCTGAAGCAAGCGAAGGCGAATGACAAACCATCGCGACGATCCGGTCGGCGTCGGTCAGCCCCGACGCTCGAACGCCGCGGCCGCCGCGAGGTAGGCGCGATGCAGCCGCGCGACGGGTTCGTCGAGCAGCGACGACGCGCCGCTGTTGTCGATGACGTCGTCGGCCAGAGCGAGCCGTTCGGTCGCGGGCATCTGCGTCGCGATGATGGCGCGCACCTCGGCTTCCGAAAGACCGCTGCGGCGCACGACCCGCTCGATCTGGATCGCTTCGTCGCACGCGACGACGAGCGTGCGCTGCATCGTCGCGGCCCGCCCGCCCTCGAAGAGGAGCGGGACCACGAGCATCACGTACGGCGAGGTCGCCGCTTCGCGTTCGCGATCGCACGCGGCGCGGATCATCGGATGCAGGACGGCTTCGAGCCGGCGGCGCGCGTCGTCGTCCGCGAAGACACGGGCACGCATCGCCGCGCGGTCGAGCGCCCCGTCGCGGCCGATGAACGCGTCGCCGAACGCGGCCCGGATCGCGTCGATCGCGTCGCCGCCGGGCGCGGTGAGGCGATGAGCCGCGACGTCGGCGTCGACGATCGCGATCCCGAGCGCGCCGAAGCGGTCGGCCACCGTCGACTTGCCGCTGCCGATGCCGCCGGTCAGCCCCACGGTATAGCGCGTCGTCGGATTCACTGGCCGATCGTCGGCAGTATCAGGTCGATGACGCGCGGGCCGGCGAACAGCATCAGGACGCCCGCCGGCGCCAGATAGACGCCGAAGGGCAGGCGCGAGGCCATGGTCTTCCGGCCCGCGACGATCAACGTGACGCCCACGACCGCGCCCACGCCCGCCGACAGCAGGACGATCGGCAGGATGGCTTGCCAGCCGAACCACGCACCGAGCGCGGCGAGCAGCTTGAAGTCGCCGTAGCCGAAGCCTTCCTTGCCGGTCGCGAGCTTGTAGAGCCAGAACACCGACCAGAGGCTCAGGTAGCCCGCGACCGCGCCCCACACCGCATCGTGGAGCGATACGAAGCCCCCGAAGGCGGCGACGAGCAGACCGACCCACAACAGCGGCAACGTGATCGCATCGGGCAGCAGCATCGCGTCGGCGTCGATGAAGGTCAGCGCGACGAGACCGGCCACCAGCGCCAGCGACGCGAACATCGGAACTCCGAGCCCGTAACGCCACGCGACCGCTGCGAAGAGGAGCCCGGTCAGCAGCTCGATCGCCGGATAGCGCGGCGAGATCGGGGTCCCGCAGGCGCTGCAGCGCCCGCGCAGCACCGCGTAGCTGACGAGCGGAACGTTCTCGAGCGCGCCGATCGGATGCCCGCACGAGCCGCACCGCGACCGTGGACGGCCGAGGTCCTCGTCGGGCATCGCCGCGACGAGCGCGCCGAACGCGGGCCTCGCCTCGAGCAGCCTCTTCTTCAGCGCCGCGCGTCGCTCGACGTCCTCGTGGCTCGCCATGCGATCGACGTACTCGTCGACGTCGTCG
>CALMOR010000007.1:0-1210 GCA_937872165.1 uncultured Burkholderiales bacterium | reverse complement strand
GGCATCCGATCGGCGCGCTCGATCATCCGCGGCAGCCGATGGATGACGACGTTGAGGAAGCTGCCGATCAGGAGCCCGAGCAGTCCGGCGATCGATGCGAGCACCGCCGGGTCGTCCAGCCAGTCCGCCATCACGAATGCACGCGAGTGAGCACTCCGGGGCCGACCGTTCGCTCGCGCGTCAGACGACCTGGCCGAGCTTGAAGATGGGCAGGTACATGGCGACGACCATGCCGCCGACCAGCACGCCGAGGATCACGATGATGAGCGGCTCGAGCAGGCTCGACAGCGCGTCGACCGAATCGTCGACCTCGGCCTCGAAGAAGTCCGCGACCTTCGACAGCATGCTGTCGAGCGAACCCGACTCCTCGCCGATGGACACCATCTGGATGACCATGTTGGGGAACACGTTGGTGTTCTGCATCGCGTTGGTCAGCGACACGCCGGTGGCGACATCGCCCTGGACCTTCTTGGTCGCTTCGGCGTAGACCCAATTGCCCGACGCGCCGCCGACCGAGTCGAGCGCCTCGACGAGCGGCACGCCGGCCGCGAACATCGTCGCCAGCGTCCTCGTCCATCGCGCGATGGAGGACTTCCGCACGAGGTCGCCGAAGATCGGCGCCTGCAGCAGCAGGCGGTCCATGACCGCCTGCATCTTCGGGCTTCGCCGCCACGACTGCAGGAAGAAGTAGATGCCGCCGAAGAGCCCGCCGAAGATCAGCCACCAGTAGGTGACGAAGAAGTCGGAGATCGCCATCACGACGAGGGTCGGCCCGGGCAGATCGGCACCGAAGCTCGAGAACACGCTCTTGAAGGCCGGGATCACGAAGATCATGATCACCGCGGTCACGATGAAGCCGACGGCGAGGACGGCCACCGGATAGAACAGCGCGGCCTTGATCTTGCCCTTGATGGCGAGGATCTTCTCCTTGTAGGTCGCGAGACGGTCGAGCAGCGAGTCGAGGATACCGGCCTGCTCGCCGGCCGAGACCAGGTTGCAGAACAGCGGATCGAAGTAGAGCGGGTACTTGCGGAAGGCCTGGTTCAGGCTCGAGCCGGTCTCGATGTCGGAGCGGACGTCGTTCAGCAGCTTCGACACGGACGCGTTGGCGTGGCCGCGACCGACGATGTCGAAGGCCTGCAGCAACGGCACGCCGGCCTTCATCATCGTCGCGAGCTGTCGCGTGAACAGCGTGACGTCCTTGTCGCGG
>CALMOR010000006.1:41564-61987 GCA_937872165.1 uncultured Burkholderiales bacterium | reverse complement strand
GCATGCCGCCGGCCATCAGCCACAGCAGCACGTCGTGCAGGACGCGCGCCTTCTCGAGGAAGAGCCAGCTCGTGCGCTGGGTCGATGCTTCATGATCGAAAGCGGTGGCGAGACGACGGTACTCGCGGTCGCGGGCCGAGAAGGCCTGCACGGTCCACGTGTTGGACACCACGTCGATCAGTTCGCCGCCGACGCGCGAGGCCGCTTCGGCGAAGCGGTGCTGCAGCGGCCGGGCGCGGACGCCGAAGAAGGTCATGAACAACGCGACGACGAACACGAAGCCGATCAGCGCGCCGGCCATCCGCATGTCGATCGTCGCGACGACGACGACGGCACCGACGAAGTCCACGCACGGCGGCAGGATCTTCCACACGCCGGTCAGGATGATCGACGCCGTCGCGCCGGCCGTCGCGGTCACGCGATTGCCGAGCGAGCCCACCAGCTGTCGCGAGAAGTAGGCCATCGAATGGCCCGACAGATGGCGGAAGAGATCGAGGCGCACGTCGACGCCGGTCGCCACGATCGCGAGGCAGCTCAGCCATCCCGCGGCGCGCCAGCAGGCGCTCTCGACCGCGATCAGCGACACGAACAGCCCGACGCAATACCAGATCGCCCGCGTGTCGCGCTCGCCTTCGGCCATCGTGTCGACGATCAGCTTCATCCCGTACTGGACGCCGACCGAACAGCAGGCCGCGGTCACGACCAGCCCGAGCAGCAGCGCGAAGGCGCCGCGACGCCTGCGCACATAGCTCCAGAGGAAGGTCGGGACGCGGGAGGACGGGACCGGGGCGGACGGAGAGGACATCGACGCGTCGCCAGCAAGAGGCGGACCCGCACGGCGCCGCCGACGTCCGATACGGTCGCGTACCCTCGCACGATCATGTCCACGCCCGGTCGTCCCGTCCCCGCTGTCCGCGACCCGCGGCGGACGAGCGCTTCGATCGGCCATGCCGACCTCGCGATGGCGTTGCGACGCGCGGTCGTCGAACATGCGGACGGACGGATCGCCTGTCCGGAGCGTACGGTGATCCCGATGTCCGACGGGGGCGCGATGCTGTCGATGCCGGCCGTCGCGGACGACCTCGCCATCCACAAGCTGATCACGGTGATGCCGGCCAACGCCGCGAAGGGTCTTCCGGTGATCCAGGGACTCGTGTCGGTCGTCGACACCGGGACCGGCCGGCTGCTCGCGATGCTCGACGGTCCCACCACGACCGGTCGCCGCACCGCGGCGCTGTCGATGCTCGCGATCGAGGTCCTCGCGCCCGCGCCACCCCGCTGCATCCGCATCGTCGGCACCGGCGCGCAGGCGCGGTACCACGTCGCGTCGATCGTCGCGAGCTACCCGGACGCGCGGATCCGCGTGCGGGGCCGCTCCGCCGCGGCAGCGGAAGCGTTCTGCCGCTGCATCCCCGGCATCGACATCGCAGCGGACCACGATTCCGAAGCGTGCGACGTCGTCATCACCTGCACGACGAGCGCGGCGCCGGTCCACGCGCAGCCCGCCAGCCGCGAGCGGCTGGTGATCGCCGTCGGTTCGTTCCGTCCGTCCGACGCCGAGGTCGACGCGGAGGTCGTCCGCGCGAGCGACGTGTTCGTCGACGACCCGGCCGCTGCGCGACGCGAAGCAGGAGACCTCCTCGTGGCCGGTGTCGACTGGTCGCGCGTCGTGCCGCTGGCGGACGCGTTGACCTGCAGGCGGCCGAAGCCGGCCGGTCCCGTCCTCTTCAAGAGCGTCGGTTGCGCGGCCTGGGATCTCGCGGCGGCGCGCGTCGCGCTGGCCGCCGATCCACCGGCCTGAGCGCGGGCCGCGCCGTTCATCGCTTCTCGCGTCGACGATTGCGGACGAAGAGGACCTGCCCGACCAGCGCGATCGCCAGCAGGAACAGGTTGCTCACCACGAAGACGACGTTGTCGAGCAGCCAGCTGTAGACGACGAAGCCGGCCGACGCGGCGAGCTGGCCGACGAACAGCCATTGCGATACACCGCCGGTCGAGCCGGACTTCCATTGGGTCCATGCCTGACGACCTACCGTGAGGACGAGGATGAAGGTGCTGATCCAGCCGATCGCTTCGGTTTCCATCGAACCACGTTAATCGCGATCGCGGGCAAGTCGCGTCGGCGCACGTCTGCTTCCCGCGGGTCCACGCTCGGCCACCGTCCGACGAAGCTACGTGGCCGCATCCGATACAACAGTCCGGTACGAGGGCCGATCGTCGAGGCTTTCATCCGGGAGCCGACCATGGCGCGAGGCGACAAGTCGAAGTACACGGACAAGCAGGAACGCAAGGCGGAGCACATCGCCGAAAGCTACGAGCAGCGCGGCGTTTCGGATCACGAGGCGGAGCGCCGCGCGTGGGCGACCGTCAACAAGGACGACGGCGGCGGCAAGGCCTCGGGCTCGGGCCGCGGCGCCGACACCGGCCATCCCGCGTCGCATCGGGGAGGAGCGATCGGCGGTGCCGCGTCCGCCCACCGCAGCGCGGCCGAGCGTTCGGCTTCCGCGAAGAAGGCGGCGGCGACGCGAAAGCGCAACGCGGCCCACGGCTGACGAGGAGAGCATCGTGTCCGTCATCGACAGGCCGGGACCTCCGTTCGCGAGTCAGCCTCAACCGGCACCGGGCATCACGGCCGACATGCGGCCCGTTCCCGATCACGGCGAGTCGTCGTATCGCGGTTCGGGCCGTCTGACCGGCATGAAGGCGATCATCACCGGCGCCGACAGCGGCATCGGTCGCGCGGTCGCGCTCGCCTATGCGCGCGAAGGCGCCGACGTGCTGATCGCCTATCTCGACGAGCACGACGACGCGAAGGAGACGGCGCGTCTCGTCGAGCGCGAGGGCCGCAAGGCGGTGTCGATGGCCGGCGACCTGCAGTCGCCTGCCCACTGCCGCGCGATCGTCGACCGGGCCGTGAGCGAACTCGGCGGCCTCGACATCCTCGTCAACAACGCGGCGCACCAGTCGACCTTCAAGTCGATCGAGGAGATCGGCGACGAGGAGTGGGAGACGACGTTCAAGGTCAACATCCACGCGATGTTCTACCTGACGAAGGCAGCCGTGCCGCACATGAAGCCCGGGAGCTCGATCATCAACACGACGTCGGTCAATGCCGACATGCCGAACCCCATCCTGCTCGCCTACGCGACGACCAAGGGCGCGATCCAGAATTTCACCGGCGGCCTCGCGCAGATGCTGGCCGAGAGGGGCATCCGGGCCAACGCGGTCGCGCCCGGGCCGATCTGGACGCCGCTGATCCCGTCGACCATGCCGGAGGACGCGGTCGAGAGCTTCGGCAGCCAGGTCCCGATGAAGCGTCCGGGTCAACCTGCCGAGCTCGCGACGGTATACGTGATGCTCGCCGATCCGCAGTCGAGTTACGTCTCCGGTGCCACCGTCGCGGTGACCGGCGGCAAGCCGTTCCTGTGAACGAGCCGGTCAGATCAGCTGCTTGATCGAGTTGACGACGACGCTGCCGAGTTCCGGTTCGTCGAGCGCCATCCGCACGAAGTTCTTCGCGTCGGCGAAGCGGACGTGGGGCGGCAGCGGCGGCACGTTGGCGTCGGTGTAGACGTTGAGGACGACCGGGCGATCCGCGGCGAGCGCCTCGTCCCATGCGGCGCCGACGCGTTCGGGGTCGTCGACGACGATGCCCTTGAGGTCCAGCAGTTCGGCATAACGGTGATACGGGAAGTCGGGGACGCTCTGCGTCGACTCGGTCTTGCCGGCTCCGCTCTGGATGCGTTCCTCCCACGTCACCTGACTGAGGTCGCGGTTGTTGAGGACCATCACGATCAGCCTCGGATCGCTCCACTGCCTCCAGTATTTCGCGATCGTGATCATCACGTTGAGCCCGTTCATCTGCATGGCCCCGTCGCCGATGAAGGCGATCACCGGTCGATCGGGCCACGCCATCTTCGCGGCCATCGCGTAGGGGGTCGCGGAACCGAGCGATGCGAGGCTGCCCGACAGCGAGCCCATCATCCCGCTGCGCATGCGGATGTCGCGCGCGTACCAGTTGGCGACGGTGCCCGCGTCGCCGGTCATGATGCAGCGATCGGGCAGGCGCTTCGACAGTTCCCAGAAGACGCGCTGCGGATTGATCGGATCGGCATTCGTCATCGCGCGCCGCTCCAGCACCTTCCACCACGCGTCGACATGACGCTCGATGCGGCGGCGCCAATAGGCCTTCGGCGGCTTCTGGTCCAGCAGCGGCAACAGCGCGGCCAGCGTGCGCGCGCTGTCGCCGACGATGTCGACCTCCATCGGATAGCGCAGCGACAGCCGCGTGCCGTCGCTGTCGATCTGCACGCCGCGGGCCTTGCCGGGCTCGGGCAGGAACTCGCTGTACGGGAACGACGAGCCGATCATCAGCAGCGTGTCGCAACTCTTCATCAGCTTCCACGACGGCTTCGTTCCGAGCAGCCCGAGCGAACCCGTCACCCACGGCAGGTCGTCGGGCAACACGGCCTTGCCGAGCAGCGCCTTCGCGACGCCGGCCTGCAACTTCTCGGCGACCGCGAGCACCTCGTCGCCGGCGCCGAGCGCACCGGCCCCGACCAGGATCGCGACGCGCTTGCCGGCGTTGAGCACGGCGGCCGCCGCCGCGAGCGCGTCCGGGTCCGGCAGGCCGGAGGGCATCGCGTAGCCGACACCGGTATGCGTGCTGCCGTGGGCGACCGGCGGGTCCTCGTAGTCCATGTCCTGCAGGTCGTTCGGGATGATCACGCAGGTGACCGCGCGACGCGTCGACGCGATGCGGACCGCGCGATCGATCAGTTGACGCACCTGGCCGGGCACCATGGCCGTCATCACGAAGTCGCCGGCCACGTCCTTGAACAGCGTCTGCAGGTCGACCTCCTGCTGGAAGTCGGAGCCGAGCGCGGTGCGCGCCTGCTGCCCGACGATCGCGACCACCGGCACGTGGTCCATCTTCGCGTCGTAGAGGCCGTTCAGCAGATGGATCGCGCCCGGTCCCGACGTCGCGTAGCAGAGACCCACCGCGCCGGTGAACTTGGCGTGTCCGGTCGCCATGAAGGCGGCCATCTCCTCGTGGCGGACCTGCACGTAGCGCATGCGGTCCTTCGCCTTCTCGAGCGCGACGTCGAGGCCGCCGACGCCGTCGCCGGGATAGCCGTACACGAGGTCGAGGCCCCACTCGGAGAGGCGCTGCCACACGAAGTCGCTGACGTTCATCGGGAAGTCCACGAAGCTGGAAGAAGGCAGAAGTCTCGTCGGACCGATCGAGACGACCGGTCGGACGACATGCGATCTCGTTGCCGGACGATGGGCAGCGGCCATGCGGCGAGCGACAGCGCGAGCGGCCCGTCGGACGGCGGTTCCCCACCCGACCGCGGTACGTCGCGCGTCAGGCGCTTTCGCGCGGGCTCTTCGGGCCCGCGTCGTCGCGCCGACGCGGCCGCTTCGTGCCCGCCGGTCGTCCGGTGCGCGAATGCGCGGCGGTGAACCGGAGCAGGCTCTCGCGCAACTCGCTCGCCTTGGCGACGGTCTCGTCGAGCAGCGCGAGCGCGCGGATGCCGTTTTCGATCGCGTCCGGCGAGACGCTCGGCGCCGCCTTCGCGGTCGTCGGCTTCGCCTCGGGCACCTTTGCCTTGACGCGGAAGGTCAACGGATAGCCGAGGGCGCTCGCGACCTTGATGACGGTGGTGAACGATGGGTTGCCGCTCGGCGACAACGCCTTGTAGAGACCTTCGCGCGTCATGTCGATCTGGCGAGCCAGCGCGCTCATGTTGCGGGCCCTCGCGATGCTGCCGAGCGCGAGCACGATCGCGGCCGGATCGTCGGTCTCGCTGCAGGCGGCGAGATATGCAGCGATGTCTTCTTCGGTGCCCAGGTACTTCGACGAGTCCCACGGGACGAGCTTCTTCTGCATGGTCATTCCTCGAAACGCGCGGCGAGCGTCGCCGCCTCGGTGATGCTGGAAGAATGCGTCGCGAAGTCGTCGCTGCCGCTGAGCACGGTGAAGCCGTTGCCGTGTCCGCCGGCGAGCGGCGACAGATAGATCCGGAAGCCGTCTCCATGGTCGACCTGCAACTGGAGGATGCCTTCGCCGACCGCGAGCAGGTTGCGGAGGTCGCCGGCCTCGAGCCGCGTGATGCGCGCGGCGATGCTCAACTGCGCGGCCTTCGCCGGGACGGTGTCGATCCATCGGTCGAAGGTGGGCGTGGTGACGATCCTGAGCATCGCTGCAGCATAGGCACGACAACGAGGCTTGTAAATCGGGGTTGACGGTCCGTGCGGCAACGCGTTCCGGCGACGAAAGCGGGTGACCGTCGTCGCCGCGGTCGGGCCTCGCGGCGAGCCCCGCCTCGTGCCGCGGACGCTTCACGATAATCTCACGGCTTCCTCCTCTTAACGAAGGGTACCGTCCGCATGCCTGTCGACGCCGTCTCGGAAACCAGAGCATGGGTCGACCGCGTCGTGATCGGCCTGAACCTCTGTCCGTTCGCGCGGGCGCCGCAGGTCCGCGGTCGCGTCCGTTACGCCCTCTGCGAGACGATCGATCCGGGAGCGCTTCGCGAAGCGTTGCTCGACGAGCTGCGCTACCTGGTCGACGCGCCGGAATCCGAGGTCGAGACGACGCTGCTGATCCATCCGCGCGTGCTCGGCGACTTCGACGACTACAACGAATTCGTCGGCGAGGCGGAGGACTGCATCGCCGCGCTCGATCTCGAAGGCTTCGTGCAGCTCGCGACCTTCCATCCGCGCTACCGCTTCGCCGGCACCGCCGACGACGACCTCGGCAACGCGACCAACCGGTCGCCGCATCCGGTCCTGCAGCTGATCCGCGAGACCTCGATGGATCGCGCGGTCGCCGCGATCCCCGACCCCGCGGCGATCTACGCGGTCAACATCGCGACGATGGAAGGCCTCGGTGCCGAAGGCTGGGCCGCACTGTGCGCGGCCTGCCGGGCCGACGCGATCGCGCGCGACCGGGCACGGCCCGCGAGCTCGACCTGATGCGCGTCGGCGTCGCGTTCGAGCGCGGTGCGCGCACGGCGCTGCGCACGGCGCTCAGTCCCTACGTGCTCATCGGGCTGTCCGCCGGCGTCGGCCTCTTCGTGGTCTCGCTGGCGGTGCAGTTCTTCCTCGGGACGTTCGCGTCGGCGGCCGCGGCCGTCGGTGTCATCGCCGCGGTCCCACCCGACCAGCCGGCACCGCGGCGCGGCAAGTTCATCCAGCTCTTGCCGACAGCGGTCATCGGCCTGCCGCTGTTCTTCGCGGTGCAGTGGCTGCACGACGACGCGCTGCGCCTCGGCCTGCTGATCGTGCCCGCGTCGTTCTTCGCGTTCCTCGCCGCGGCGTGGGGCAAGCGCGGCATCCCGCTGTCGGTGTCGGCGATGCTCGCGATCGTCCTGTCGATCGCCGTGCCCGGGCATCTCGACGGACACGGCGCGTTGCAGACCACCGTCTACTTCGCGCTCGGGATGTTCGCGTACATGGCGTGGGCCACCGCGTCGAACGCGTTGCTCAACGCGCGCTACCGCGTGCTGATGCTCGTCGACACGCTGCTGGCCATCGCGGCGCTGATGCGGACGCAGGCACGACAGTTCGTGCCGCTGGCTTCGGGCGGCGAGCGACCGTCGCAACCGCTCGGACGGCTGCTGCGCGAACAGGCGGCCCTCGCCGACCAGCTCCAGGGCGCGCGCGACATCCTGCTCGAGTCTCCGCGCACCCGGCGTCGTCAGCGCCTGGCCGGCATGCTGGTGCGCATCCTCGAGATGCGCGATCACCTGCTGGCCTGCGAACTGGACCTCGAGACGCTGGTGACGCGACCGGCCCACGCCGAAGTCGTCGCCGCGCTCCGCCACACGCTGTTCGAGCTCGCCCGCGAGATCGAACGCCTCGCCGACGCGCTGCTGCTGGCGAGGAAGCCGGCCGTCTACGCGAGCCATCGACCGCGGCTGCAGTCGCTCGACTGGGGCGTCGACGACCCGACCGGCGTCGACGGCGCCGACCGAGACACCGCCGCGCCCCGGCCTTCGCCGGCGATGCTCGCGCGCGGGATCGCCGATCGCGTCGGTCACATCGACGACGAGACGCTGCGGCTGATCGCGCTCGCACGGGGCGACGCGACGCCCGACCTCGCGGTCGTGCGGGCGACCTGGAAGATGTTCGTCAGCCCGACCGCGTGGTCCTTGCGTCCGTTCATGGCGCTCTGGCGCTGGGACGCCCCGCCGTTGCGGCACGCGTTGCGCGCGGCGATGGCCACGGCGACCGGCTATGCGATCTCGCTCGCGTTGCCCTGGGGCACGCATCCCTACTGGGTGTTGCTGACGATCACGGTGGTCCTGCGCGGCAGCCTCGCGCAGACGCTGGAGCGTCGCAACAGCCGCGTGCTCGGCACGCTCGCGGGGTCGCTCTTCGCGGGCGGCCTGATCGCACTCGACCAGACGCCGCTGACGCTGCTCGTGATCGTCGCGGCCGCGCAGGGCGTCGCTCATGCGTTCGCGGTGAAGCGCTATCTGGTCGCGGCCATCGCGGCGACCGTGCTCGCGCTGACGCAGGCCCACGCGTTGAACGTCGAGGTCAGTCCGGTGTTCGAGGCCTTCGAGCGGATCGCCGACACGCTGATCGGCGTCGCGGTCGCCTGGGCCTTCAGCTACGTGCTGCCGTCGTGGGAACGCACGCAGATTCCGGTGCTGGTCCAACGCACGCTGAGAGCCCACGCGCGTCATGCGCGTCTCGCGCTCGGCCTGGGCCAGCTCGAAGCCGTCGACGAGGAGCCCGAACTCGAATGGCGGCTCGCCCGGCGCGAGGTCTACGACAGCCTGTCCGCTCTCGTGCAGGCCGTGCAACGTTCGCTGTCGGAGCCCGGCGCCGTGAGACCGCCGCTCGAGGCGCTCGGCAACCTGCTCGCGCACAGCTATCAGCTGCTCGCGCAGCTGACGGCGGCCAAGACCACGCTGTTGTTGCGGCGCGGACGACTCGACGCGGCCCGGCTCGCGTCGCCGCTGGTGACGGCGGCCTTCGGCATCGCCGAGACCCTCGGCGACGATCGATCGACGAAGCCGTCGGACCCGCGCGCTGCGACCAGCACCGAGGCGCTCGCGCTGCCGGACCCGTTCGAGCACGATCTCAGTCCGTGGCTGCTGCGCCGGCTACGGCTCGCGACCGCGCTGGCCTCGGAGGTGAGGGACGACGCGGACCGCGTGCTGCGGAGTCTCGAAGGCGCGTCGTCGCAGCGTCAGTAGCCGGCGCGCTCGCGCACCGTCGCGGCCGGCTCGTCGAGGTCGGCCAGCAGCTCGGGTCCGAGGATCGAGAACGGCACCGAACCGTACGACAGCAACCGATCGTGGAAGTCGCGGAGCGACCCCCGGTCGCCGGTCCTGCGCTGGTATTCGCCGAGCAGCGTCTCGAGCTGGAGACGGCCCACCGTGTAGGCGATGACATAGCCCGGCCCGAGGGCGATGCCGCGGACCGCCGCTTCCGCCGCGCCCTTCGTGAAGCCCGACTGTTCCTCGAAGAAGCGCGCCGCCCGGTCGACCGACCATTCACCGGAGGCGAGCTTCGTGTCGACGATCGCGCGGGCGCCGCGCACGCGTTCCCAGCGCGCGGTGAACAGCCGCGCGTCGAGGTCGTCGCCGTAGAGGCCGAGGCGCACGAACATCTCTTCGCCGTAGAAGGCCCAGCCCTCGTCGAAGACGCCCGAGTTGGCGATCTTGCGCACGTAGTCCGGATGGCGACGCGCGATCGACAACTGGAAGAAGTGACCCGGCATCGCCTCGTGCGCGCCGGTCGACCAGATGCGGTCACGATCGAAGTCCTCGTTCATGTCGAGGCGCGCGGCCGCGTCGTCGAGCGACTTCGGCGGCGTGATGAAGTAGTAGCCGGTGGTCGACGGCGAGAACAGGCGGGGCGGGTTCATCGAAGCGCCCGGCGAGATCGGCTGCAGAAAGGGCGGCGTCTCGACGATCTCCATTGAGCCGAGCCACGCCGGGATGGTGACGAGGTCGTGGTCCTGGACGAACTGCTTCAGTTCGGCCAGCCGGTCGCGGTAATAGTCCACCAGCGCGGGACCGCCGGGCGCCATGCCGCCGCCGCTCGCCGCGCCGAACGGCAGCTTCCGTTCCTTCGACAGCGAAGCGAGCCATGCTTCCTCGGCCCAGCCGTGGGCGAGCGCGTCGCGACCGATGCGCTCGACGTCGGCACTGTCGTACGGCAGCAGCTGCTCGTCGCGGAGCATGCGGTCGTAGGCCGCCTTGCCGATGGCGTGGTTCTCGGGCCACGAAGAGACATGGGCATCGATGTACGCCTTCGTCGACGCGACCGTCGCGAGGACCGCGTCGCGCGCGGCGGCGAAGCGCTCGAACGCGGCCGGATCGTGGGCCAGCTGGCCGCGCGCGGCGTCGGTCAGCGCGCCGCCGAGGAAGTCGGTCGTGCCGGCCAGCTGCTGGCTGCCGACGACGCCCGCCAAGTGGCCCGGCCGCGTGACGAGCCGCTGCCCCGCGACGATGTAGCCGCTGCCTTTCGACAGGCGGGAAGCGATGTCGGCCCACGCACGGTCGAGATCCGCCGACGTGGCGCCTTCGCGTCCGGGGACCGGCAGGTGGAGGAACTGCGTGAAGATCGCGCCGGTCAGCCGCAGGGTCGCGGCCGCGTAGCTCTTGCGGTCGCACTGGCGGACCAGTGCGTCGGCGAGCTGGCCGTCGAACTGGGCGCGCAGCAGCTTCGCATCGTCTGCATCGGCGAGCGAGAGGTTCGCGCCCGCGGCCTGCTCGATGGCGGCGAGCTCTCGCTTCCACGACTGCAGCCGTGCGATGGCCGCCGCGCGGCGCGCCTCGGTCGGCGGGACGAGGTCGCCGTCGTGGCCCGGCAGGCCGATGTCGGTCGCGACGACCGGATCGTCCGCGACCGCGACGTCGATGCTGCGCATCGCGAGCTCGGTCAGCCGCTCGTGCGCGGGCCGGGGATCGACCGCCGAGGCGGCCGGCGATGAAGTCGACAGGACGGTGGACAATGTCAACGAAACGACCGGTGCGAGTAACCGCGAGCGACGGATCTGGATCAGGGTCATGTTCGATCGTGGAAGAGTTCGGGGCGGAGCCGCGCAGCACCTGCAGCCGCGGGGAACCGCATTCTCGTACAACCGACCCCGGTCGGGACGCGCCGTCGAGCGTGCCGTGCGGCGCGTCCGCGGCGCGGGGCTCGTCGGGCGCTCGTGCATCATGCGAGCGGCCTGGCGGCGCGACTGCCCTATGGTCGCCCCGCGACTCGGCCACGGCTCGGCCGCACCGGGCCTCTTCGCTGCAGACCTGGCGCCCCGGTGCCCGCGTCGCGCACACCCGATTCCCGAAGGAGCATCGATGAAATTCGTCACGCTGGGCCGCACCGGCCTCAAGGTCTCGCCCCTCTGCCTGGGCTGCATGACGTACGGCGTTCCGGATCGCGGCACGCATCCGTGGACGCTCGACGAGGCCGCGAGCCGGCCGTTCATCCAGCGTGCGGTCGAGCTCGGCATCAACTTCTTCGACACCGCGAACACCTATTCG
Organism: uncultured Burkholderiales bacterium; assembly: GCA_937872165.1. Classification (GTDB taxonomy): domain Bacteria; phylum Pseudomonadota; class Gammaproteobacteria; order Burkholderiales; family Burkholderiaceae_D; genus CAHJXF01. Next base: position 50,474 of record CALMOR010000006.1, on the reverse strand, counting down.
GACGGCACGTCCGAAGAGATCGTCGGCCGCGCGCTGAAGGACTTCGCGCGGCGCGACGAGGTCGTCATCGCGACCAAGGTCTTCTTTCCGTTGCGCGAGGGCGCGAACATCGGCGGCCTGTCGAGGAAGGCGATCTTCACCGAGATCGACAACAGCCTGCGACGGCTCGGCACCGACCACGTCGATCTCTACCAGATCCATCGCTGGGACTACCAGACGCCGATCGAGGAGACGCTCGAGGCTCTGCACGACGTCGTCAAGGCGGGCAAGGCGCGCTACATCGGCGCGTCGTCGATGTTCGCGTGGCAGTTCGCGAAGGCGCTGACGGCCTCGGAGCGTCACGGCTGGACGCGCTTCTCGACGATGCAGAACCATCTGAACCTGATCAACCGCGAAGAGGAGCGCGAGATGCTGCCCTTGTGCGCGGACCAGGGCATCGGCGTCATCCCGTGGAGCCCTCTGGCGCGCGGCCGTCTGACGCGCGACTGGGACTCGGTCAGCGCACGCAGCGAGACCGACACGTTCGGCCGCTCGCTCTATCTCGCGCACACGGCCGATGCCGACCGTCGCGTCGTCGAAGCGGTCGGCGCGGTCGCGGCCGCGCGGGGCGTGCCGCGCGCGCAGGTCGCGCTCGCGTGGGTGATGCGCTCGCAGGCGGTGACGGCGCCGATCGTCGGCGCGACCCGGATGCAGCATCTCGAGGACGCCGTCGCCGCGCTCGAGCTGAAGCTCGGCGACGACGAGATCGCCGCACTCGAGGCGCCCTACGTGCCGCACGACGTGTCGGGCTTCGGCTGATCGTCCGGACGCGCGGCCCGCTGCGGCTCCGCGTCCCTTCGGCTCCGCACCCACGACAGCGGTCCTGCGACGAGCGTGCGGCGCAGCCCGTAGTGCGTCCCCGCGCCGGCGCGCCGCGGCCTCAGTGGAGCAGCGCGGGCAGCAGGGCCTCGTGGAAGCGCTCGGGCTGCTGGATCTGCGGCGCGTGGCCGAGTCCCTCGAATTCGATCAACCGACCCTTCTGCAACCGCGCCACGACCTCCTTGCCGAGCACGCCGTAGCGTCCGAGCCTGGCCGTCACGTCGGGCGCCGCGAGGTCGCTGCCGATCGCGGTCGTGTCGGCGGTGCCGACCAGCAGCAGCACCGGCATCTTCAGCAGCGGCATCTCGTAGATCACCGGCTGCGTGAAGATCATGTCGTAGATCAGCGCCGAGTTCCACGCGACGAGCCGATGACCCGGTCCCGCGTTGAGGCCGGCGAGCATCTCGACCCAGCGTTCGTAGCCGGGCCTCCAGTCGCCGACGTAGTAGGTCGTCTTCTCGTACTGCCGGACGCTGTCGGCCGTCAGCGCGAGTTCGCGCGCGTTCCATTGGTCGACGGTGCGGCTCGGCACGCCGAGCGCCTTCCAGTCCTCGAGGCCGATCGGGTTGACCATCACGAGCTGGTCGACGCGGTCCGGATACATCAGCGCGAAGCGCGCGGCGACCATGCCGCCGGTCGAATGGCCCATCACGATGACCGAGCCGACCCCGATCGCGTCGAGCAGGGCCGTCGTGTTCGCGGCCAGTTGCTGGAACGAATACTGGTAGTGCTCCGGCTTGGTCGATGCGCAGAAGCCGACCTGGTCGGGTACCACGACCCGATAGCCGGCGCCGGCCAGCACGTCGATCGACGCTTCCCAGGTCGCGCCGCAGAAGTTCTTGCCGTGCATCAGCACGATCGTGCGGCCGTTCGCGGGTCCTCGGGCGGCGACGTCCATGTACGCCATCCGCAGCGCCGTTCCCTGCGACTCGAAGCGGAAGTGCCGCAGTGGATACGGATACGCGAAGCCCTCGAGTTCCGGCCCGTAGACGGGCGCCGCCGCCGCGGCAGGCGCCCCGTTTCCCAGGCAGAGAAGGCCGACCAGCAGACAGAGGACGATGCGGGGGCCGCCCGGCCGCCCTCCGCTCACGCCGGCGCCCCGCATCGCTTTCCCTCCGCTCGTCCGGTCATCGGCCGCGCCTCACTTCAGGCGGATCGGCGTCGCGCGATCGACCGGCACGACGGTCACGCTGTTCTGCGGCGAACCTTCGATGACGCGGTCCGAGTAGGTCATGTAGACCAGCGTGTTGCGGGTCCTGTCGACCATGCGTACCACGCGCAGCTTCTTGAAGAGGATCGACTGCCGTTCGTTGAGGACCTCTTCCTGGATCGGCAACGGCGCGCCGAACGCGATCGGCCCGGTCTGGCGGCAGGCGATCGACGCTTCCGCCTTGTCCTCGGCGATCCCGATCGCGCCCTTGATGCCGCCGGTCTTCGCGCGCGAAACGTAGCAGGTGACACCGGACACCTTCGGGTCGTCGTAAGCGTCGACGACGATCTTGTGGTCGGGACCGATCAGCTTGAAGACGGTATCGACCGAGCCGATGGTCTCCGCGCCGGCGGCCGTGGCGACGGCCGTCAGCAGCAACGTCGTCATCGCTCTCCTCATCGCGGTCGCTCGACGGCGGCGGATCAACGGTGCTGGTAGGCGACGCGGTGATCGACCACGTGATGCGAACCCGGACGATGGTGCACCACGCGATGGTGGTGATGACGATGGTGATGGGCGCCGTGACGGTTGGGAGCCGCGGATGCGTTGAAAGCGGCGCCGGCGATGGCGACGGCGACGAGGGCCTTCAGCCCGGTTGCGAAGATGCGCATGATGTTTCCAGGTAGGTTGAACGGGTGACTGGTCGGACAACGGTCGACGGCGCGTTTGCGTGCACACGTTCGCTGCGATCTTCGCGTCGTCGCGCCCGAAGTCCGGACAATGGTCGACTGTCTGACACGCTCGCTTCCGCGGCCGCTGGTATTTTCCACGACGCCCATGAACGAGACCCCGCCCGAGCCGCAGCCCTACCGCACCGGATATCGCGATGGATTCCGCGACGGCTTCTCGGAAGCCGACCGCAAGGCCGCCGACGAGAAGAACGAGCGCGACGAGGGCGAAGACGACCCGAAGGGTGACGAAGGCAACCACGAAGGCGGGAAGGAGGAAGGCGGCAAGAAGGAGGGCGACGGGAAGGACGGCGACGGGAAGGACGGCGAGGGAGGCAAGGAAGGCGACGACAAGGACGACGACGGCAAGCCGCCGCTGTACAAGCGGCCGGTGTTCGTCGGCATCGGCCTGCTGGTCATCCTGGCGATCCTGATCGCGGCGATCGTCTTCTGGCGCGACTCGAAGCATCACGAGTCGACCGACGACGCGTTCATCGACGGGCAGACCAGCAACGTGGCGGCGCAGATCGGCGGCCGCGTGACCCGCCTCTACGTCGCCGACAACCAGCACGTCGATGTCGGCGACCCGTTGATCGACATCGACTCGCGCGACAACGACGCCCGCCTCGCGCAGGCTCGCGGCCAGCTCGCCAACGCCCAGGGTCAGTACGAGGAAGCGCTCGCGCAGGTTCCGGCCCGTCGCGCGAGCGTCGCCGAGAGCGAGGCCACCGTTCGGCAGAACGACGCCGATCTCGTCAAGGCGGTCCAGGATCTCGGCCGCTATCGCGACGTCAATCCGGAGGCGGTCGCGAAGCAGCAGGTCGACGCGGCCGTGCAGGCGGAACGCAATGCGCGCGCCAAGCGCGACGCGTCGCGGATGAGCCTGCTGTCGGCCCGCGCCCAGGTCGAGGTCGCGCTCGCGCAGGTCCGCGCCGCGAAGGCGCAGATCGAAGCCGGCCAGGCCAACGTCGACGCCTATACCGTGCAGGGCGCCTACACCCATGTGACGGCGCCGATCGCGGGACGCGTCGCGCGCCGCACCGTCGAGCCGGGCAACGTGATCAACACCGGCCAGTCGCTGATGGCGTTGGTCGGCGACGCGTTGTGGGTCACGGCCAACTACAAGGAGACCCAGCTAACCGTGATGAAGCCCGGGCAGTCGGTCGAGATCGTCGTCGATGCCTATCCCGACGTGAAGTTCCGCGGCCACGTGGACAGCATCCAGCGCGCGACCGGCGCCTACTTCAGCATGCTGCCGGCCGAGAACGCGACCGGCAACTACGTCAAGGTGGTGCAGCGCGTGCCGGTCAAGATCGTGTTCGAGGACGACCGCCTGAAGGACTACGTGGTCGGACCGGGCATGTCGGTCACGCCGAACGTCACGCTGCCCTGAGCGCCCGCGATGGCCGCCGATGCTTCGCTACCGCGTTCCGCAGCCGGTGATCGCAACCCCTGGCTGATCGCGGTCGTCGTGTCGATCGCGACCTTCATGGAGGTGCTCGACACGACCATCGCCAACGTCGCGTTGCGCCATATCGCCGGCTCGCTCGGTGCGAGCCAGGACGAGAGCACCTGGATCCTGACGAGCTATCTCATCTCGAACGCGATCGTGCTGCCGATCTCGGGCTGGCTGTCGCAGCTGATCGGTCGCAAGCGCTTCTACATGATCTGTGTCGCGCTGTTCACGGTCAGCTCGTTCCTCTGCGCGCTGGCGCCGAACCTCGGAATGATGCTGGTGTTCCGCGTGTTGCAGGGCATCGGCGGCGGTGGTCTCGCGCCGACCGAGCAGTCGATCTTCGCCGACTCGTTCACGCCGCAGAAACGCGCCGCCGCGTTCGCGCTGTACGGCATCACCGTCATCGTCGCGCCGGCGGTGGGCCCGGTGCTGGGCGGCTGGCTGACCGACTTCTATTCGTGGCACTGGATCTTCCTGATCAACCTGCCGATCGGCCTCCTGTCGCTAACGCTGATCTTCTTGCTCGTCGACGAGCCGCAAGCGATCAAGGACGACACGAAGAAGTTCCGCGCCAACTTCGTCCCCGACTGGCTCGGCTTCGTCCTCGTCGCGGTGACCTTCGGCTGCCTGCAGGTCGTGCTCGACCGCTTCCAGCAGGACGACGGCTTCGCGTCGCTGAAGATCACGCTGTTCGCGGCGACGACCGCGTTCGCCGCGGTCTCGCTGATCTGGTGGGAGCTGCGCCATCCGCAGCCGGTCTTCGACGTGCGGCTCTTCAAGACTCGCTCGTTCGCGACCGCGTGCGTGCTGATGTTCCTGCTCGGGTTCACGCTCTACAGCACGACGCAGATCATCCCGCAGCTGGCCCAGACGCTGCTCGGCTACAACGCGTTCCAGGCCGGCAAGGCCCTCGCGCTCGGCGGCGTCCCGGCGGTGCTGCTGATGCCGATCGCCGGGCAGATCGGCAAGAAGGTCCCGGGCAAGATCCTCCTGCTCGTCGGCTTCGTCTGGACCGGCCTCGCGTTCCTGCACACGGCGCATCTCGATCTGCAGATGGGCTTCATGGACCTGTCGTTCGCGCGGGTCTACCAGAGCATGGCGTTGCCGTTCCTCTTCGTCACGCTGACGACCGCCGGCTACGTCGGCATCCCGCCCGACAAGAACAGCGAGGCGTCGGCGATCATCAACCTGATGCGCAACCTCGGCGGCAGCGTCGGCGTGTCGATCGCGACGACGGCGCTCGCGTGGCGCACGCAGGTCCACCACGCGCGCCTGTCCGAGCACGTGTCCGCGTTCGATACCTTGCCCGGCACCTTCGCCGGCATCGATCTCGCGACCGCGCAGGCGCAGGTCCAGGCGCAGGCCCAGTCGCTGAGTTACTTCGACGTCTTCTGGCTGTTCGGCATGGCGGCGCTGATCGTCGCGCCGTTCGCGCTGATCCTGAAGACGCCGCCGAAGGGAGCCGAAGGTGGCCACTAGAACATTCGTCCGAACCGTCGCCTGGTCGATCGCCCTGGCCTGCGCCGGCTGCGCGGTGGGGCCCGAGCCGGGGCCGCCGAAGGTCGACGTGCCCGACGACTGGGCCGCCGCGAACGGTCGCGGCGTGGCGCCCGACGTGCCGAGCAGGGCGGTGCCGGGCCGCGCAGAGGCGGGGCGCTGGTGGTCGGTTTTCGAGGACCCGGTGCTCGACGGGCTGATCGCCACCGCGATGGACCAGAACCTCGACGTCGAGCAGGCGGCGCTGCGGATCGGTGAAGCCCGTGCGCAGCGCGACGCGGCGGCCGGTGCGTTCTATCCGTCGGTCGAATCGACCAGCGTCGCGGGTCGGCTGCGCAGCGGTGCGGGCGGCATTGGACAGGCGCTGGGCGGATCGTCGGGCGGCTCGACGAGCGGCGCATCGGGCGGCGGCGAGAGTTCGTCGGCGAGCTTCACGACCAACCTGTTCCAGGTCGGCTTCGACGCGACCTGGGAGCCCGACCTCTTCGGCCGCGTCCGTCGCAACGTGCAGGCCGCCGATGCCGCCGTCCGCTCGGCGGAGGACCAGCGAGGCGACGCGATGGTGTCGATGGCCGCCGAGATCGCGCGGGCCTACATGACGTTGCACGGCGCCGAGCGCCAGCGCGCGATCACGCTGGCGGACATCGCGTCGCAGGAGTACCTCCAGGCGCTGATCGATTCGCGCAATCGCGCGGGCCTCGTGCCGACCTCCGACGTGGCGACGCAGCGGGTGCAGGTCTCGGCGGCGCGGGCCCGCTTGCCGCAGGTCGAGCAGAGCATCCTGACGAACCGCAACCGGCTCGCGCTGCTGCTGGCGCTGCCGCCCGGCGCCGTCGACGAGCGCGTCGCGAGCGGACGGCTGCCGTCGCTGCCGCCCGCGATTCCGGTCGGCCTGCCCGGCGACCTCCTGCGTCGCCGGCCGGACATCCGTCGACGCGAAGCCGATGCCGAGGCGGCGACCGCGCGCATCGGGGTCGCGAAGGCGGCGCTGTTCCCGAGCGTGCGCTTCGGCGCGGTCGGATCGCTGTCGTCGAACCGGGTTTCCGACCTCTTCGACTGGGCGTCGCGCTTCGGGCTGATCGGCGCGCAGCTGTCGATCCCGATCTTCCAGGGCGGCCAGCTGCGCTCGCAGGTCCGGGTGGCCGACTTCCAGGCGCAGGAGGCGGTCCTGACGTATCGGCAGACCGTGCTCAACGCGTTCCACGACGTCGACAACGCGATGCTCACGTACGCGCAGGACCAGCGACGCACGAGCGACCTCGACAAGCAGTTCGACGACAGCAAGCACGGCCGCGACCTCGCGCGCGACCGCTACACGAGCGGACTCGGCGCGTACATCGACGTGCTCAATGCCGAGCATCAGGTGAGCCAGGCCGAGCTCGATCTCGCGCAGAGCACCGTCACCGCGTCGACCGATCTGGTCGCGCTGTTCAAGGCGCTCGGCGGCGGGTGGGACGACGGGGACCACGGCCTACCCGACGATCCGGCCGCGCGCTGACCGCGTCGCGCATCGCGTATCGTGCGGGGCCCGACGGAGGCTCGATGCGCTATCTGCTCGCTCTCGACCAGGGCACTTCCAGTTCGCGCAGCATCGTGTTCGACCGCGACGGCCGCATGGTCGCCGTGGCGCAGCGCGAGCTGCGCCAGGCCTATCCCCGACCCGGATGGGTCGAGCACGACCCCGAGGAGATCTGGACGCAGCAGCTCGCGACCGCGCGCGAAGTCCTCGCCACCGCGAAGCTGAAGGCCGCGGACGTCGCCGCGGTCGGCATCGCCAACCAGCGCGAGACCACGGTCCTGTGGGACCGGCGGACCGGCGAGCCGCTCCATCGGGCGATCGTGTGGCAGGACCGCCGCTCCGAGGATCTCTGCGCGCGGTTGCGCGCGGACGGCCTCGTCGACCTCGTGCGCGAGAGGACCGGACTGGTCGTCGACGCCTACTTCTCGGGGACCAAGCTGCGCTGGCTGCTCGATCACGTGCCCGACGCGCGAACGCGTGCGGCCCGCGGCGAACTCGCGTTCGGCACGATCGACACGTGGCTGCTGTGGAAGCTGACCTCGGGCCGCGTGCATCTCACCGACGTCAGCAACGCGTCGCGCACGATGCTCTTCGACATCCGCCGCAACCGCTGGGACGACGACCTCCTCGCCGCGCTCGACATCCCGGCGTCGCTCCTTCCCGAGGTGCGGCCGTCGAGTTGTCACTTCGCCGACATCGACCGCGACCTGCTCGGCACGGCCCTGCCGGTCGGCGGTGTCGCGGGCGACCAGCAGGCCGCGCTGTTCGGCCAGGCCTGCTTCGAGGCCGGCATGGCGAAGAACACCTACGGTACCGGCTGCTTCCTGTTGATGCACACGGGCCGCGCGTTCGAGACGTCGCGGAACGGTCTCGTCACGACCAGCGCGGCGCAGCGCGACGCGGTGCCCTGCTATGCGATGGAGGGCAGCGTCTTCGTCGGCGGCGCGGTGGTCCAGTGGCTGCGCGACGGACTGAAGGCCATCGAAGGCAGCGCCCACGTCCAGGCGCTCGCCGAGACCGTGCCCGACGCGGGCGGCGTGATGATGGTGCCCGCCTTCACCGGACTCGGTGCGCCTTATTGGCGGGCCGACGCGCGCGGCACGCTGACCGGCCTGACGCGCGGGACCACGGTCGCTCATATCGCGCGGGCCGCGCTGGAGAGCATCGCCTACCAGAGCGCGGCCCTGCTGCAGGCGATGAGCCGGGACGTCGTCGCGTCGGGCGGGCGACCGGTCGCCGAGCTGCGGGTCGACGGCGGCGCGTGCGTCAACGACCTGCTGATGCAGTTCCAGGCCGACCTGCTCGGCATTCCGGTCGTGCGTCCGGCGGTGACCGAGACCACCGCGCTCGGCGCCGCGTATCTGGCGGGCCTGTCGACCGGCGTCTACACCGACGAGGCCGAGCTGTCGACGCTGTGGCGCGCGGACCGGACCTTCGTGCCGACCATGCCGCACGAGCAGGCCGAGGGGCTGATGAAGCGGTGGGAACACGCGGTGCGCCAGACCGTCGCGGCGTGAAGGCCGCCGCGCGCCGTCATCCCGCGACCAGCGACGCGAAACGTGCGAGGTCGACGTTGCCGCCGCTGACGATGACACCCACGCGCTGACCCGCGAGGCTTTCGCGATGCTCGCGGATCGCGGCGAAGCCGAGGCAGCCGGTCGGCTCGACGATCATCTTCATCCGCGATGCGAAGAAGCGCATG
>CALMOR010000006.1:37205-41554 GCA_937872165.1 uncultured Burkholderiales bacterium | reverse complement strand
GTCCACGGTGACGATGTCGTCGACGTCGCGGCGGATGATCGCGAAGGTGTAGGCGCCCAGATGCTGGGTCTGCGCGCCGTCGGCGATCGTCACCGGCGTGTCGATGTGGACGATCTCGCCGCTGCGGAAGGAGCGCTGCCCGTCGTCGCCCGCGGCCGGCTCGACGCCGTAGAGCCGCGTCGCAGGCGAGAGCGCGCGGGTCGCGAGTGCGGAGCCCGCCAGCAGTCCGCCGCCTCCGAGGCACACGAAGAGCGCGTCGAGGGGTCCCGTCTCTTCGAACAGCTCCATGGCCGCGGTTCCCTGACCGGCGATCACGTGCGGATGGTCGTACGGCGGGATCAGGGTCATCCCTTGTTCGTCCGCGAGCCGGCGGCCGAGGGCCTCGCGGTCTTCGCTGTAGCGGTCGTAGAACACGACGGTGCCGCCGTAACCCTTCGTCGCCGCGACCTTCGACGCCGGCGCATCGTGCGGCATCACGATCGTGGCCGGCATCTCGAGCAACCGCGCCGCGAGGGCGACGGCCTGCGCGTGATTGCCCGACGAGAAAGCCACCACGCCGGCGCGACGCTGCTCGCGATCGAAGCACGACAACGCGTTGAACGCGCCGCGGAACTTGAACGCGCCCATGCGCTGCAGGTTCTCGCACTTGAAGAAGACCGAGGCACCGATCGACGCGTCGACGGTGCGCGACGTCAGCACCGGCGTGCGATGCGCATGACCCGCGATGCGCGCGGCAGCGGCTGCGACGTCGTCGTAGGTCGGCAACGGGGCGTCCATCGTCATCGACCTTCGGTCTGCACGCTGCGCAGCCGACGCGCTTCTTCCTCGAAGCGCGCGTCCTCGATCTCGTCCATCAGTCCGCCGAGGTCGACCTCGCCGCGCGGTGCCGCGACGCGTCCTGTGAGCGGCATGCCGACCGCGAGCGTGCCGCTCTGGTACAGACCCCACAGCTCCTTGCCGTAGTCGCTACCGAGCAGTTCGGGTGCGAAGCGGCCGAAGTAGTTGGCGAGGTTGGTGACGTCGCGATCGAGCATCGCCTTCGCATGGTTGTTGCCGGCCGCGTCGACCGCCTGCGGCAGGTCGATGATGACCGGTCCGTCGGCCGCGACGAGGATGTTGAATTCCGACAGGTCGCCGTGGATCACGCCGGCGAGCAGCATGCGCACGACCTCGTCGAGCAGGGTCCGGTGGTGACGGCGCGCCTCGTCGGCCGTGAACGCGACGTCGTTGAGGCGCGGGGCCGCGTTGCCGTCGGCGTCGGCGACGAGCTCCATCAGCAGCACGCCTTCGAGGAAGTTGAACGGACGCGGCACGCGCACGCCGGCGGCGGCCAGCCGGTACAGCGCATCGACCTCGGCGCTCTGCCACGCCTGTTCGCGGACCTTGCGACCGAACGCGCTGCCCTTGTTCATCGCGCGCGCCTCGCGGCTGTTCTTGGTCTTGCGGTTCTCGGTGTAGTCGACGGCCTGACGGAAGCTGCGCTGCTGCGCGTCCTTGTAGACCTTCGCGCAACGGGTCTCGCTGCCGTCGGGGCCGTCGCACTCGACGACATAGACCGCGGCCTCCTTGCCGCTCATCAGCTGGCGCACGACGCGGTCGATCAGGCCGTCGTCGAGCAACGGTTGCAGCCTCGGTGGGATCTTCATGCCCGAACGGTACACGGGGACGCGTCGGCGCGAACCGGGGGCGTGCGGCTTTAGCCTCCCGACGACTGCCACAGCGAGCCTCGGCACCGGCCGTCGCCGCACCGCGGGACGTCGACGGTTCGTCCCTTTCCTATACGGCGCCAGCGGCTGCTCCTACGGCGACGGTCCCGTCGACGGCGGAGACTGGCGAAATCGCGCGGCCTCGCGAAACTCGTGCAGGCTTCCATCTTCTGAACGACCAACGGAACGGCCCGCATGCCACGGATCATCTGGAAGGGCGCGATCAGCTTCGGGCTGGTCCACGTCCCCGTCGCGCTCTATCCCGCATCGTCGGAGAGCGGCATCGACTTCGACTGGCTCGACAAGCGCTCGATGGACCCGGTCGGCTACAAGCGCATCAACAAGCGCACCGGCAAGGAGATCGAGCGCGAGTACATCGTCAAGGGCGTGAAGCAGGACGACGGAGACTACGTGATCCTGAGCGACGACGAGATCAGGGCGGCCTACCCGAAGACGACGCAGACGATCGAGATCGAAGGCTTCGTCCAGGCGCCGGAGATTCCCTTCGTCTACCTCGAGAAGCCGTACTACCTCGAGCCGACGAACAAGGGCGAGAAGGTGTATGCGCTGCTGCGCGAGGCGATGCTGTCCTCGGGCGTGATCGGCATCGCGCGGGTCGTCATGCATACCAAGGAGCATCTCGCCGCGCTGGTCCCTTCGGGCGCGGGCCTCGTGCTGAACACCCTTCGATGGTCGAACGAGATCCGCGAGATGGGCGACCTGCAGCTGCCCGCCGCCGGCAAGAAGGCGGCGAACCTCAAGGACGCCGAACTGAAGATGGCCGAGCAGTTGATCGGCGACATGACGGTGGCCTGGGATGCGACGAGCTACACCGACCACTTCGCCGACGCCGTGCGGGCGCTGATCCAGCGACGGGTGGAAGCGGGCAAGACCGAGAAGGTCGAGCCGCTGGAGTCGGCCGACGAGCCGGCCACCAGCAACGTCATCGACCTCACGGCGCTGCTCAGGCAGAGTCTCGGCCGTCGCAAGGGATCGTCGCCGCCTCGCGACACGACGGCCGACGACGAAGCAGCCGACCGGCCCGCCGCCCGGAAGACGGCGAAGAAGGCGGCGCGCAAGCGGGCCGCATGAGCGCGTCGCCGCCGCTCGCGAAATACAACGCGAAACGCGATTTCGCGAGGACGCCCGAGCCCTCGGGCGCACGGGCGCAGGGCGGCGGCCGATTGTCGTTCGTGATCCAGAAGCACTGGGCGTCGCACCTGCACTACGACTTCCGGCTGGAGCTCGACGGTGTGCTGTTGAGCTGGGCGGTACCCAAGGGCCCGAGCTTCGACCCGAAGGTCAAGCGCATGGCGATCCACGTCGAGGACCACCCGGTCTCGTACGGCGGCTTCGAAGGACGCATCCCCGACAAGCAGTACGGCGCCGGGACCGTGATCGTCTGGGACCGCGGAACGTGGGAGCCGGTCGGGGATCCCGAGGCCGGGATGCGGAGCGGCAAGGTCGTCTTCGATCTGCACGGCGAGAAGCTCGCGGGTCGCTGGGAACTGGTCCGCATCGCGAAGCCGGGCGATCGCCAGGATGCATGGCTGCTCTTCAAGAAGCGCGACGACTGGGCGCGCGACACGGCCGCGTACGACGTCGTCACGGCGCTGCCCGACAGCGTCGTGGAGAAGCCGCTCGGTCTCGTCGAGGAGCGCGAGCCGAAGTCCGTGCCGCCCGCGACCGCGCCGACCGAGGGGGGTACCGAGGTCGGCATCGGCACCATTCCCCGCGCAGCGAGGAAGGCGAAGCTGCCCGCGACGCTGACACCGCAACTCGCGACGCTGACGAAGACGCCGCCGACCGGCGACGCGTGGTCGGTGGAGGCCAAGTTCGACGGCTACCGTGTGCTGGCGCGCCTCTCGAAGGGCGAGGCCCGATTGATCACGCGGAACGGCCACGACTGGACCGACAAGCTCGAGTCGCTCGCGAAGTCGGTCGAGGCGCTTGGACTCGACGAGGGCTGGCTCGACGGCGAGATGGTCGTGCTCGACGACGCGGGCGGGCAGGACTTCAATGCGCTGCAGAACGCGATCGATCGCTCGCGGAGCGAAGGCATCACCTACTTCCTCTTCGATGCGCCTTACCTCGGCGGCTACGACCTGCGGGCGGTCCCGCTATGGGAGCGCCGTGCGGTGCTGAAGGCGGTCGTGGAGCGTGCCGCGCATCCACGTATCCGCTTCAGCGACGACTTCCCCGCGAGTCCCGAAGAAGTGCTGAAGGCCGCATGTGCGATGCACCTCGAAGGCGTCATCGTCAAGCGGCGCGACGCGCCGTACGCGTCCACGCGCAACGAGCAGTGGTTGAAGCTCAAGTGCGGCCAGCGGCAGGAGTTCGTCATCGGCGGCTACACGGACCGCAGCAACTCTTCGAGCGAGATCGGCAACCTCTTCCTCGGCGTCTACGACGACGGCAAGCTGCGCTACGCCGGTGCGATGGGCACCGGGTGGACGCTCGAGACGGCGCGCGACCTGAAGCAGAAGCTCGTACCGCTCGAGGTCGACCGCTCGCCGTTCGAGACCGGATCGGTCAAGCAGAACCGCTGGTCGCGGCGGGTGCCCGGGACCGAGCACTGGGTCAAGCCCGAACTCGTGGCCGAGGTCTCGTTCTCCGACTGGACGCCCGACGGCCATCTGCGCC
>CALMOR010000006.1:35078-37195 GCA_937872165.1 uncultured Burkholderiales bacterium | reverse complement strand
GTTCCAGGGTCTGCGCACCGACAAGCCGCCGCGCTCGGTCGTTCGCGAGCGTCCGAGCGATCCGCCGAAGGAAGCGCGCACCGCCGCGGCTTCCAGGAAGGCGGCGAGCGTCGACAAGTCCGTCGCCGCGAAGAAAGAGCCGGCCGCGAAGGGCGCGGTATCGGGCATCAGGGTCAGCAACCCGGAGCGGGTCATCGATGCGTCCACCGGTACGACCAAGCTCGACCTGGTGCGCTATTACGACAGCATCGCCGACTGGATCCTGCCGCATCTGAAGGGTCGACCGGTGTCGCTCGTGCGCGGGCCGTCGGGCATCGGCGGCGAGCTGTTCTTCCAGAAGCACATGGAGGCGAAGATCGCCGGCATCACGCAGCTCGCCGCGTCGTTGTGGGAAGGACATGCCGCGCTGATCGAGATCGACACGAAGGAAGCGCTGCTGTCGGCCGCGCAGTACAACACCATCGAGTTCCACACCTGGAACGCGAAGTCGGCGGCCATCGACAAGCCGGACCGGATGATCTTCGACCTCGATCCCGGCGAAGGCGTCGGCTGGAAAGAGGTGCAGGAAGCCGCCACGCTGACCCGGACCATCCTAGAGGAACTCGGACTCGTGGCCTTTCTCAAGACCAGCGGCGGCAAGGGGCTCCACCTCGTCGTGCCGTTGACGCCGCGTGAAGGCTGGGACACGGTGAAGGGCTTCTCGCAGGCGGTGGTCCAGCATCTCGCGAAGACGATCCCCGAACGCTTCGTCGCGAAGTCGGGCGGGACGAATCGCGTCGGCCGCATCTTCGTCGACTATCTTCGCAACGGCCATGGCGCGACCACCGCGGTGGCGTTCTCCGCGCGAGCGAGACCGGGCATGGGCGTCTCGATGCCGGTCGGCTGGGACGCGCTCGACACGCTGAAGTCGGGCGCACAATGGACCGTCGGCACGGCGCGCGAGTACCTGTCGTTCGAGAAGGCCGACCCCTGGGCGGCGTACGGCAAGACCCGCCAGACGCTCGCGGCCGCGATGAAGAAGCTCGACTATCGAGCGGCTGCGGCTTGAACGCGGCGACTCAACAGTCGGGACACTCGCCGAGCAGATCCTCGTCGGTCTCCTCGTGCTGCCCGCGGTCGACGATGGTATGTCCCCCGCAGGTCGCGCACGGCAGCGCCGACGGAGACGTCAGTCCGCGCCACGACGCGTTCTGGTCGCGACTCGGCACGCTCTTCGTGCTCGCTTCGGCCGCGGTCGCCGCGTCCTCGTTCCACGCGAGGCCGTTCCAGCAGCTGAAGGATCCGTCGGAGACCCTGCGCTCGTAGACGCCTTCGTGGAGCGGCCGCACCGTGCCGGCGATCCATCCGGTCAATTCGAACGCTACGTCCTGGCTCGTCGTCATCGCGGTCACCGCAAGCTCGAAAGAGGAGCAGCGTAGTGCCGATCGTGGTCGTGAAGAGGCGCGCACCGTCCGATATCGATGTCGGTCATCGCGGTCGTCCCGCCCGCCGACGGAGCGGCGTTCGATGAAATGGAGCGATGCGGTCCTGCGTTTCTGGTTCGACGAACTGCGCCCAGCGGACTGGTGGAGCGCCGCAGCGGCGGTCGACGACGCGGTCCGTTCCCGCTTCGCCGACCTTCATCGCACGCTCGCGCCGTGCCCGCCCGACAGCACGACGCTCGACGCGGGCGGACATCTCGCGGTGGTCATCGTCCTCGACCAGTTCTCGCGCCACCTGCATCGCGGCTCCGCACGCGCCTTCGCCTGCGATGCGGCGGCACTGGCCTCGACGATCGACGCGCTCGACCGTGGTCTCGACGCGCAGTTGCCGTCGGCGCGACGTCACTTCCTCTACATGCCGCTGATGCACAGCGAAGATCCCCGGATGCAGCAGCGTTCGGTCGAGCTCTTCGCGACGCTCGACGATCCGCGCGCCGTGCGCTCCGCGAACGAGCATCGCGACATCATCCTGCGCTTCGGGCGCTTCCCTTCCCGCAACGCCGTGCTCGGCCGACCGTCGACCGACGACGAACGCGCGTACCTTGTCGAACGGTCCAACGCGCTCGACCGTCGCAGAGGTGAACGACGAACGACGTGAACGATGAAAACACAGGAACGGCGGAAACGACGAGGGGC
>CALMOR010000006.1:24991-35068 GCA_937872165.1 uncultured Burkholderiales bacterium | reverse complement strand
CTGTCGCCTTCGCTCGGGGATCAGCCGATCGGAGGGACGTCCGTCCGCATCTTCGCGACGATCAGGCCGCGACGCCCATGTCGCCGCTGGCCGCACGACGCTTCATCGTGCGACGCGCAGCGACGAGCGCGAGCGGCGCGAAGCACAGCAGCAGCGTCGACGGCTCGGGGACGCGAAGCGGCTGCAGTTCGACCGGCGGGCTGTTGAAGGTCCCGTCGGGATACGCCGAGACCAGCAGCGTGAACGGATCGCCGAGGGCGCTGGTGCCGCCGTTGGTGGTCGTCACGACGAGCATCAGCGTGCTGTTCAGCGCGGCGACGACATCGGTGAAGAGGGGGTCGGTGCCGAAGTAGTCGCCGGAGGTCCCCGGGTCGCCGAGAAAGTTGGCCTGCAGGTTGAGCGGGTTGAAGCTCCCCTGATAGACCGACAGGAAGGTATTGGCCGACGTCGAATCGAAACTGATGTCGATGTAGTTCAGCGACGTGACGTTGAGCGCATATGTCGAGTAGTAGTACGTGACTCCCGGATTGATCGTGGCCGGGGTCGCTTCGTCGTGGTCCCAGGTCTGGGGGATCCCGTTGCGTGACAGGCGGCCCTGTTGCGTGCCGCGATAGTTGCCGATGGTGTCGGTCAACGACGCCTCGGCGATGTCGATCGCTGCCGCGAACAGGCCGGCGGCGATCAGGAACTGGCTCACTGCGTGCTTCAACTTCATGGTCGTGCTCCGTTTCGTGAATCCCTGGCGTGGGCGGACCGATGCATCGATCCGCCCTCGTCCGTTTCGTCAATGTGCGATCGCGTACTGGACCGCTCCATAGGCATCGATGACGCCGTAACCCGAGTCGCGATCGACGCCGGGAGCCATCGAGTCGAGCGCGGTCGCCTGCATCGCGGCCTTGACCTGCGCCGGCGTGTAGTTCGGCTTGGCCTGCAGGATCAGCGCAGCGATGCCCGCGGCGTGCGGCGCCGCGGCCGACGTGCCGAAGAACGGCAGGAAGCCCGGCGTCTTGGTCTGCACGCCGTCGGCCGCCGCGAAGTCGGGCTTCTGCAGCGTGGTGCCGCCGTTGGTCGCGAAGAGCAGGTTGC
This sequence comes from uncultured Burkholderiales bacterium, assembly GCA_937872165.1. GTDB lineage: Bacteria > Pseudomonadota > Gammaproteobacteria > Burkholderiales > Burkholderiaceae_D > CAHJXF01. The sequence continues at coordinate 33,982 of CALMOR010000006.1, read as the reverse complement.
CCGGGGTGATCGCGGTGCCGTTCGGGTTGTAGAAGATCTTGCGCGGGCCGTCGGAGCTGAAGGTCTCGTTGGTGTTCGCCGCGCCGGTGAACGGACGGGCGCCGGTCCTGGCGCTGTTCCAGTAGGTCGCCGCCATCGAGTTCGTGTTGGCGCCGGCGTTGTGGCCGAAGGTCGCGCCCGCCGTGGCGATCGACAGCGCGCCGCGCTCCGTGTCGACGTGCAGCGCACGCGTCGCGCCCGAGGACTTGGCGACGACGATCCGCGAGTTGACCGGGAAGCTCGTGTTGCCGTCGTTGAGGTAGACGATCTCCTGCGGGTCCTGCGGCACGGTGCCGTCCTGCACGTCGACGCCCGCGGCGAGGATGGCGGTGCCGGCGGCGTTGAGCACGTACAGGTCGTAGTCGTTGTTGCTCGCGCCGAGCGGATCGGACCAGTTGAGGATGATGAAGTTGGTCGCGACCGTCAGGCGGTCGAAGTTCTGCGGCGCGGTCGACGTGCCGAAGTTGTGGATGACGCCCGCGCCGACCAGCGGCGCGGTGCCGTTGCCGTTGCCGTTGAAGTCGCCTTCCCAGGTGCCGCTCGTGCCCTTGGTCAGGCTGCCGCTGTTGGCGGCCGACGAGAAGTAGGTCACCCCTTGCGCCGTCACCGTGTTGACGGCCTGCGCGACGATGCCGTCCTGGAACACGCCTTCGTCGAAGTAGGTGACGTCGTCGACGATCACCTTGCAGCCGGCCGCGGCCAGCGCGAGGATGTTGTCGGCGAAGCTGCTCTCGCTCGTGAACGCGGTCGCGAAGACGATGTCCGCACCGGGTGCCATGTCCTGCACGATCTCCATCATCGCCGTACCTTCGTCCTCGCCTTCGCCCTCCTGGCCCGGCAGCACCGTCGCCGTCGGCTTGAGGTCGCCGCTGGCCTTCAGCGCCGCGATGCGGGCCGCGGTCGCGCTGTCGGACAGGACGCCGACCTTGACGCCGGTGCCGTTGATGCCGAGGCCGGTGACGACGCGGTTCGCGCCGTGGCCCACATAGCCCTGCGACGTCAGCGCGCCGACGTTGGTATGGGCGCCGGCCGACAGGCGCATCTTCGTGACGTCGTCGCGCGACGCGATCGACAGCAGCGACGAGACCGGGACCGACGCGGTCGTGATGCCGAGGCGGCTCGACGTGCTGAGGATCTTGCCGCTCGACGCGGTGATGGCGCCGCTCAGGCCGTCGCTGACCGGTGCATAGATGTCGACTGCGACCATGCCCGACGAGTTGCCGCCGGTCGATTTGGCCGAGGCGCTGACGTCGTTGCTCGTGCCGAGAGGGGCGATCGCATTGCTGAACGAGGCGACGCCCGGATCGCCGTCGGAGAGCAACACGCCGAACGCCAGCGCCGAACCCATCTTCTTCTGCGCGGGCGTGAACTTCGTCTTGTAGGAGGAAATGTCCTGCATCTGTTGCAGCACGTCGGACGAGATGTCGTCGGCCGCCCATGCACCGGTGCTCGCAACCATGGCGATGGCGGCGGCCACGGCCAGCTTCGTAAATCTCTTGTTCATTCAATGCCTCCAGAAGCCCGCATCGAAGCGGGCGAACGTTACAGGACCCGATAAAGCCACTGAACCGAGATCAAGCAAAGCAGGACGCATCGACGACGAACGACGGAGTGCATGATTCGAACCGAACCGCATCACTCGGACAACGCAAGAACTACACTTTCGCCACCGCTCCGCAATCACGAACGCGTATCCTCGCAAGCCTGATGATGCGCTGAAGCAATAAGCGAGCCATTCCTTCGATCCGTTTAATCACATGGGTTTACGGGGTACAACGCATCTGCGTGAAACAAAACCGTAAAGAAGTTCGACAGCACCGAGAGGCGACTCTCGGAGGCGATGTCACCGGCCGAAGCCCGCAGCGATCGGTCGGAGTGATCGGCATCGTGATCGATTCGAATATTCCCGAGCCGTTCTCTTTAAAGAAGAAGTTATCGATGTTCGGTAAAGCCGATAGCGAAGAGATTGCTATTGCCCTATCGTCTTTCATTTCGACTCCGGAGAATCCTCGAATCGAAATTCCGTTTCGTATTCCATTCAAACACGCAATTCGATTCCCAGATCGACCTCGTCGGCGTTCCGGGCGAAGATCCGTCTCCGTCACATGCCGACCCTCATGAGCCCCGTCGCGCGACCCAAGGACTCGAACGCCGCACGCTCGCCGGAGCGCAGGTCGCCCGGGCGTGGCGGAGCGATCATCGCGGCATCGGTCCTCGGATCGAGTCTCGCGTTCATCGATGGCTCGGTCGTCAACGTCGCGCTGCCGACACTGGCGCGCGACCTGGACGCGGGGCCCGCATCGCTCGCGTGGACCATCAACGCGTATCTGCTGCCGCTCGGCGCGTTGATCCTCTTCGGCGGCGCATGCGGCGATCACTACGGGCGCAGGCGGCTCTTCGTGCTCGGCATCGCGTCGTTCCTGGTCGCATCGGTCCTCTCTTCGCTCGCGCCGTCGTTGCCGTGGCTCCTCGCCGGTCGGGCGCTGCAAGGCATCGGCGCCGCGTTGCTGATGCCGAACAGCCTCGCGCTCCTCGGTGCGCACTTCGAAGGCGAGGAGCGCGGCCGTGCGATCGGAACCTGGGCCGCGGCGGGCGCCGTCGCAGGGGCCATCGGTCCGGTCGTCGGTGGATGGATCGTCGATCTGGCCGGCTGGCGACCGATCTTCCTCGTCAACCTCCCAATCGGAGCCGGCGCGATCTGGCTCGCGCTCCGCCACGCCGAAGAGAGCCGCGACCGGCGCGCCGCGCCGTCGCTCGACTGGCTCGGCGGAGTGACGGCCACGTTCGGCCTGGGCGCGCTGGTATGGGCGCTGACGGCGGCGGCGGAGGCGGGAACGCCGCGGCTCGCGCTGATCGGCGCGACCACGGGCGGTATCGCGCTGCTGGCCGGGTTCCTGTGGATCGAGGCACGTCGTGGCGATGCGGCGATGATGCCTTTCGGCCTCTTCGGCACGCGCGCGTTCGTCGGCCTCAGCCTCTTGACCTTCCTGTTGTATGCGGCGCTCGGCGGGCTGATCGTCCTGCTGCCGTTCGCGCTGATCGGGTTGGGCCACTACTCGGCGGTGCAGGCGGGCGCCGCGATGCTGCCGATCCCGTTGCTGATCGGCGCGGGCTCGCGTCCGATGGGACGCGTCGCCGCGCGCGTCGGCGGTCGACCGTTGCTGGCGACGGGCAGCGCGATCGTCGCGGTCGGCCTCGCGTTGTATGCACGCATCGGCCGCGAAGCGCTCGACTACTGGCGCGACGTGTTGCCCCCAGCCTGATCGTCGCGGTGGGCATGGCGATCTGCGTCGCGCCGCTGACGACGACCGTCATCGCGTCGGTCGACGTCGACCACGTGGGCGCCGCGTCGGGCTTCAACAGCGCGCTCGCCCGCATCGGGGGGCTGGTCGCGACCGCGTTGCTTGGCTTCGTGTTCGCGGTATCGCAAGAGCAGGCCGCGTTCAGCTCGCGCCTCCATGTGGCCGCCTTCGCGGGCGCGGCCTGCGCGGCAGCGGCGTCGATCGCGGCGCTGGTCCTGATCTCGAACGATCGGCACCCCCCGCGATGAGGGGCGGGCCGATCGATCGCCCTCCGCACCGGGCCGCGAAGTCGCCGTTGTCGGTCGTCGAGGGAACGAGCGGCGTCACGGCCCGCGTGATCCCGACCGCGACGCGCACCCTCTAGCCCTCTCGATCAGAAGGTCCCGCCGTATGCGCCGCCGTCGAGCAGGATGTTCTGCCCGGTGAGGTACGAGGCCTGCGTGCTGCAAAGGAACGCGCAGAACGCGCCGAACTCGTCGGCATTGCCGAAGCGCTGCGCGGGGATGGCGCGGCTTCGATCGGCGAGCACGAGCTCGAGCGGCCTGCCCTCGGCGTCGGCCGCGGCCTGCGTCGCGCTGCGCAGCCGGTCGGTGTCGAACGCGCCGGGCAGCAGGTTGTTGATGGTCACGTCGCGGCCGGCCAGCTTCGGCTGGCGCGCGAGTCCGGCGACGAAGCCGGTGAGACCGCTGCGAGCACCGTTCGACAGGCCGAGCGTCGCGATGGGCGCCTTCACCGCGCCCGACGTGATGTTGACGATCCGACCGAAGCCACGCTCGGCCATCGCGTCGACCGTCGCCTTGATCAGCGCGATCGGCGTCAGCATGTTGGCGTCGAGGGCCGTGATCCACTGCTCGCGCGACCAGGCGCGGAAGTCGCCGGGCGGCGGACCGCCGGCGTTGTTGACGAGGATGTCCACCTGCGGGCAGGCCGCGAGCGCATCGGCGCGACCCGCCTCGGTGGTGATGTCGCCGACCGCGGTCCGCACGGTCACGTCGGGATCGATCGCGCGCAGTTCGTCGGCGGTGCGCTCGAGCACCGCGGCGTCGCGCGCCGTGATCACCACGTTGACGCCCTCGGCGACCAGCGAGCGCGCGCAGGCCTTGCCGAGACCGCGGCTCGCCGCGCACACCAGAGCCCATCTTCCGGATAGATGAAAATTCATGCGATCGTCGTCGTCGGAAGTCAGTCGAGTTGCGTCACGAATTTCGTCGTCAGGTAGCCGTCGAAGGTCTCCGTCCCGCCCTCGCTGCCGTAGCCGCTGTCCTTGATGCCGCCGAACGGTGTCTCGGCGAGCGCGAGCCCGATGTGGTTGATCGACACCATGCCCGCCTCGAGCCCGTCGGCGATCGCGGTCGCGTTCTTCGATGAGCCCGTGAACGCGTACGAAGCGAGTCCGAAGGGCAGGCCGTTCGCGCGCTTCAGCACCTCGTCGACGGTCTTGAACCGGACCATGCCGGCCACCGGACCGAAGGGCTCCTCGTTCATCATGCGGCTGTCGTCGGGCAGGTCGGCGACGACGGTCGGCGAATAGAAGCTGCCCGCGTCGCCCATCGTCGCGCCGCCGGTCAGGATGCTCGCGCCGCGCTGATGCGCGTCGTCGATGAAGCCGGAGAACGCCGGGATGCGACGCTTCTGCGCGAGCGGTCCCATGCGGTTCGACGGGTCGCTGCCGGGGCCGACCTTGATCGCCTTCGTCTTCTCGACGAAGCGCGCGACGAAGCGGTCGTAGGCGCCTTGCTGCACGTAGAAGCGCGTCGGCGAGATGCACACCTGGCCGGCGTTGCGGAACTTGAAGCCGACGAGGATATCGGCGGCCCGCTCGACGTCCGCGTCGTCGCAGACGATGACCGGCGCATGACCGCCGAGCTCCATCGTGCAACGCTTCATCAGCGAGCCGGCCATCGCGGCGAGCTGCTTGCCGACACCGACCGATCCGGTGAACGAGACCTTGCGCACGATCGGCGAATTGATCAGGTGGGTCGACACTTCGTGCGGCACGCCCCACACGATGTTGAGGCAGCCGGCCGGCAGCCCCGCGTCGTGGAAGAGACGGGCGAGCGCGACGACGCCGCTCGGCGCGTCCTCCGGTCCCTTCAGCACGATCGTGCAGCCCGAGCCGAGCGCCGCGAGGACCTTGCGGATCGCCTGGTTGAACGGGAAGTTCCACGGCGTGAACGCGGCGCAGACGCCGATCGGCTCGCGCAGCACGAGCTGGCGCACGCCGTCCACGCGCGGCGGGATGACACGGCCGTAGATGCGGCGGCATTCCTCGGCGTGCCACTCGGCGTGCTCGGCGCACATCATCACCTCGCCGACCGCCTCCGCGATCGGCTTGCCCTGGTCGAGCGTCATGTTCGCGCCGATCGTCTGCGCGCGTTCGCGGGCGAGGTCGGCGACCTTGCGCAGGATCTTGCCGCGCTCGACCGGCGACGTCTTCTTCCAGGTCTCGAATGCGCGGGCCGCGCCGGCGAGCGCATCGTCGAGGTCTTCGCTCGTCGCGTGCGGCAGCCTGCCGATGACGGTGTCGGTCGCCGGATCGAAGACGTCCTGCTCGCGACGTCCTCCTCCGCTGACGAAGCGACCGTCGATGTAGAGCGAGAGGTCTTCGTAGGGGACGACGTTCTCGGCGACGATCTTCTCGGGTGCGTTCATGCTTCTCTCCTTCGGTCAGGGCTTGAGGATCGCGCGGCCGCGCACGCGACCTTCCTTCAGGGCTTCGAGCGTCGCGTTCGCGGCGCTCAGCGGCACGGGCGCGAGCGGCAGCTCGGGCAGCGCGTCGGCGCGCGCCATCGCCATCATCTCGCGCATCTCGGCGGGCGACCCGACGTACGAGCCCGCCACGCGCACCGCCTTCAGCGCGATCATCGCCGGCGACAACGAGGTGGCGCCGCCGAAGAGGCCCACCGACACCAGCAGGCCGCCCTTGCGCAGCACCCCGAAGCCGAACGCGAAGCTCTCGCCGGCGCCGACGAAGTCGATCGCCGCGTCGACGCCGCCGCCGGTGGACTTCATCAGCGCACGCGCGGCGCCGTCGGCCTTCGGGTCGACGAGTTCCATCGCGCCCGCTTCCCGCGCGATGCTCCACTTGGTCCGGTCCACCTCGGCGACGATCGGCGCGGGCAGTCCGAGCCGCGCGGCCATGCGGATGCCCGACAGGCCCACGCCGCCCGCGCCGACGATCAGCAGCCTGCGGCCGGCGTCGCCGGCGAAGGCGGCGGCAACCTTCTTCAACGCGCCGAAGGCCGTGAGGCCCGAGCACGCATAGGTGCAGGCCTGTTCCTCGGACAGCGGTGCGTAGTCGAACAGGTACTTCTCGTGCGGCACCAGCACGTGGTCGGCGAAGCCGCCGTCGACGTTGATGCCGATCACGCGCGGCTGATTGCAGAGCTGTTCGTCGCCGGCCGCGCACGTCGCGCAGCGGCCGCAGCCGATCCACGGATAGACGACGCGCTCGTCGCCCGGCGCGACGCCGTCGACGTCGTCGCCGACCGCGACCACGGTGCCCGCGATCTCGTGGCCGAGCGTGCGCGGCGGCGACACGCTGTTGGCGAGGCCGACCTTCGCGCCGTTGCCGAGATCGAAGTAGCCGTCCGCGAGATGGACGTCGCTGTGGCAGACGCCGCAGCTGCCGACGCGCACGACGACCTCGTGGCCCCTCGGCACGGGAGTCGCGGCGGTCGCTTCGACGAGCGGCCTGCCGAAGTTTTCGAGTCGATAGCTGTGCATGGTCTCCGGCTCTCTTCGCGAGTGCATGACGGCGCCTTCAGACGCCGAGGTGGCTCGCGAGTGTCTCATCGTCGCGCAGTTCGCGCGACCCGCCTTCGAGCACGACGCGTCCCTTCTGCAGCACCACGCAGCGATCGGTGTGGGCCAGCACCGCACGGTAGTTGCGGTCGACGATCAGCGACGCGATGCCGCTCGCGCGGATCGACGCGACGATCCTCCAGATCTCGGCCACGACCAGGGGCGCGAGACCTTCGGTCGCCTCGTCGAGGACGACGATGTCGGGGTTCAGCATCAGTGCCCGCCCGATCGCCAGCATCTGCTGCTCGCCGCCCGACAGCGCGGCGCCGCCGTTGTCGATGCGTTCGGCGAGGCGGGGGAAGGTACGCAGCACGCGATCGAGCGTCCACGCCTCGCGACCGTGGTCGCGAGGCGGACGGGCCGCCATCAGCAGGTTCTCTCGCACCGACAGGTTCGGGAAGATGCCGCGGCCCTCGGGCACGTAGCCGATGCCGAGTCGTGCGATGCGATCGGCCCGCTCGTGCGTGACGTCGCGACCGCCGACCCGGACGATGCCGCGGCTGGCGCGATGGAGGCCGAGCATCGTGCGGATCAGCGTGGTCTTGCCCATGCCGTTGCGGCCGAGCAGCCCCACCGACTCGCCGCGCGCGATCGCCAGCGACACGCCGTGCAGGATATGGCTCTGGCCGTAATGCGCGTGGACGTCGTCGGCGACGACCAGCGCCGCCGCTGCGAGCGCAGCCGCGTTCATGCGGCGACGCCGTCGGTCGCGTCGTCGCCGAGATAGGCGAGCTGCACCTCGGGACTCGCGCGCACCGCGGCCGGCGCGCCGCTCGCGACGACGCGGCCGTCCACCATCACGGTGATGCGGTCGGCGACGCGGAACACCGCGTCCATGTCGTGCTCGATCAACAGCACCGCATGGCCGTCCTTCAGCTCCTCCAGCAGCGCCAGCATGCGTTCGCTCTCTTCTGCACCCATGCCGGCCAGCGGCTCGTCGAGCAGCAACACCCGCGGATCGGTCGCGAGGCACATCGCGAGTTCGAGCTGCCGCTTCTGTCCGTGCGACAGCGTGCCCGCGACGCGGTCGGCCACCGACGCGAGGCCGGCGCGCTCGAGCGCGCGCACCGCGGCCGCGCGACTGTCGACGCAGCGCGACGCGGGCGTCCACCAGTCCCATGCGCGCGGCCGGCGCGACTGCGCGGTGAGGCGGCAGTTCTCGAAGACCGTGAACTGCGGAAAGATCGTGTTGCGCTGATAGCTGCGGCCGAGGCCCGCGCGGGCCCGGCGCGGTTGCGACCAGCGCGTGACGTCGTGGCCCATCAGCGTCACGGTGCCCGACGTGACGGCGAGCTCGCCGGACAGCACGTCGACGAGCGTCGACTTGCCCGCTCCGTTGGTGCCGATCACCGCATGCAGCGTGCCGAGGGTCAGAGCGAGCGACACGCCGTCGACGGCCTTCAGGCCGCCGAAGTGGCGGCACACGTCGTCGGCGGCGAGGAGGACTTCGTCGCTCATGCCGCGGGCCGTCTCGCGAATGGGCCGAACAGGCCGACGAGCCCGCGCGGCAGCGCCGCGACGAACGCGATGATCGTCAGGCCGAGCATCAGTTGCCAGTGCTTCGCGAAGCCGCCGAACAGCGCCTCGGACTGATACAGCTCCTGCAGCAGCGAGAACACCAGCGCGCCCAGCATCGCGCCGCGCAGGTGTCCGAGTCCGCCGAGGATGATCATCAGCAGCACGGTGCCGCTCTGGTTCCAGACCAGCAGCTCGGGGTTGACGACGCCGTCCTTCAACGCGAAGAGGACGCCGGCGAGCGAAGCGATCACCGAGCCGAGCACGAACGCACAGAGCTTGTACGGATAGGTCGCGAAGCCCGCGGCGCGCATGCGCCGTTCGTTCGACC
>CALMOR010000006.1:18530-24981 GCA_937872165.1 uncultured Burkholderiales bacterium | reverse complement strand
CGAGCGCGCGGCCGTAGCGGCTTCGCGCCAGCACCGCGAGGAAGCCGAAGGTCGCGACCAGCGCGGCCAGCGTCGCGTAGTAGACCGCCGGACCCTTCTCGAAATCGACCAGCGTCGTGCCGCCGAAGGTCAGCGCGGGCTTGTAGTAGAGGTAGATGCCGTCGCTGCCGCCGCCGATCGGCGTGTCGTGGAAGACGAAGAAGGCCATCTGGCCGAACGCGAGCGTGATCATGATGAAGTAGACGCCGCGCGTGCGCAGCGACAGCGCGCCGATGATCGCGGCGTAGACGCCCGCGGCGACGACCGCGGCGAACACCACCAGCCACAGGCTCGCCGCGTCGACCCGTGCGGTCACGAGCGCGACCGCGTAGGCGCCGATGCCGAAGAAGGCCGCGTGTCCGAACGACACCAGGCCGGCTCGACCGACCAGCAGCTCGAGACTCATCGCGAAGATCGCGTAGATCATGATCTTGCCGACGAGGTCGGTATGGAAGCTCGACCCGAAGGTCGGGAAGACGGCCAGCGCGACGAACGCGGCGGCCACCGGGACCGCCTTCACGGTGTCGCGCATCATCCGGCCTCGAAGAGGCCTCGGGGCTTCCACAGCAGCATCGCGGCCATCAGCAGATAGACCAGCATGCCGGCGAGCGACGGGAAGAGCACCTTGCCGAAGGTGTCGACGGCGCCGACCAGCAGCGCCGCGACGAAGGCGCCGCGGATCGAGCCGATGCCGCCGATCACGACCACGACGAAGCAGACGATCAGCACCTGGTTGCCCATGCCCGGGTAGACCGACGACGCCGGCGCCGCGACCAGGCCGGCGAGCGCGGCGAGCCCCACGCCGATCGCGAACACCACGCGGTACAGGAAGCGGATCGGGATGCCGAGCGCCTGCACCATCTCGCGATCGGTCGCGCCGGCACGGATGCGCATGCCGAGCCGCGTCCTCGTCATCACGAGCCAGAGCCCGATCGCGACGATCGCGCACACCGCGGAGATGAACAAGCGATAGACCGGATAGATCATCACGTCCGACAGCGGGATGCTGCCGGTCATCCAGTCCGGCGTCGCCACGCCGTGCACGTCGTCACCGACGAGGATGCTGCGCAGTTCCTCGAACACGAGGATGAGCCCGTAGGTCATCAGCACCTGCTGCAGGTGTTCGCGCTCGTAGAGGTAGCTGAAGAAGATCCATTCGAGCCCATAGCCGAAGGCGACCGCGAGCGCGACCCCGACCACGATCGTCGCGAAGAAGCCGCCTCCCAGATAGCGGTCGACCAGCGGCGCCAGCGCGTAGGCCAGATAGGCGCCCAGCATGTAGAAGCTGCCGTGCGCGAGGTTGATCACGCCCATGATCCCGAAGATCAGCGTGAGACCGGACGCGACGAGGAATAGCAGCAGGCCGTATTGCACGGCGTTGAGGCACTGGATCAGGAAGGTGGGGAAGTCCATCTGGGCCCTGTCGTTCCGGCGAAGGCCGGGACCGGAGTCGCCGGCTCGCCGCCGCGGCGCGCGTTCGCGCTCCGGTCTTCGCCGGCGTGACGAGATCGAGGCGGCGTCCCTAGCTCCGGCATCCGCGAGCCGGATCGCTCAACGCCCTGATCGCGACGCTGTCGACCTTGTTCTCCTTGCCGACGACACGCCGCAGATAGATGTCCTGCACCGGGTTGTGCGCCTTGCTGATCGCGAAGGGACCGCGCGGGCTGTCGATGCGCGCGTGTTCGATGGCCGCCGCGATCTCCGGCTTCTTCGACACGTCGCCGTTGGCGGCCTTCAGCCCGATGGCGAGCATCTGCGCCGCGTCGTAGCCCTGCACCGCGTAGACGTCGGGCTGCAGCTTGTAGGTCTTCGCATAGGCGAGTCGGAACGCGTTGTCGCGCGGCGTGTTCAGGCCGTCCGCATAGTGCAGCGTCGTGTACATGCCCTGCGCGGCGTCGCCCTGCGCGTCGAGCGTGCCGTCGGTGAGGAAGCCGGGCCCGTACAGCGGGATGCTGCGATTGAGACCGGCGGCCGCATAGTCCTTGACGAACTTGACCGCGCCGCCGCCGGCGAAGAACGCGTAGACCACGTCGGGCTTCGTCGCCGCGATCTCGGTCAGCAGCGCCTGGAACTCGACGCCGGGGAAGGGCAGGGCGAGCGCCTTGACGACCGTGCCGCCGCTCTTCTCGAACGCCTCCTTGAAGCCGTTGGTGGACTCGGTGCCGGCCGCGTAATTCCACGTGATGGTGACGGCCTTCTTCGCACCCTTCTTCGCGGCGACCTCGCCCATCGCATAGGCCGGCTGCCAGTTCGAGAACGAGCTGCGGAAGATGTTGACGCCGCACATCGGGCCGGTGATCGCGTCGGCACCGCCGTTCGGGACGATCAGCAGCGTGTTGTTGTCCTTCGCGGCCTTGGCCATCGCGAGGGCCACGCCCGAATGCACGGTGCCGACCAGCACGTCGACGTTGTCGCGCTTGATCAGCTTGTTGACGTTGTCGGTGGCCTTCGACGGCTCGGACTCGTCGTCGACCTTGACGTACTCGACCTCGCGGCCGCCGAGCTTGCCGCCCTGCTCGTCGACGTAGAGGCGGAAGCCGTTCTCGATCGCGTTGCCGAGCGCGGCGTAGGTGCCGGTGTAAGGCAGCATGAAGCCGATCTTGACCTTCGGGGCCTGTGCGGCCGTCGGGACCGCGAAGCCCGCGAGCGTCGCGGCGCCGGTGAGCAGCAGGGCGCCGAGCGCCGTAGTGCGTCGTTGCATGAGGATCTCCCCGTTCAGATGGTTCTGCGATGCGGCTGCCGCACGGACGCGGAACGGACGGCTTCCCGACCTCGTCGGCCGTTCGCAGCGACGAAGTGTACGGTCGCTTCGAGCACGTCCGCGGCTCGGTCGCGATGCGGCGAGTGGCCGCAGCGGTCGAGCTTCAGCAACTCGGTACCGGGCACCACGTCGGCGATGCCGTCGATGTGGGCCATCGTGCCGTAGCGGTCGTCGTGGCCCTGGATCGCGAGCACCGGACACGCGATGTCCGCTAGCAGCGCGCGGATGTTCCAGCTCCGGAACGACGGTGCGAGCCAGACGTCGTTCCATCCCCAGAAGGCCGAGTCGACGTCCGCGTGATGGCGCGCGAGCCTGTCGCGCAGGTCGGTCCGCAGATAGGCCTCGCGCGCGGTCGCGATGCTGTCGAGGCCTCCCTGTTCGACGTCGAGGTGGGGTGCGAGCACGACGACGCCGGCGACGCGCGACGGATAGGTCGCCGCGTGGATCAGCGCGATCGAGCCGCCGTCGCTGTGGCCGAAGAGCCACGGCGGGTCGGCGTCGACGTCGACACCGAGCGCGGCCAGCAGCGCGGGCAGCACGCGTCGCGCCTGCACGTGCATGAAGTCGGGACGCCACCGCGCGTCCGGCGGGCGCGGTGTCGACCGCCCGTAACCGGGCCGCGAGTAGACGAGGCCGCGCAGTCCGCCCGCCGCGCACAGAAGGTCGGGGAAGTCCTTCCACATCGACACGGAGCCGAGGCCCTCGTGCAGGAAGACCATCAGCGGCGACGCGGAGGGGCCGTCGATGCGGCGGTACTCGATGTCGAGCACGCTTCCGTCGGCGCCGGCATCGGCACCGGCATCGACCGCGATGCGCGGATGGTCGGTCATCCGGTCGCCGCCGGGCTCGACCGTTCGCGCAGCTTGAAGCGCTGGATCTTCCCGGTCGCTGTCTTCGGCAACTCGTCGACGAACTCGATCTCGCGCGGGTACTTGACCGGCGCGAGCCGGGTCTTGACGAAGGCCTTCAGTTCGTCGCCGAGGGTCGCCGGAACGGCGCCGCCGGCCTTCGCGACGACGTAGGCCTTGGTGCGCGTCAGACCGTTCTCGTCCGGCACGCCGATCACCGCGGCTTCGAGCACCGCGGGATGTTCCATCAGCGTCGACTCGACCTCGAACGGCGACACGTACTGGCCGCTGACCTTCAGCATGTCGTCGCTGCGGCCCGCGTAGACGTAGTAGCCGTCGGCATCGCGCAGGTACTTGTCGCCGCTCTTGGTCCAGTGACCCTGGAAGGTCTCGCGGCTCCTGCTTCGATCGGTCCAGTACATCAGCGCGGCGCTCGGCCCCTTGATGTAGAGGTCGCCCACGCGATCGGCCCCGTCGATCACGCGTCCCTGTTCGTCGCGCAGCTCGACCTCGTAGCCGTCGACCGGCTTGCCGGTCGTGCCGTAGCGCACGTCGTCGGGCCGGTTCGACAGGAAGATGTGCAGCATCTCGGTCGAGCCGATCCCGTCGATGATGTGGCAACCGAAATGGGCCGTGAAGCGTTCGCCGATGTCGCGCGGCAGGGCCTCGCCCGCAGACGAGCACATGCGCAGCGCGACCCGTTCACGCGGCGGCAGCGCCGGCGAAGCGAGCATCCCGGCGAAGCCGGTCGGCGCACCGAAGAACACGGTCGGCCGATGCACGGTCATGCGCTCGAAGCAGGCCGCGGGCGTGGGGCGCTCGGCCATCAGGATCACGGTCGCGCCCACGGTCAGCGGGAATGTGAGGGCGTTGCCGAGCCCGTAGGCGAAGAACAGCTTGGCGGCCGAGAAGGTCACGTCGCGTTCGGTGAGCGCGAGGATCGGCTTCGCGTACAGCTCGGCGGTCCAGTAGAGGCTGGCGTGCGCGTGGACCGTGCCCTTGGGTCGACCGGTCGAGCCCGACGAGTAGAGCCAGAACGCGACGTCGTCGGCGACGGTGTCGGCGGCCTTCTCCATCGGCGCCACGGTCTCGATCCAGTCGTCGAGGCCCGTGCTCGGGTCGATCGGCTGCGACACGACGATCGTCGCGACCTCGCAGGGCGCCAGGTCGATCGCCGCCTTCAGTGCCGGCAGCAGCGTCGACGACACCAGCACCGCCTGCGATCGACTGTGGCCGAGGACGTAAGCGTAGTCGGCCGCCGTCAGCAACGTGTTGATGGCGACCGGGACGACGCCCGCGTACAGCGCGCCGAGGAAGGACACCGGCCAGTCGTTGCAGTCCTGCATCAGCAACAGCACGCGGTCCTCGCGCCGCAACCCCGACGCCCGCAGCGCCGCTGCCACGCGTCGAGCCCGCGACTCGAGTTCGCCATAGGTCATCGGACCGATGTCGTCGATGTAGGCGACCTTGTCGGCACGCTGCGCGTTCTGCTCGAAGAGGTGTCGGGCGAAGTTGAAGCGCTCGCCGGGCAACGCCGCGGTCTCCATGCATCTCCTCCACTGTTCCGCCGCTGCCTCCGACTCGTCCCGGGGTCGGCGCGACCGTGCATGTTGAATAATTCACGTGATTGCCGGAAACTTAGCGTCGCCGTCCGACACCGTCAAGCACTATATTGCACGTTGCGGGTTTGTCCGGAGATGCGCATCACCGCTAGCCCCGTCCCATGCCGATCCGCGAAACTGCGAGCGACGCGCCGATGAACGATCAGGTCGTGCCGGCCGACGACACCGCCTCCGATGCCTCCGGCCGCGAACCCTTCCTCGTCGCGGTCGGCGAGCGGGTGCGCTCGCAGCGCGCCCGCAAGGGCATCACGCGGCGTTCGCTGGCGCAGGCGTCGTCGGTATCGGAACGCCACCTCGCCAATCTCGAACTCGGTCTCGGCAACGCATCGATCCTCGTGCTGCGGCAGGTCGCCTCCGCGCTCGACTGCATGCCCGCCGACCTGCTCGGCGACGAAGGCGAGGCGCCGGAGCGGCTGCTGATCCGCGACCTGCTGCACGGTCGCGACGACAAGGACCTGCGCCGCGCACGGCTGGCGCTCGCCGATCTCTTCGGCACGTCGGTCCTGCCGGAAGCTCGCAGACAACGCATCGCGCTCGTCGGCTTGCGGGGCGCGGGCAAGTCCACCATCGGCCGTCGCCTCGCCGACGACCTCGGCGCGAGCTTCATCGAACTGAACCGCGAGATCGAGCGCGTGGCCGGCTACGGCCTGACCGAGATCCACAACCTGCTCGGCCCGGCGGCATACCGCCGCTACGAGCGGCGGGCGCTGGAGGACGTCGTCGCGCGCCATCCGGAGTCGGTCATCGCGACGCCCGGCGGCATCGTCTCCGACCCGGCGACCTTCAACCTCCTGCTGTCGCACTGCTTCACGGTCTGGCTGACGGCGGCGCCGAGCGAGCACATGCAGCGCGTTGTCGCGCAGGGAGACACGCGGCCGATGGCCGGCAACAGCGAGGCGATGGAGGACCTGAAACGCATCCTCGCCGGCCGCGCGGCCTTCTATCGCAAGGCGGACCTGACCTTCGACACGTCGGGCAGGACGCTCGAGGAGGCGTATGCGGGCCTCGTCGCGGAGCTGTCGCGAGCGCTCGGACGTCCGATCGGACTGGGAAGCGGAGACATGCAATAAAGTGCAAGGATCGTTTGACATTTCGTCCGAAGACCGGCAGTATGCTGCCTGTTGTCGTGGCAACCCATGCGTGACCCAAGAGGAAAAAAAAAAACAAACACAAAAGAACAA
>CALMOR010000006.1:13365-18520 GCA_937872165.1 uncultured Burkholderiales bacterium | reverse complement strand
CGCGTGGCGTGCCGCTCGAGGATCGAAGAAGCGAACGACAGGAGACGAGCATGGAAGCCCTGGTCACCCCCTCCGCGATCAATCCCGATGCCGACGTGCCGCACGGGCCGCCGGCAACCGTCGTCGGCGACCCGGGACAGCCTGCCGCCAACGCGCCGGTCGCGGCCGTCGACTACCGCATCGATCCGTCGCGATACCGGCATTGGTCGATGACCTTCGACGGGCCGATCGCGACGCTCGGGCTGGACATCGACGAGGACGCCGGCATCCGTCCCGGCTACAAGCTCAAGCTCAACAGCTACGACCTCGGCGTCGACATCGAGCTGAACGACGCGGTCAACCGCATCCGCTTCGAGCATCCCGAGGTGAGGACCGTCGTGGTGACGAGCCTGAAGGACCGCATCTTCTGTTCGGGCGCCAACATCTTCATGCTCGGCGTCTCGTCGCACGCCTGGAAGGTCAACTTCTGCAAGTTCACCAACGAGACGCGCAACGGACTGGAGGACAGCAGCGCGCACTCGGGCCTGAAGTTCCTGGCGGCCGTCAACGGCGCCTGCGCCGGCGGCGGCTACGAGCTCGCGCTCGCCTGCGACGAGATCCTGCTGGTCGACGATCGCTCGTCGGCCGTCAGTCTTCCCGAGGTTCCGTTGCTCGGTGTGCTGCCGGGCACCGGCGGCCTCACCCGCGTCACCGACAAGCGCCACGTGCGCCACGACCTAGCCGACGTTTTCTGCACCACGACCGAAGGCGTGCGCGGCGCGCGGGCCAAGGAGTGGCGGCTGGTCGACGACATCGCGAAGCCGGCCGCCTTCGCGCGGAAGGTCGGCGAGCGCGCCGCGGCGCTGGCCGCGCGCAGCGAACGTCCAGCCGACGGTCGTCCGGTCGCGTGGACGCCGCTCGAGCGCACGGTCGACGACGAAGGCCTGCACTACGCGCACGTGGACGTCGTCATCGACCGCGCGAAGCGCGTGGCGACCTTCACGATCGCGGCGCCGTCCGGTGCGCAGCCCGACGGAATCGACGCGATCGTCGCGGCCGGCACGGGCTGGTGGCCGCTCGCGATGGCCCGCGAACTCGACGACGCGATCCTGTCGATGCGCACCAACGAGCTCGAGGTCGGGACCTGGGTGCTGAAGACCACCGGCGATGCGGCCGCGGTGCTCGCTTCCGACGCGCGGCTCCTCGAACACGCGGACCACTGGTTCGTGCGCGAGACCATCGGCTTCGTGCGTCGCACGCTGTCGCGCCTCGACGTCTCGTCGCGGACGCTGTTCGCGCTGATCGACGAGGGTTCGTGTTTCGCGGGGACTCTGCTCGAGCTCGCGCTCGCCTGCGATCGAGCCTACATGCTCGCGCTGCCGGACGCGCCCGAGCGTGCACCGACGATCGCCGCGAACGAGGTCAACTTCGGCTCGTATCCGATGGCGACCGGCCAGTCGCGCCTCGCCCGCCGCTTCTACGACGACGCCGCCGAACTCGCCGCCGTGCGCGCCACGATCGGCACATCGCTCGACGGCGACGCGGCGATGGCGGTCGGACTCGTGACGATGGCGCCCGACGACATCGACTGGGCCGACGAAGTCCGCATCGCGCTCGAGGAACGCGCGTCGATGTCGCCCGATGCGCTGACCGGCATGGAAGCCAACCTGCGCTTCAACGGCACCGAGACGATGGCGACGCGCGTGTTCGGCCGCCTCACCGCGTGGCAGAACTGGATCTTCAATCGCCCGAACGCGGTCGGCGAGAAGGGCGCGCTGAAGCTCTACGGCAAGGGCGAGAAGGCCCGGTTCGACTGGAAGAGGGTGTAGTCGGTCCGGTCCTCCGCCTCGACACTCCCCGAAGGGGAGGTCCGGCACGGTCGATCGCGGCGCTCAGGGGCGAACCACCGGCGGTAAAGAGTGTTTACGAAATCATTCGACAGGAAATGTCCATGTCCACCATCGACTACGCCACCAAGATCCCCAACAACGTCAACCTCGCCGAGGACAAGACGCTGCAGCGCGCTCTCGAGCACTGGCAGCCCGAGTTCCTCGACTGGTGGCAGGACATGGGTCCGGACGGCTCGCACGAACACGACGTCTACCTGCGTACCGCGACCTCGGTCGACTCGGCGGGGTGGGCGCAGTTCGGTCACGTGAAGATGCCCGAGTACCGCTGGGGCATCTTCCTCAACCCCGCGGCGGCCGACCGGAAGATCCACTTCGGCGAGAACATCGGCCGCGACGCGTGGCAGGAAGTGCCGGGCGAGCACCGTGCCAACCTGCGCCGCATCATCGTCACGCAGGGCGACACCGAACCCGCGTCGGTCGAGCAGCAGCGTCACCTCGGGCTGACCGCACCGTCGATGTACGACCTGCGCAACCTGTTCCAGATCAACGTCGAGGAGGGCCGCCATCTGTGGGCGATGGTGTACCTGCTGCATCGCCACTTCGGCCGCGACGGCCGCGAGGAGGCCGAGGCGCTGCTGCATCGCAATTCCGGCGACCAGGACAACCCGCGCATCCTCGGCGCGTTCAACGAGAAGACGCCCGACTGGCTCGCGTTCTACATGTTCACGTACTTCACCGACCGCGACGGGAAGTTCCAGCTGTCGGCGCTTGCCGAGAGCGCGTTCGATCCGCTCGCCCGCACGACCCGGTTCATGCTGACCGAGGAAGCGCATCACATGTTCGTCGGCGAGTCGGGAATCTCGCGGGTCATCAACCGCACCTGCCAGGTGATGAACGAGCTGAAGACCGACGACCCGACGAGGATCCGTGCGGCCGGCGTGATCGACATGGGGACCTTGCAGCGCTACCTCAACTTCCATTATTCGGTGACCATCGACCTGTTCGGCGCCGACGAGTCGAGCAACGCGGCGATCTTCTACAACTCGGGCCTGAAGGGTCGCTACGAGGAGACCAGGCGCGACGACGACCATCGTCTGCAGAACCGGACCTACAAGGTGCTCGGCGTGCAGGACGGGCGGCTGGTCGAGCGCGAGGTGCCGATGCTGAACGCGCTCAACGAAGTGCTGCGCGACGACTACATCAAGGACTCGATCGGCGGCGTCAACCGCTGGAACAAGGTGTTCGAGAAAGCCGGCCTGCCGCATCGGCTGGCGGTGCCGCACAAGGCGTTCAACCGGAAGATCGGATCGCTGTCGAACGCGACGGTGAGTCCCGAGGGGCGGGTGGTGAGCGACGCCGAGTGGGCGATGCGCGAGCATGACTGGTTGCCGACGGCCGAAGACCGCGCGTTCGTCGCGTCGCTGATGGGTCGCGTCGTCGAGCCCGGCAAGTTCGCCGGCTGGATCGCGCCGCCGCCGATGGGCATCAACAAGCAGCCGATCGACTTCGAGTACGTGCGGTTCAACTGATCGATGGCGTCCCGGCAACGGCGGGACCGAATCGTGGTTCGATCTCGTCCGGAAATAATCGGGTCCGGCGTTCGCCGGGACGACATGCGATGAACGCGAACCCCGAAGTCCTCAAGCAGCACCTGATCGACCCCGAGATCTGCATTCGCTGCAATACCTGCGAAGAGACCTGCCCGGTCGACGCGATCACGCACAACGACGACAACTACGTCGTCGACGCGAGCAAGTGCAACTTCTGCATGGCCTGCATCTCGCCCTGTCCCACCGGATCGATCGACAACTGGCGCACGGTGCTGAAGCCGAAGGCCTACTCGATCGACGAGCAGTTCACGTGGGACGAGTTGCCGGCCGAACAGGAACTCGACGGTGCGCCGTTGCTCGCCGCGGCGCTCGAGCCGATCGACGCCACCGATGCCGCCGACGACGAGGAGGCGCTCGAACTCGACGCGAGCCATCTTGCCGATCCGCTGTCCGGCTCGCAGGTGCCGCCGTGGTCGGCCTCGCATCCGTACGTCAACCTGTACGGCCACAAGGCACCGGTGAAGGCGACCGTGGCCGGCAACTTCCGCGTCACGGCGCTCGGGACCGACAGCGACACCCACCACGTCGTGCTCGACTTCGGCACCGTGCCGTTCCCGGTCCTCGAAGGCCAGTCGATCGGCATCCTGCCGCCCGGCGTCGACGCGAAGGGACGGCCGCATCACGCGCGCCAGTACTCGATCGCGAGCCCGCGCGACGGCGAACGGCCCGGCTACAACAACCTGTCGCTGACCGTGAAGCGGGTCACGTCCGACCACGACGGCAACCCGGTGCGCGGCGTCGCGTCCAACTACGTGTGCGACCTGAGGAAGGGCGACGAGGTCCGCGTCATCGGCCCGTTCGGCACGAGCTTCCTGATGCCGAACCACCCGGATTCGAACCTGATCATGGTCTGCACCGGCACCGGCAGCGCGCCGATGCGGGCGATGACCGAAAGGCGCCGTCGTCGCATCGACCTGGACGAGGGCGGCCGCCTGATGCTGTTCTTCGGCGCGCGCTCCCAGAAGGAGCTGCCTTACTTCGGTCCGTTGATGAACCTGCCGAAGGAGTTCATCGACATCAACTTCGCGTTCTCGCGCGACGACGGTCGTCCCGACGGCGCGCCCAAGCGCTACGTGCAGCACCTGATGCGCGAACGCGGCGACGACGTCGCCGCGCTGCTGCGGGACGACGACACCTATCTCTATGTCTGCGGCCTGAAGGGGATGGAAGCGGGCGTCCTCGAAGCGCTCGAAGCCGTCTGCGCCGAACGGTCGATCGACTGGCGCGCGCTGCACGCGCAGATGAAGCGCGAAGGCCGGCTGCACTTCGAGACCTATTGACCGCCGCGGGCATCGCATCCGCCGCCGGGGTCGTTCCGACGCGCACCCGGAGGTCTGCGACGGCTCCGGATCTTCGGCTCGTATTCGAATGCCGCGTCGAGCGGCTGCCCGAACGCATCGACGATGCGGAACGCGAGTTCGAGCGACGGCGCGCCGCTTCGACGCCTGTTCGACGGGAAGCGGAACGGACGGGATGTTTCTCGGCGAACCTTCCGTCATGGGCCGGCCGTCTCCACGAGGCGCGCGCGGATTCGTTGCGCTAAGGTAGCGGCCCCGTCGTCTTCGAGCGTCTGTCTCGCCGTCCTCATGAATGCACCGAACTCCGTCGCGCTCGTCATCGGCGCCGGTGACGCGACCGGCGGCGCCGTCGCGCGGCGCTTCGCGCGCGGCGGCTTCACCGCCTGCGTGGTCCGTCGCAGCGCCGACAAGCTCGTCC
>CALMOR010000006.1:8463-13355 GCA_937872165.1 uncultured Burkholderiales bacterium | reverse complement strand
CTGGTCGAGGCCATCGAGAAGGACGGCGGCCGGGCGAAGGCCTTCGGCGTCGACGCCCGCGACGAGGAGGCCGGGATCGCGCTCGTGGACACCATCGAACGCGACGTGGGACCGATCGGCGCCTACGTCTTCAACATCGGGGCCAACGTCCCGAGCAGCATCCTCGACGAGACCGCGCGCAAGTACTTCAAGGTCTGGGAGATGGCCTGCCTCGCGGGCTTCCTCACGGCACGCGAGGTCGCCAGGCGGATGGCGACCCGCGGCCACGGGACGATGCTCTTCACCGGCGCGACGGCGTCGCTTCGCGGCAGCGCGAACTTCGCCGCGTTCGCGGGCGCCAAGCACGCGTTGCGCGCTCTCGCGCAGAGCCTCGCGCGAGAGCTCGGGCCGAAGGGCATCCACGTCGGCCACGTGGTCGTCGACGGCGCGATCGACACCGAGTTCATCCGCACGCAGTTCCCGCAGCGTTACGCGTTGAAGGAGCAGGACGGCATCCTCGACCCGGAGCACATCGCCGAGACCTACTGGTTCCTGCACACGCAGCCGCGCGACGCGTGGACGTTCGAGCTCGACCTCAGACCGTGGATGGAGCGGTGGTGACGATGAACGGGGTCGACCCGACGAAGCGGACCGTGGAGTTCTACTTCGACGTCGGCAGTCCGGCGTCGTATCTCGCGGCCACGCAGCTGCCGCGCATCTGCGACGATGCGGGTGCGACGCTGGTGTATCGGCCGATGCTCCTCGGCGGCGTCTTCCAGGCGACCGGCAACGCGTCGCCGAACCAGATTCCGGCCAAGGGCCGCTACGTGTTCCACGACCTGCTGCGTTACGCGAAGCGCTACGGCGTCCCGTTCCGGATGAATCCATCCTTCCCGATCAACACGCTGATGCGCGGCGCGACCGCGATGCAGCTGCAGAAGCCGGACCGCTTCCTCGCCTACGTCGACACGATCTTCAAGGCCATCTGGGTCGACGGGCTCGACATGAACGACGGGGCCGTGGTGGCCGGCGTCGTCCAGCGCATCGGCCTCGATCCGGCCGGCGTGATGGCGGCCGTCACGGCCCCCGACGTGAAGGCCGCGTTGAAAGCGACCACCGAGGAAGCGGTCGCGCGCGGCATCTTCGGCGCACCGACGATGTTCGTCGGCTCGACGATGTTCTTCGGGCAGGACCGCCTGGAGTTCGTCCGCGAGGCGCTGGCCGCACCCTGACGCACCGCAGGCAACCTTTCCAC
Source organism: uncultured Burkholderiales bacterium (assembly GCA_937872165.1). Taxonomy (GTDB): domain Bacteria; phylum Pseudomonadota; class Gammaproteobacteria; order Burkholderiales; family Burkholderiaceae_D; genus CAHJXF01. The sequence goes on along the minus strand of CALMOR010000006.1, from coordinate 12,121 downwards.
CGAGGACTCCATGCCCGATCCCGACTACGAGCCGCACAACTCTCCGCTTCCGGACGCGGCGCTCGACCAGTTGTTCCGCGACGCGCGCAGCCACAACGGCTGGCAGGACAAGCCGGTCACCGACGAGCAGCTGCATGCGCTCTACGACCTGTGGAAGCTGGGGCCGACCTCGGCCAACTGCTCGCCGGCGCGCGTCGTCTTCCTGCGATCTCCCGAAGCCAAGAAGAAGCTCGAACCCGCGCTGTCGGAAGGCAACCGCGCGAAGACGATGTCGGCACCGGTCGTCGCGATCATCGGCATGGACACCGAGTTCTACGAGAAGCTGCCGAAGCTGTTCCTGCATGCGGACGCTCGCAGCTGGTTCCTCGGCAACCAGCCGATGATCGACGACGCGATGTTCCGCAACGGCAGCCTGCAGGGCGCCTACCTGATCCTCGCGGCGCGCGCGCTCGGAATCGACACCGGTCCGATGTCCGGGATCGACAAGGCGAAGATCGACGAGGCGTTCTTCGCGGGCACCGCCATCAGGACCAACTTCGTCTGCAATCTCGGCTACGGCGATCCCGAGAAGATCTTCGGTCGCAGCCCGCGGCTTCCGTTCGACGAGGCGTGCCGACTCGAATGACGCGCCGTCGTGACCGCTGAGCGGAAGGCCGCCGCGGATCTGCCCGTCCTGACGACCGCGCGGCTGCGCGTCGCGCACGTGCGGCCCGGCCACGAACGCGAGACCGTCGCGTTCTTCGAGCGCAACCGGGCCCACTTCGCGCGCTGGGATCCGCCGGCGCCGTCGGACTTCTACAGCGTGCCGTTCTGGGAACGCAGCGTCGCGCGGTCGGTCGACGACTTCCATGCCGACCGCGCGGTGCGGCTCGACCTCTTCGACGCGACCGGTGCCGACGAGCGTGCGGTGATCGGCCGCATGGGGTTCTCGCAGATCTTCCGCGGTCCCTTCCAGTCGTGCATCCTCGGCTATCAGATCGATGCGGCCTACGAAGGTCGCGGACTGATGCGCGAAGCGCTGACGGCCGCGATCGGCTACATGTTCGACGTTCGCGGACTGCATCGCATCCAGGCCAACCACCTGCCCGAGAACGCGCGGAGCGCGGCACTGCTGGCGCGTCTCGGCTTCGTTCGCGAGGGCCTCGCGAAGGACTACCTGTTCATCGCCGGCGCGTGGCGCGACCACGTGCTCAACGCGCTGACCAATCCGCGCTTCGATGCGTCAGCGCTCCTGAGGAACTGACACGACCGCTCTCGTGACGACCGACCGGCGAAGGCCCGTGTCCATCGCAACACGCATACTTCCGGTCCCGCCTCCTTCGATCCGCGCATGACACCGATCATCTCCATCGCCAACGTCTCGAAGACCTACGCCACCGGCTTCCGTGCGCTCGACGGGATCGATCTCGACATCCGGCGCGGGGAGATCTTCGCGCTGCTCGGTCCGAACGGCGCCGGCAAGACGACGCTGATCGGCCTCGTCTGCGGCATCGTCAAGCTGTCCGAGGGCAGCGTCACCGTCGACGGGCGCGACATCGTGCGCGACTATCGCAACGTCCGCGGGATGATCGGCCTGGTGCCGCAGGAACTCACGACGGACGCGTTCGAGACGGTCTGGGACACGGTCTCGTTCAGCCGCGGCCTGTTCGGCAGGTCGCCGAGCCCGGCGCATATCGAGAAGACGCTGAAGGCGCTGTCGCTGTGGGACAAGAAGGACAACCGCATCCGCACGCTGTCGGGCGGCATGAAGCGGCGCGTGATGATCGCCAAGGCGCTGTCGCACGAACCGACCGTGCTGTTCCTCGACGAGCCCACGGCCGGCGTCGACGTCGCGTTGCGCAAGGACATGTGGGCGCTGGTGCGCGAGCTGCGCGAGTCGGGGGTGACCGTCGTGCTGACGACCCACTACATCGACGAGGCCGAGGACATGGCCGACCGGGTCGGCGTCATCAGCCACGGCCGCATCATCCTGGTCGACGACAAGGTCACGCTGATGCGGAAGCTCGGCAAGAAGCAGCTGACGCTGCAGCTCGAGACGCCGCTGGCCGCGGTACCCGCGACGCTCGCCGCGCATCCGCTCGCGCTCAGCGCCGACGGCGGCGAGCTGACCTACGTCTACGACCCGCGCGAGACCGGCTCGGCGGTCTCGGCGCTGCTCGACGAGCTCGGTCGCGCGGGCATCCGGCTGAAGGATCTGCACACGACCCAGAGTTCGCTGGAGGACATCTTCGTCGACCTGATCCGGGAGGTCGCGTGAACACCCATGCGATCCGCGCGATCTACCGCTTCGAGATGGCGCGCACGTGGCGCACGGTCACGCAGAGCATCGTCTCGCCGGTGCTGTCGACGGCGCTGTACTTCGTGGTCTTCGGCTCGGCGATCGGCTCGCACATCGCCAACATCGGCGGCGTGACCTACGGAGCCTTCATCGTGCCCGGCCTGATCATGCTGTCGGTGCTGACGCAGAGCATCTCGAACGCGTCGTTCGGCATCTACTTCCCGAAGTTCACCGGCACCGTCTACGAGCTGCTGTCGGCACCGATCAGCCATCTCGAGATCGTCGTCGGCTACGTGGGCGCCGCCGCCACCAAGTCGGTGCTGGTCGGCCTCATCATCCTCGCGACCGCGAGCGTCTTCGTGCCGCTGCGGATCGCGCACCCGGTGATGATGCTGCTCTTCCTCGTCCTCACCGCGGTCACCTTCAGCCTCTTCGGCTTCATCATCGGCATCTGGGCCGACGGCTTCGAGAAGCTGCAGCTGATCCCGATGCTGGTCGTGATGCCGCTGACCTTCCTCGGCGGCCCGTTCTATTCGGTCAGCATGCTGCCGCCGCTGTGGCAGAAGCTGTCGATGCTGAACCCTTCGGTGTATCTGATCAGCGGCTTCCGCTGGAGCTTCTTCGATCAGGCCGAGGTGCACATCGGCGTGAGCTTCACGATGACGCTCGCCTTCTTCGCGATCGCGTTGTCGATCGCGACCTGGATCATGCGCAGCGGGTGGCGCCTGAAGGCGTAGTCGACGACGGGTGATGGACCGAGCCGCGCCGCGGTCCCTCCGGCGGCGCCGCGCGCGGAGTGCTGCCAGTAGAATTTCCGCGTCGCTTCGGCACCGTCGTTCCCGGTCGCTCGCGGGGTACGGCTTCGGACGGTCCGTCGACTCCTCGTCACACAACCTCTCGCGGCGTCGGTCCCGATGGCATCGTCATTGCGCTACAAGGATTGGGAGCTCTGGCCGGACGATCGCGTCCTGCGGGTGCGGGGCGAGCGGGTCGCCGTCGGCGCGCGCGCCTTCGATCTGCTCGTCGCGCTCGCCGCGCGGGACGGGGCGGTCGTGTCGAAGGCCCAGCTGCTCGACGAGGTATGGCCCGGCGTCTTCGTCGAAGAGAACAACCTGTCGGTGCAGATCGCCTCGTTGCGGAAGCTGCTCGGCAGCGACGCCATCGGGACCGTGGCCGGACGAGGCTACCGGCTCGCCGCGCCGCGCGCCGTGGTGATCGACCGACGGGCACCGTCGACCGCGCCGTCGATCGCGGCATCGATCATGGCGTCGACCGCGATATCCCCTCCCGCGACGACCCCCGCGTCGACCTCCCCATCGATGCCGACGCCCGCGGCATCGTCGACCGCGCGCGGCCAGCCCGATGCGATCGGCCTCCACG
>CALMOR010000006.1:7030-8453 GCA_937872165.1 uncultured Burkholderiales bacterium | reverse complement strand
GCCGCGAGCGGCATCGACAACTGCGAGCACGGCATCGACGCGGTCGCCGAACTGGGCCGGCGCGCGCTCGACGGCAATCCCGGCATTCGCTGGATCGCGACGTCGCAGGCGCCGCTCGGCATCCATGGCGAAGTGATCTATCGGCTGGGTCCGCTCGACGTCCCGGGGCCCGGGGTGACGATCGGCGACGCGCGAGGAAGCGGCGCGCTGGCGCTGCTGTGCGACTGCGCACGTCGCGCGGACCGTCACTTCACGCTCGACGAAGGCAACCTCGCGACCGCGGTGGACCTGTGCCGCCAGCTCGACGGCCTTCCCCTCGCGATCGAGATGGCCGCCGCGCGGACCGCGTCGCTCGGCCTCGCCGGCGTTCACGAGCAACTGCGTCGCCGCATCGGCAGCCTGAGCGGTCCGCGCGGCGGTCCGGCGCGACACCTCACGTTGACCAGTACCATCGACTGGAGCTACGCGCTGCTGTCCGAAGACGAGAAGAAGGTGTTCCGGCGTCTCGAGCCCTTCGTCGGCGGCTTCACGCTGGGGATGGCGAGTCGCGTGACGCGCGACGCGGATCCGGACACCGCGGCGCTCGACGAGGCCCGCGCCTTCGAGGTACTCGGCGCCCTGGTCGACAAGTCGCTCGTCCAGCGGCGGGTCGACCATCCTGATCGCTACGTCCTGTTCGAGAGCGCACGCGACTACGCGCGCGAGCGGCTCGTGCTCTGCGGAGACGACGTGGGCTCGCTGCGGCGACGCCACGCGCATGCGATGGCGGAGCTGTTCGGCATCGCCCGCGACGAACACGACCATCTGCGGGACGCCGCATGGACCGAGCGGTATCTGCCCGAGCGACACAACCTGCGCGCGGCGCTGGCGTGGGCCTGCGGCCACGACGACGCCGATCTGCTCGCCGCGCTCGTCGCCGCGTTCGCACACATCGACATCTTCCTTCGCGAGCCCAACGAGATCCTGCGCCTCGACATCCCGATGGCTCTGCTCGATCGCGCGAGCCCGCGACTGCGGGCCGCGGCCCACCTCGAATTCGGCTGGGCCCACTTCAACGAGGGCAGTTGCCGCGTCGGTGCCGATCACGCGACGAAGGCGCTTCGCGATTTCGAGCTGCTCGGCGACGCGGCGGGCAGATGCCGGGCGCTGACCGAACTGATCCGCCTCCACGAAGCGAGGCCGGGGATGCTCGACGAAGCGCGCGCGGCGTGGGAGGCGCTCTGCCGCATCGACCGCAGCGGGGTTCCGCTTCGCACCCGGCTGTCCTGCGACATCACGTCCGGCATGCGCTATCGGGGCGAACGCACGCCGGCCAAGCTGGGCGAATGGGAATTCATCGCGCGCGCCGCCGGCTTCGACTCGCTGGCGGTCGAGTGCTCGATCTACGCGACCGACGAGCTGCACGAGCGCCAGCACCTTGTTG
>CALMOR010000006.1:0-7020 GCA_937872165.1 uncultured Burkholderiales bacterium | reverse complement strand
GGCCTAGTCGCGGGTCTTCGCGTTTTCCACGATCCGCGCGAGCCGGCGCGGACCCACCCGCTCCGTGTCGTGCTCGATCTCCTCGCACCTGGGGACGACGACCTTGACCACCGCGAGCCCGTCGACCGCCGACGCGAAGCGATGGCGGAAGACGGCGGGGAAGCCGCGGTCGCGCAGGCGGTCCACCGTCGCATCGAGGACCGAGCCGATGTCGTCACCGATCGCCGGCCCATGCGGGATCGACGGCCACTCGATCGGACGGGCACGATCGAAGACTTCGTCGAGCACCTTGCGCTCGGCCGCCCGCCGCGCTTGGGGTGTCTTGTCCCGGTACTTGGCATAGAACCCGACGAGGTCCTCGCGGCCGCCGTGGATGCCGCTCAGCCTCGACTGCGCGGCCTCGCAGACGGCACGCGACAGCGCGATGTGGCGGTCGGCGTGCAGCCCCGAGCCGCGGGCGAGGCCGATGTCGGCGCTGGACGGCTCGTGGACGAACGCCTCGAAGCACGGCAGGCCGAACGCGTTGTCGACGAAGCGCACGACGAGTTCGATGCCGAGCGCTCGCCATCGGACCGCGAGTCCGGCGAAGGGCTCCGGCAGCGACGAGGGCTCGACCCAGCGCGACGCGTTGTCGATGCGGCTCATCGCGAGCGCATCGCGTTCGAGCACTTCGAAGAGGCCGTGCAGCGTCGCCTCGTCGAGCGAGTTGCCGGACGCGAGGCCGTTGCCGGTCCAGCCGAACAGGGCGCGGCCCTGTCGCGGTTCGCAAGGCAGGAAGACGAGTTCCGCCGGAAGCAGGACCGCTCGGCCTCGACCGACGTCCTCGCACGCGACCGCCTCGACGAGCTCGTCGTCGGCGATCGAGAGCCGCCACTTCGGTACGAGGTCGGCGAAGCGCAAGTCGTCGCCGAGCTGCGTGGCGATCGCCGCGACCGGACGTTCGATGCAGGCCCACGACCGATGGCCCGGTTCGGCGACCGCGAACTCGATGGCTTCCATCAACGCGCCCACCTCCGCTTCGGCCGGGCGAAGACCCTTGCCGGCATGGACCTGCAGCAGCGCGGCGCGCGGGCGGACGCTCGCGTACACCGGCAGCCCGAGCCGGTCCATCCGCGTGATGTCGGTGACGCGCGAGATGCCGAGTGTCGGCATCGCCGCACGGGCGATGCGAAGCGTTTCCTCGGCCGGGCGCAGACGGAAGCTCGAGCCCGACCGCACGAGCGTGCGGTCGGCTGCCTCCGTGTCGTTCACCGCGTCAGTTGTCTTCGTAGTCGCCGGTGTCGGACGGCTTCCCGCCGTCGTCCTTCCGCTCCGGCGGCGGGGAGTCGGGCGGCGGAGGCGGCGGGTTCTTCTCCTTCTGCGGCTTGCACGGGCTGGCGCAGACCAGCGCGACCTCCACCCGCGTATCCACCACGTCGCAGAGCAGTCTCAGAGCGTCGGCGACGACCTTCGCTTGTGCCGCGCCGACCTGGAACGTGACGCTCAGCTCGGCCTTGTCCTGGTAGGTCAGCGCCTGGCTCAGCGCTGCCACGACGTTCAGCGCCTCGATCGAGACGGGTTTGCCTTTGTCGATAGTCATTGCACAGGTCCATTCGGTGGAAAGACTCGGGAGCGTGCCCGAGCAAGTCGATCGGAACGGTATACGTGACGACGAAGCGGAGGGGACTATAGCCGTTTCCATCGCGCCGGCATCCCCTTCCTGATGGCGTCGTCCGGTCCGGTGGGACGACGCTACTGCAAACGCAATCGCGATTTCAGTATGATGCCGGCATGAAACGGAACACGCGGCAGCGCGAAGCGATCCTCAGCACGCTCTACGGCAGCGGGCGTTCGTTGAGTCCGGTCGAGATCCGGGCCGAGGCGTCGGTCTACGTGCCGGGCCTGAGCCTGCCCACCGTCTATCGTCAGATCAAGGGGCTGGTCGAGGAGCAGGCGGTCTCGCAGGTCGACCTGCCCGGGCAATCGCCTCGCTACGAAGCGCCGTGCGACGCGCATGCGACCGTCGCGGGCCATCACCACCATCACTTCCATTGCGACGTCTGCGAGCGCGTCTATCCGATCCACGCCTGTCCGGGTTCGATGGCGACGCTGGCACCGAAGGGCTTCCGCGTCGAGCGTCACGACGTGACGCTGCACGGACGCTGCGCTTCGTGCGCGGCACGGGCCTAGGAAGGCCGGACGAGGCCGCCTGTTCGTCGCGCCGAAGTCGACGCGGGCGGCTCGGTCCGATCGGACCTCGTCGTGCGCCCGTCGGTCGACGTCGGGGGCGCCCCGTCGCGATCGAGGCCGCGACGATGATCCGGGCCGGCGGCCACGCCTCGCCGGGCCGGACGGGACGCGCCCTCGCGCCGCCCGCCCGTCTCCCGACGGTCGTCACAGCGTCCCGCGCGGCGGCACCTTGTTCTCCATCGTGAACTTGAGACCGAGCAGGAGGATCGGCAGCGCCGGTCGCGCCCCCGGGGAATTCGCCACGTCGACGATCTGGATGTTCCGGTCGGGATTGACGACGAAGAGGCCCGGTTCGGCGAACGGCCGATCGGTCTCCTCGGGCGAGCGCGGTTGCGACACGTAGACACCGAGCCCGCGCATCTGCTCCATCGAAAGGTCGTAGCCGACCGGGAAGCGCCAGCCTTCGTCGCGGGCTTCGGTCTCGGCCTTCTCCAGCGGGTCCGCCGAGATCGCGACGACATCGACGCCCATCGCTGCGAACTCGTCGAGGTGGCCGTCGAGTTCCTTCAGGTAGCGCCTGCAGATCGGGCAGTGCTTGCCGCGATAGACGACCACCATCTGCCAGCCGTCGGTCGAGCCGATCGAGAGCGTGCCGCCGCCGAGCTTCGGCAGCGTCAGCGACGGCATCGGACCTCCGGAAACCGGTTTGCCGCTCGTGTCCATCGTCATTCCTTCGCTTCGAGGTCGCGCCGCGCCGGCGCGCGTCGCCTGCCCGGTGGGCAGAGCGCGACTCTATGCGGAGGTGTCCGCGGAAGCTCCGGCCTTTCCTCGGAAGAGCTTGTAGTGCGAAGACGCATCGTCGCGGCAGGCGGTGCCCGTTCGGCCCGCTTCAGTCGTGCGCCGGGCGAGCGCGGTCCGCCGCCTGCAGCCACGCGCGCATCGCGTCGACGACTTCGCGAGGCCGTTCGAGCAGCGACATGTGGCCACAGGCCTCCAGCACGACCAGCTTCGCGTCGGGGATCGACGACGCCATCTCCTCGCTCAACGCGAGCGGCGTGACGGTGTCCTGGCGGCCGCAGAGGACCATCGTGGGACAGCGGATCGCGCCGAGTCCGGGCCGGCTGTCGGGCCGGGCGATGGCGGCGTTCTGCTGGCGTGCGAAGGCGGCCGCGCCGACCGAGCGCGCCATCGACAGGAGCAGGTCCGCGAGGAGCGCGTCGTCGACGCGATCCGGATGGACGACCCGCGGCAGGAAGGTGGCGGCTACCGCGTCGAAGCCCGCGGTCGCGCTGTCCAGCGCGTCGAGCATCCCGCGCCGCACCTGCGTCGCCTCCACGGTGTCCGGGCGCGAGCCGGTGTCGATCAATGCGAGCGCGGCCACCCGCTCGGGCGCCTGCCTGAGGATCTCCAGCGCGACGTAGCCGCCGAGCGAGAAGCCGGCGAGCGCGAAGCGTGCGGCCGGTGCGCGCGCCAGGGCTTCGGCCGCGAGAGCGGCGACGGAGTCGTGCGTGGTGGACTCCGCGACGCGCACGTCGCGTTCGCCGGACAACGCGTCGGTCTGGTTCTTCCATACGCGGGCATCGTTCAGGAGACCCGGGACGAGCAGGAGCGGCAGCGGCGCGTTCGGCATGGCTCGTTCTTCGATCATCGTCCGTTCCTGGGTCCCGGTCGTTCGATCAGCTTGAGGATCGCCGCGCGGTGCTCGTCGAGCGCGGGCGGAGGGAGCCCGTAGACCGGCGGCGTGACCGACATCCTCATCGGGTTCGCGACCAGCGCCACGCGACCGGCCTCGGCGTGCGGCAGCTCGATGCGCATGCCGCGCGCCTCGACCTGGGGATTCGCGAAGACCTCGTCGATGCGGTCGATCGGACCGCACGGCACCTCGGCCGCTTCGAGGCGGTCGATCCAGTCCTCCTTCGTGCGGCCCGTGAGGATGGCCTCGAGCAGCGGCACCAGCACCGCGCGATTCGCGACCCGCGACGGGTTCGTCGCGAAGCGCGCATCGTCCGCGAGGCCGCCGCATCCGGCCGCGACGCAGAAGCGACGGAACTGCAGGTCGTTGCCGACCGCGAGGATCAGGAAGCCGTCGGCGCAGGCGAACACCTGGTACGGCACGATGCTCTGGTGCGCGTTGCCCATGCGGCCCGGCACCTCGGCGCCGTCGAGCCAGGCCGTGTTCATGTTGGCCATCGTCGCGACCATGACGTCGAGCAGCGCCATGTCGATGTGCTGACCCTGGCCGGTGGCGCGGACGTGCAGCAGCGCGGCGAGGATCGCGGTGGCCGCATAGGTGCCGGTCAGCAGGTCGCTGATCGCGACGCCCGCCTTCTGGGGCGGACCGCCGTGGCAGGTCGGGCACGCGTCGCTGCGCTCGCCGGTCACCGACATGAAGCCCGACAGCCCCTGCACGATGAAGTCGTAGCCCGGCCGCTTCGCCCACGGCCCGGTCTGCCCGAAGCCGGTGATCGAGCAATAGATCAGCGACGGCTTGTCCTTCGCGAGCGACGCATGGTCGAGTCCGTAGCGCGCGAGCTGGCCGACCTTGTAGTTCTCGATCACGACGTCGCTGATCATCGCGAGCGCACGGACCGTGCGCTGTCCTTCCGCGCTCGCCAGGTCGATCGCGATCGACTTCTTGCCGCGGTTGGCCGCGATGTAGTAGGTCGAGATCGCGGTGTCGTTCCCGTCCGCGTCCCGCACGTACGGCGGCCCCCACGCACGGGTATCGTCGCCGCCGCCGTGTCCGTCCGATGCGGGGCGCTCCACCTTGATGACTTCGGCACCGAGGTCGGCGAGCAGCTGGGCGCAATGGGGACCGGCGAGCACGCGCGTCAGGTCGAGGACGCGGACGCCGGTCAACGCGCCGGCAGCGGGAGGGACGGCCATGGGTCGGAGGTGTCGCGGCGACGCGATCGTGGAGGGGCGCTGACTATAATCCGCCCTTCGTTTCATGTCGGAAGGAAAGCCCCGATGCATCCGGGTCCGTCTCGCTCGCTGTCGTGCAAGTCCCTGCTGGCCGCGTCGGCCGCCGCCGTCCTCTTCGCCTCGGTCGCCGCCGAGGCCGCGACCGAGGTCCGTGTCTGGCATTCGCTGACCGGCGTGCCGGCGCAGACCTTCGAGACCATGGTCGCGGGCTTCAACGCGGAACAGAAGAACTATCACGTCGACCTGAAGTTCAAGGGCGACGACAAGGCCACCGCGACCGCGGGCATCGCCGCGCTCAGCCTGCCGGACGGCCCCGACCTGCTGCAGGTCAGCGAGGTGGAGTCGGGCGACCTGCTCGCCGTCCGCAACGGCGTCAAGCCGATCTTCGACATCCTGCCGCTCGCTAAGTCGAAGGACTTCGAGTTCTTCATCCCCGGTGCGGTGACGTTCATGAAGGACGAACGCAACCGGCTGCGCGCCTTTCCTCTCGAAGCGTCGATCCCGGTGCTGCTCTACAACCAGGCCGCCTACACCAGGGCCGGACTGCCGACCGACGCGCCGCCGGCGACCTGGCGCGACCTGCAGAAGCAGCTGATCTCGCTGCAGGACGCGGGCAAGGGCATGAAGTGCAGCTACACCAGCAGCGACCAGGCCTGGATCCACATCGAGAACATCGGCGCGCTGCACGGTGAGGCCATCGCGACGAAGAACAACGGCCTCGACGGGACCGGCGCGACGCTGACCTTCAACGACCTGCTGCACGTGCGGCACATCGCGTTGATGACGAGCTGGGTCAAGAGCCAGCTGTACGTGCCGTCGGGCCACGGCGAGGAAGGCGACGCGCGCTTCGCGTCCGGCGAGTGCGGCGTGCTGACGACCGCGAGCGGCTCGCTCGGCGACATCGCGAAGATCGCCCGCTTCGGTATCGGCGTGGCACCGTTGCCGTTCTACGAGGAGGGCGCGCGGCAGCCGGTCAACACGCTGGTGGGTGGCTCGGCCCTGTGGGCCGTCGAGGGCCGCACGAAGGACGTCTACAACGGCATCGCGACCTTCCTCGCCTATCTCGCGACGCCGGTGGTGGCCGTCGAGTGGCACCAGAAGACCGGCAGCCTGCCGTGGACCAACGCGGCCTATCTGGTCTCGGAGCGCACCGGCTACTACGACAGGTTCCCCGGCCTCGCCGCGGTGATGAAGGCGGCCGCGACCTCGCAGGGGCCCGACGCGCGCGGCATCCGCCTGCCGAACTACGACAAGGTCCGCGCGATCATGGACCAGGAGCTCGACGCGGTCTGGTCCGGCGAGAAGCCGCCCAAGCTCGGACTCGACGATGCCGTGCGGCTCGGCGACGTGGCGATGCAACCCGCCGTCGCCGCCGCCGCGCCGGAACCGAAGAGCCGCGCGGCGAAGGTCAAGGACGCGGTCAGGAAGATCCTCAAGAAGACCTGATCGACCGCGTGCGGCTGCCGATGCAGATGCAGATGGCGACGCAGATGCCGCCGCCGTCGTGGCCTGGCCCGCGGCGCATCGCGCATCGCGGCGGCGGCCGGCTCGCCCCCGAGAACACGATGGCCGCGATGCGCGAAGGCGTCGCGCGCGGCTATCGCGGCGTCGAGTTCGACGTCGTGCTGACCGCCGACGACGTGCCGGTCCTGATGCACGATCCGGACTTCGGCCGCACCGTCGCCGGCGGGGGCAGCGTCGCGACGACGACCTGGGACGAGCTGTCGACACGCGATGCCGGTGCGTGGTTCGGCGCGGCCCACCGCGGCGAGCCGGTGCCGCGCTATGCCGACGTGTTGGCGTTCTGTCGGGCGCACGGCGTATGGATGAACGTCGAGATCAAGCCGGCGCCCGGACTCGAGGAGAGGACCGGTCGCATCGTGGGCCGCGCCCCCGCGGCATGGCTCGCGGCCGACGGCGGTCCCG
>CALMOR010000005.1:9124-23277 GCA_937872165.1 uncultured Burkholderiales bacterium | reverse complement strand
CGACGGCGAGCGCGTGCGCGCGCGAATAGGCGTCGCGGGCGGAGCCCCACGCGTCGCGGGCGAGCTCGGCGTCGCCCACGCGGAGCCACGCGATCGCCTCGAGCTGATGCGCATGCACGGTCGACGCGATCGTCGCCGCGCCGCGGGCCAGCTCGGCGGCGCGCGGCGCATCGCCGTCCCATAACGCGACCATCGAGAGGTTGCACAGCGGCACGCACTCCATCGCGCGATCACCGTTCGCCCGCAGCAGCCGCAGTCCTTCCTCGCTCTCGATTCGCACGCGCGCCGCGTCGCCGAGCAGCAGCCATCCGGCGCCGACATTAGCGCGATCGATCGCCTCGTTCTGCCGATTGGCGACAGCCCGATCGAACTCGAGCGCACGCTCGGCCGCGTCGAGCGCGGCGAGCATGTCCCCCTGCATGTCGGCAATGACGGCGAGCGCGTTGAGGCAGAGGCCCGCCACCCGATCCAGCTCCATCGTGAGCGCCTCGTCGAGCACCGACTGCACCAGAACGCGCGCGCCGTCCGGATCGCCGCTGTCGGCGAGGCCGAACGCCACCTGGCGCAGAGCCCTCAGTCGCAACTCGTCGTCGCCGGTGCGTTCGGCCAGCGCGGCCGCGCGCCGTCCGTGCGCGAGCATCATCGCGTGGTCCGCCGTGCGCATGCCGTAATAGCTGTGCCGCAGCGACGCGTAAGCCCGACGCCCGTCGTCGTCGCGCTGTTCGGCGAGACGCTCGAGCGCCTCGATGTCGGCGAGCTGAGCCGCGCGCTCGCCTTGCATGTTCAAGGCGGCTTCGCGCGCGACCAGCAGCCGCCAACGGAACGCCGGGTCGTCGGCGTGTGGCGACACGGCGAGCAGCGCGAGTCCGCGGTCGACATTCGCGTGGACGGCGTCGTAAGCCATCCGTTGCTCCGCCTGCTCGGCGGCACGGGCATAGAACTCGACCGCGTTCGGGACGTCGCCCGCTTCCTCGAAGTGCCAGGCGGCGACGGCGAGGAAGGCATTCGCCCGCAGACCGGTCTGCGCGGCGAGCCATCGGGCCACCCTGCCGTGCAGGTCGAGGCGCGCCTTCCGGAGCACCGTCGCATAGGTGACCTGGTGCAGGATCGCGTGCTGGAATGCGTACTGGCGGAGGTCGTCGCCGTCGGCCGCAACCGACGGGAACACGAACGCCCTCACGGCCAGAACGGGTAGCGTCTCCTCGGCCAGCGGGTCGAGCGCGAACAACGCCTTGTCCCAGAAGACCTCGCCGATCACGGCGGCTCGCTGCAACGTCACGCGCTCCTCCCGTGCCAAGCTGTCGAGCCGTGCCTGCAGGATCCCGGTAAGCGTCCCGGGCACGCGCGTCACGACGAGCCGCTCCGCATCGGTCCGCCACACGTCGCCGGTCTCGATGGCCTTCTGGTCGATCAGCATCTTGACCAGCTCTTCCATGTAGAACGGATTGCCTGCGGATCCACGCGTCAGCAGATCTCTCAGCGCGTCGGGAATCGCCGACAGCTTCCTCAGCAGTTCGTCGGCGAGCGTTCGACTCGCCTCTTCGCCGAGCGGGGCGAGCTCGACGGTCCGATGGATTTCGTCGGGGCACCAGCGCGACCGCCGCTCGAAAAGCGTCGGCCGCGCGAATGCCAGGATCAGCAGTGCCGCGTCGCGGCCGACGTCGGCGAGGTAATCAAGGAAATCGAGGCTCTCGTTGTCGGCCCAGTGCACGTCCTCGAGTTGCAGCACCACCGGGCATCCCTCGTACGATCCGACGCGCCGCAACCACTGGGCGGCCGCATGAAACGCACGGTTCCGGATCTGCCGCGGATCGTCGAGGATGCCGCGCAGGTGCGGACTGTCGCGCCACTCGATGCCGATCAGGTGACCGAGCAGGTGGGCGTGGCCCTCCGCGAGCTCCGGCCCGTCGTCGTCGACGAAGCGCGGCGCGATACCGTCCTCCATCTTCTCGCGCGCCACCGCGAGCGTGTCGTCGTCGGCGATGCGGAGCGACTCGACGATGAGATCGCGGAGCAGCCCGTACGGTTGCCGCTGCGTCTGCGCGTTGGCGCGCGCCCGAAAGACGACGAAGCGCTCGGGCCGCTCTGCGCACCAGGCGGCGAATTCGTCGAGCAGGCGACTCTTGCCGACACCCGCGTCGCCGACGATCGTCAAGGCCGCGAGCGTCCGATCGTCGAACAGGCGCAGGAACGCCGTCTGCAGCGCGCCCAGTTCGGCGTCGCGACCGACCATCGGCGTGGCGACGCCTTCGATGCCGCGGGCGCCGACGCGGAATGCCTTCGGCCGCGGCTTGACGACGAGGTAGCTCTGCACCGGCTCGTCGACGCCCTTGACACGGATCGGCGGCTGCACCTCCACCTCGAAGAGACCTCGTACCTGCACGTACGTGTCGTGCGAGATTCGCAGAGCGCCGGCCGGCGCCGTCTGCTCCATCCGTGCGGCGACATTGACGGCGAGGCCCCGGATCGCGCCGCGGGCCTCTACGCCTCCGCCGAGCAGGACCCCTCCGGTGTGGATGCCGACACGAACGTCGAAGCCGGTGCGACGATGACGGGCTTCGACCTCGTCGGCGAGCGTGCGCCCGAGTGCGAGAAGCGCCAGTCCGCAGCGCACGGCGCGCTCAGCGTCGTCCTCCATCGATTCGTCGACACCGAACACGGCCAGAAGACTGTCCCCGGCGTACTGCAGGACCTTGCCGCGTTGCGCGACAACGATGACGGTTCCATCGGCCAGCATGTGATCCATGACCTCGCCGAGCGCTTCAGGATCGAGATGCTGGCTGAGCGTCGTCGAACCGACGACGTCGCAGAACAGGATGCTCACCTGCTTCAGCTGCTGAGCGGGCTCGGCCGGCTCGAGCAACGATGCCAGCCTGGCGAGGATCGGCGCGATCGTGGCGTCGACGACCGCGTCCCCGAGCACCGAGCGCTGGGCTTCGAGCGCTGCGAGACCTGCCTCAAGCTGCTCTCGTTCAGTCGGCATGATGAAAAAGTCTAGCAAAGCGTCGACATCCAGCCTCGCCGGTGCGCGTGCGATGGGGTCTGAACTCGAGTCCGGCGGACCGGCATCGCACCGACCTCGAAGCGCCGCTTCCACCGGCCTGCCGTGCGAACCCCGATGGCCGCCGCTTGCGCGGCACGACCGATGCCCATCGGCGGACGCACTCGATCGGCGACTCGCATCCTTCGCAAGTCGTTCTGGCATTCTCGTGGCTGTTCATCGGTCGACCGCGTCGAAGGTCGGGTGCCGAGGACTCCGGGCTTGCGGCACCTTTCCGGACGAACCACCGATTTGCACGTCACCGCCGGGGACGGCGCTGGCAACGACCTGAAGCGAAAAGCGGATGAACACGACCTCGTTGGCCGACCGCAAGGCGCTCGGCAGTTTCCTTTCGGCGCGGCGCGCACGGCTGCAGCCGGCCGAACTCGGCATGCCCACCGGGCAACGTCGCACGCCCGGCCTCCGTCGCGAGGAGGTGGCGATGCTCGCCGGAGTGAGCGTCAGCTGGTACACCTGGCTGGAACAGGGTCGCGACATTCGCGTGTCGGCGGCGGCGCTGGAGCGGCTCGCGAGCGCGCTTCGTCTCGACCGCGCGGAACTGGCGCACCTGTTCGCGCGCTGTCGTCGCGCCAGCCTCCCGTCTTCACGGCGGGCGAGGCGCTGAGCGACGGTCTGGTCGAACTCGTCGATTCGATCGATCCCATTCCCGCCTATATCCGCAACAGCAGGCTCGACGTGGTCGCATGGAACCCTGCCGTGGCGGACTTGTTCGTCGACTTCGGCCGGCTGGCG
This sequence comes from uncultured Burkholderiales bacterium, assembly GCA_937872165.1. Lineage (GTDB taxonomy): Bacteria > Pseudomonadota > Gammaproteobacteria > Burkholderiales > Burkholderiaceae_D > CAHJXF01. Next base: position 19,484 of record CALMOR010000005.1, on the reverse strand, counting down.
CCGCACGAGCGCAACTCGCTCCACCTGGTGTTCCTCTATCCGCCCTATCGCACTCTGATCCGCGACTGGGAGATATGCGCGCGCACCCTGCTCGGCGTCTTCTACGCCAACCGCGCCAAGGCGTCCGACAAGACGCCGTTCGACCGCCTCGCCGAGGAGATCGGCGCGGAAAGCGGGGAGTTCCGGGCGTGGTGGCAGGAGGGGGATGTCCAGAACCTGGAAGAGGGAACGAAGAGGTTGCGTCATCCCAGGCTCGGACTGGTCGACCTGACCTACGTGGTGCTGATCCCGGAGGGTCAGCCCGAGCTCTCGCTCGTGACCTACGCGCTGCGGCCGGGCAACGAGGACTGACCGTCGACGAGGGACCATCCGCCAGCGGCGTCGCCGCTGCCTGTTTGGTTTCCTCGATCGCGGCGACGCCTCCGCACGGAGTTGTCCGTGACCCGCCGAGCCCCGCCGCAACGGGCTGGTCGAGTCTTCGACGGACTCGTGAGACGAGTGTCCGAACCTTATGAGTCCATACGAAGGTGGAGGCGCCGGTCCTTTCTCGCGATCCGCCAGGCCAACGGCAAGAGGCGCGGAGACGACTCAGGCGCGAGAGTTCGGGATCGGACTCAAGCGAAAAGCTTGTCCATCACGATCGGCAAGTCGCGCACGCGCTTGCCGGTCGCATGATGGACGGCGTTGGCGACCGCTGCGGCGGTGCCGACGATGCCGAGTTCGCCGATTCCCTTCACGCCCAGCGGATTGATTTCGGTATCGATCTCCGGGACCATGATCACGTCGACCTTCGGAACGTCCGCATTGACGGCCACCAGGTACTCTCCGAGATTGTCGTTGACGTAGCGACCCCGCTTCTCGTCGAGTTCGGTCGCCTCGAGGAGCGCGGACGCCATACCCCAGATCATTCCGCCGACATATTGACCGTGGGCCGTCCGCGGATTGACGATGCGCCCCGCCGCGAACGCGCCCGTCATGCGCGGCACCCGGATCTCGCGCGTCAGTCGATGAATCCGCACCTCGACGAACTCGGCACCGAAGGCGAACATCAACGGCTTGCCGCCTTTGGACTCGTCTCCGCGCGCCTGGCTCGCGAACGGGACCTGCCCCTTGCGAAGCTTGTCCAGAACCTCGGGCTTCTTGCCGGGCGGCAGGAACTCGCCAAGTTCGCTGACCTCCGTCACGCCGAGTCGAGCGAACGCTGCCGCGCGCTCTCGGTCGCCGGGCAGCGTGCTGCCAAGGCGCGCGCGGATCTTGTCGGTCGCCAACTTCACCGCCGAGCCGATCGACGCGGTCGCGAGGGAGTTGCTCGAGGCCGGACCGGCCGGCAGTCGGGAGTCGCCCATCACGACCTCCACCCGTCGCGGGTCGAGATGCATTTCTCGCGCCGCGATCTGACCCAGTGCCGTATAGGTGCCCTGGCCGGAGTCCTGCCCGGCCACCTCTACCCGGGCATGCCCGTCGACGTTCAGCGTCACCCGCGCGATCGCCGGAGCCATGTGGGTCGGGTAGCTCGCGGTCGCGCAGCCGTAGCCGATCAACCAGTCGCCGTCGCGCATCGATCCCGGCTTCGGATCCCGCTTGTTCCAGCCGAATCGCGTGGACGCTTCGTCGTAGCACCGCATCAGGGATCGGCTGGTGAACCGCGCTCCGTCGACGGGGCTTTCGCGAATGTCGTTCACGCGACGCAACTCCACCGGATCCATGTCGAGTGCCACCGCGAGTTCGTCCATCGCGCTTTCGAGCGCATACATGTACGGCATCTCGACGGGCGCCCGCATGAAGCCCGACGTCTGCCGATCGGCCTTGACCATGTTGACGCGTGTCCGGATGGCCGGTTTGCCGTACATGGCGGTGGTGACACCGAAGCCCGCCAGCGGATAGTCGTCGTGCCGCGACTGCATCTCCCAACTCTCATGGCCGTAGGCGAGCAGGCGACCCTGACGATCCGCCGCGAGCCGCACGCGGTGCTTCGTGTCGGCGCGATAGGTCGCCAACGTGAAGCCCTGATCCCGCGTGACGACGTTGCGAACGGGGCGCGCGAGCTCGCGCGCAGCGCAGGCGATCAGCGCGGTCCGCTGCGTCATGAAGCCCTTGCCGCCGAATGCCCCGCCTACATACGGATTGACGACATGGACGGCGGCGGGGTCCACTCCGGTCATCGCCGCGGCGCCGTTGGCGAGTTCGACCACGAACTGGCTCGGCTCATGAATCGTCAGTTCGCCGCCGGACCAGGACGCGGTCGTCGAGTAGAGCTCGATCGCGTTCTGGTGCTGCGCCGGCGTACGGTATTCGCCCTCGACCCGTACGGGCGCGGCGGCGAACGCGGCGGAGAAGTCGCCGACCTTCAGTTCCTTCTCGCTCAACGCGTCGGGATGCGTGACGTCGGCTCCGGGACTGTCCATCGTCGCGGCAGGCGTCGCCGGCGCATAACGGGTGACGATGCGATGCGACGCGTCGCGAGCGATCTCGTAGGTCTCCGCGATCACCAGCGCGATGATCTGCCCGTCGTGCCGGACTTCGGGCCCCGTGAGGGGCATGTTGGTGTCGGAGACATAACCGCCCTTTTGCGTATAGGCGGTTGCGATCCGCTCCGGTGCGTCGCGGTGGGTGTAGACCTTGACGACGCCGTTCAGCGCCTCGGCGGGCGCGGTATCCATCGAGAGGATTCGACCGCGCGCGATGCCGCTCGTCAGGAAGTAGGCGTGGAGCACGTCCTTCATCGCCTCGTCGGCAGCGTAGATCATCGAGCCGGTGACCTTCGCCAACGATTCCGAGCGGCGCAGCGGCTCTCCCATGTTGTCTTTCGGCGCCGGAGCGGCGACCTCGACCGGGTTCGTCATGCGATCTCCATCGACTGCGCGTCCAGGAGAGCGCGAACCATCGTCGCCTTGCCGAGCGCGACCTTGTACTCGTTGTGCTTCCGTGTCCGGGCGCCCGCGAACTCCGCTTCCGCCGCATTGCCGGCGCTCGACTCGGTCAGCTTGCGACCGCGCAGCGCCTTCTCGGCGCGATGGGCTCGCCACGGGATCGTCGCCAGCCCGCCGAGCCCGATCCGGACGTCGCGGACGACGTCTCCGTCGAGATCGAGCGCCACGGCCGCGCTGGCGTTGGCGAAGGCATAGCTCTCCCGGTCCCGGATCTTCCGGTACAGCGATCGCCGCCGCGGCCCGCCCGGAACGGTGAAGGCCGTGATCAGCTCGCCCGGCACCAGGCTGGTCTCGACATGCGGCGTCTTGCCCGGCAGCCGATGCAGGTCCGCGAAGGGGAAGCTTCGATAGCCCGACCTGCCGAGCACTTCCACCCGGGCGTCGAGCGCGACCAGGGCGGGGGCCCAATCGCCCGGGTAGACGGCGATGCATTGTTCGCTCGCGCCGAGCACCGCGTGTCCCCGATTGGCGCCATCCAGCGCTGCGCAGCCCGAACCCGGCGTGCGCTTGTTGCACTGGTCGTAGCTCGTGTCCCGGAAGTACAGGCAGCGGGTTCGTTGCAGCACGTTGCCACCCAGCCGGGCCATGTTGCGCAACTGCTGCGACGCCGCCTGCCAGAGGCTTTCGGTCAGAAGCGGATAGTCGCGGACCACGGACCGATCGGCCTGCAGGCTCGCCATCGAAACCAGCGAGCCGATCCGCAACTCGGTCCCGGTGCGGGAGATCCGATGCATCGCCTCGTCGTCGATCGCGGTGATGTCGACGATCGTGCTCGGCTGCATCACGTCGAGCTTCATCAGGTCGATCAGCGTCGTGCCGCCGCCTTTGTACTGAACGGTCGCCGTCGCATGCGCATCGGCCGTGACGGAGGCGAGGGCAACGGCGGAGGCGGCGTCGGTCGGAGCGAGATAGGCGAAAGGTCGCATCAGACTTTCTCCATCTCGAGCCTGGCCTGATTCACGGCCGCGACGATGTTCGGGTAGGCCGCGCAGCGGCACAGGTTGCCGCTCATGTATTCGCGGATCTCGCTGTCCGAGCCGGCATGGCCTTCGTGCACGCAGGCGATCGCCGACATGATCTGGCCCGAGGTGCAATAGCCGCATTGAAACCCGTCGTGGTCGATGAACGCTTGCTGCATCGGATGGAGTCGATCGCCTCGGGCAAGACCTTCCACCGTCACGATCCGGCGACCCTGGGCCGCGACGGCGAGGGTCAGGCAGGCCAGTTGGCGTTCGCCGTCGATGTGGATCGTGCACGCGCCGCATTGCCCTTGATCGCAACCTTTCTTGGACCCCGTGACGCCGAGTCGGTCGCGAAGAGCATCGAGGAGCGTCACGCGGGTGTCGACCTGCAATGCCCGGTCGACGCCGTTGACCGACAACACGATGTCGCGCGTCAGCGGTGTCGTTCGCGCGTCCGGCGAGCGCCGTTCATCCGAGGGGCCTTCGACATGGCCCGGACCGCCGGCATCGGCCGACGCGTGTCCGAGCGAGACGGATGCGACCACGGCGACTCCGGTGGCGAGGAAAGTACGGCGGTTGACGGGAAACTCGTTCATTGCGGCGCTGCCTTTCGAGGGGTGTTCCGTGACCGGGCCGCATTCTGAAGCGGTGCAACGCGCGATGGAAGGAGCGTCCTTATCCTAGGACCGCGAGTCCCCGGTTCCCGGCTGCGCAGCGCAGCCGAGTGGTGACGTGGCCGCCGACGACCACGAGCGGATCGAGCGCGCCCGAGCGTCGGTGCGCGAACGGAGACCGATGAGTCCTCGTGAAAGAACGAAGCAGCGGTCGAATCGCCCACGCCCCTGGGGCGCGCGCTTCGCCATCGCTGCCCGCTCGTGTGGACCGGCGGCGTCCCGCCCGCCGAAGCCGCGGCGCCACCGTCGTCGCCTCTGGCCTTGCCGGCATTCGCGGACCGTATCGGCGAACGCGTGTCGTCCGGCGGGACTCTATGATGGAGGCCCGCCCCGCAACCGTGTTTCTCGAATGAGCACGTCGAACCGCCCGGCCGTCCTCGACCTGATCGGCCAGACGCCGCTGGTCGAAGTCACGCGCTTCGATACCGGTCCCTGTCGGCTCTTCCTGAAGCTGGAGTCGCAGAATCCCGGTGGATCGATCAAGGACCGCATCGGTCTGGCGATGATCGAGGCGGCCGAGAAGGACGGTCGGCTGAAGCCGGGCGGGACCGTCGTCGAGGCGACCGCCGGCAACACCGGCCTCGGCCTCGCGCTGGTTTCGCGCGCGAAGGGCTATCGCGTCGTGCTGGTCGTCCCCGACAAGATGTCGCAGGAGAAGGTCCTGCACCTGAAGGCGATGGGCGCGATCGTCCATCTGACGCGCTCGGACGTCGGCAAGGGGCATCCCGAGTACTACCAGGACATGGCCGCCCGACTCGCCGGCGACATCGACGGCGCGTTCTTCGCCGATCAGTTCAACAATCCGGCCAACCCGTGGGCTCACGAGACCAGCACGGGGCCCGAGATCTGGGCGCAGATGTCGCACGACGTCGACGCGATCGTCGTCGGCGTCGGTTCGGCCGGCACGATCAGCGGGCTCACCCGCTTCTTCCGCACCGCGCAGCCCGACCTGCGCTTCGTGCTGGCCGATCCGGTCGGCTCGGTCCTCGCCGAGTACACGCGCACCGGGCAGGTCGGCGTCGCCGGTTCGTGGGCCGTCGAAGGCATCGGCGAAGATTTCGTGCCGGCCATCGCCGACCTGTCGGCCGTCGTCGAGGCCTATTCGATCGGCGACGAGGAGAGCTTCGCCTCCGCCCGCGAACTGCTCAGGCGCGAGGGCATCCTGGGCGGCTCGTCGACGGGCACGCTGTTCAGCGCGGCGCTGCGATGGTGCCGTGCCCAGACCGAACCGAAGCGCGTCGTGAGCTTCGTCTGCGATACCGGCACGCGCTACCTGAGCAAGGTCTACGACGACCAGTGGATGCTCGATCAGGGCCTGCTGAAGCGGACCGTGTTCGGCGATCTGCGCGACGTCATCGCGCGCCGCGCCGCGGACGGCAACCTCGTGACCGTCGCGCCGACCGATACCTTGCTCGCGGCGTTCCAGCGCATGAAGCTGGCCGATGTCTCGCAGCTGCCGGTGATCGAGGACGGACGTCTCGTCGGCGTCATCGACGAATCCGACCTGCTGCTGCGGGTCGGTGCCGACGCGGGACGCTTCCACGACCTCGTCACCGCGGGCATGACCGCATCGCCCGAGACCCTGCTGCCGTCGGCGTCGATCGGTCGGCTGGAAGAAGTTCTCGATCGGGGGCTCGTCGCGATCATCGCGGACGACGCCGGCTTCCACGGATTGATCACGCGCTCCGATCTCCTCAACCACTTGCGGCGCACCCTCACATGAACGTCAAGACCCCTCATCGATTCGCGACCCGGACGATCCATGCCGGGCAATCGCCCGACCCGACGACCGGCGCGATCATGCCGCCGATCTACGCGACGTCGACCTACGTCCAGAGCAGTCCGGGCGTCCATCGCGGCTTCGACTATGGTCGCAGCCATAACCCGACCCGCTTCGCGTGGGAACGCAACGTCGCCGACCTCGAAGGCGGCGCGCAGGCCTTCGCGTTCGCATCGGGCCTCGCCGCGGTCGCGACGGTGCTCGAGCTGATGCCGTCCGGGTCGCACGTCGTCTGCGGGGACGATGTCTACGGCGGAACCTTCCGCCTGTTCGAGCGCGTGCGCCGCGACAGCGCCGGACTGGCGACCACCTATGTCGATCTCACCGACGCGGCCAGGCTCGTCGCTGCGATCCGGCCCGAGACGAAGCTGTTGTGGGTCGAGACGCCGACCAATCCGCTGCTGCGCCTGGCCGACCTGCAAGCGCTCGCGACGCTGGCGCACGAGCGCGGCGTGCTGGTCGCGTGCGACAACACGTTCGCCAGTCCCTTCAACCAGCGGCCCCTCGAGGTCGGCGTCGACATCGTCGTCCACAGCGCGACGAAGTATCTGAACGGCCATTCGGACGTCATCGGCGGGATCGCGATCGTCGGCGGCGACGCGCGGCTCGACGCGGTGCGCGAGCGCCTCGGGTTCCTGCAGAACGCGATCGGCGCGATCGCCGGTCCGTTCGACAGCTTCCTGGCGCTGCGCGGCTTGAAGACCCTCGCGTTGCGGATGGAGCGGCACAACGCCAATGCGATCGATCTCGCGACGTGGCTGGAGAAGGAGCCGAAGGTCGCTCGCGTGCACTATCCGGGCCTTTCGTCGCACCCCCAGCACGCGCTCGCGTCACGACAGATGACGGGCGGCTACGGCGGGATGATCTCGATCGAACTGGCGACCGATCTCGCAGGCACGCGGCGCTTCCTCGAGACGGTCGACCTGTTCGCGCTGGCCGAAAGCCTCGGCGGAGTCGAGAGCCTGATCGAACATCCGGCGATCATGACGCACGCGACCATTCCGCCGGAAACCCGTCAGCGGCTCGGCATCGGCGACGCGCTCGTGCGGCTGTCGGTCGGAGTCGAGGACGTCGAGGACCTGCGCGCCGACCTCGCAGCGGCGTTGAGCGCGATCTGAACGGCGCGAGCCTGCGGCGGTATCCGCAGGGCCGCGACGAGCAGAAGTCGTTCGTCTCGAACTACCGGGGACGCGCGTGCGAGCGTCGCGATGCGCTGTGGCCACCCCGCAGTGCACGCGACGAAGCGATCGCTCCTCTGCGGTCGGCGCGTGAGACCGCTCCTTCACATCGTCACGACTATCTTTCCGAACTGTTCGTTCGATTCGAGATAGCGATGCGCGTCCGCGATCCGATCGAAACCGAACGTCTTGTCGATGACCGGCAGGAGACGTCCCGAGGCGAGGTTCTGCAGAACGAACTCCCTTGCCCTGGCTCGCCGCGAAGGATCCAGCACGATTTCCTTGAACGTGAATCCGCGAAGCGTCAATCCCTTCGCGACAATGGGAAACAGCGGATAGGGAGTCGCTTCGGGACTGAGCATTCCGTACGAAATTAGGATTCCATGCTGCGCCATCGCCTCGACGAGCGTCCCGATCCGCGGACCTGCGATCGGATCGAATACCACTCGAGCTCCCCGGCCGTCCGTCGCGTCCATCACCCGCGCCAGCAGATCTTCGGTCTCGGTCGCCACCACGTGTGTCGCGCCGAAGCTCAGGAGAGCCTGCTTCTTGGCCGTCGTTCGCGTCGTGGCGATGACAGTCGCCCCGACGGCATTGGCGATCTGGATTGCGGTCAGGCCGACGCTGCTCGACGCCGCGAGGACGACGACGGTGTCGCTTTCGGCGAGGCCGGCGATGTCGATGAGTGCTCCGTAGGCCGTGATGCTCTGCATCCAGACCGCGGCTGCCTGTATCCAGGACAACGACGAAGGATGTTTGACGACGTATTCGTCCGGCACGTTGATGAGCTCGCCGTAGGTACCCCACCGCGTCACCGAAGGCGGGGGAATGATGCTGACGGCATCACCGATCGCCAGGTCTTCCACTTCGGAACCCATCGCACTGATCGACCCGGCCGCTTCATAGCCAAGACGAGCGGGAAATCGCGGCCTTTCGATATGCCGACCTGCACGGAACATCGCTTCCGAGCGATTGAGGCCGAGTGCTCTCACCTCGATCAGGACTTCGCGGGGGCCGGGCGCGGCGAGCGGCAACTCTTCGGTCCTGAGAACTTCCGGACCGCCGTTCTCGTATATCCGTACGACTCTCGGCACAGCTCCTCCTTTCAATGGCGGTCGACGTACAGCCGATCGTCCGGATCCACGCGGCGTGGATGTTCGTTCGCGCGGCCTCGACGACGCGTTGCGCCCGGTCGACTTCGCTGTCGGACGGCATGAACGCCGTCGCACGTGCCCAGCCGCTTCGGATCGATGCAGAGCTTCGCCGCGAATCCGTATCCGCGTGCGAACGTCGGTTCGGCGACGAGCTTGTCCTCGTCGTCGATCGCGGACGTCACGCCCGCGAAGGCAGCGTCGATCTTCGCGCAGCGCGACGGCCGAGCGATCCGGAATGGCGCGTGAGCCAAGCCGCGAACGTCGTCGCCCAGGTCGAGGTCGACGCTGAAGTCGAACGTTCCCTGCCCGCGATCGACACCGCGTCCTCGAGGTCGACCACGACCGCATCGGCGCCAGTCGCCAGCGCCTTCGCGAGTCGATCCGGACGATTGCCCGGAACGAACAGGTAGGTCAGCGCGCTCATGCCTTTTCTCCGAGCGATTCGATCGGACCGGCTGCGTTCGGCGGCGAGTCGGCAGCGATCTGCCTCTCCGAGAAGAATGCCGCTGCGATGCGGTTCTTCTGGATCTTTCCCGTGGTCGTCAACGGAAGCTCTTCCTCACGCACGAAGCGGATCAGGCGAGGCACCTTGTACGCGGCCATGCGCTGCCTGCAGAACTGCGTGACGACTTCCGCGGACAACGCGCTTCCTCGTTTGCAGACGATGACGGCGGCCAGGATTTCGTCGCGCGTGGCATCGGGAACGCCGACGACCTGGGCGAGCTGAACGTCCGGGTGGGAACCGATCACCAACTCGACCTCGGCGGGCGCCACGTTGATTCCGCCGGTCTTGACCATTTCCTTCAGGCGGCCTCGGAAATGGAGATAGTCGTCCTCGTCGATGAAACCCAGATCGCCCGTCATGAAATATCCATCGCCGTCGAGGCTCTCCGCGCTCTTTTCTTCGTCCTTGTAATAGCCGGGGGTGATATATCCCTTGATACGGATCTCGCCGACCGTGCCGCGCGGTACCTCGACTCCATCGGGCGAAACGATCTTGTGGCAGACGCCGGGAAGAGGCCGACCGACGGTGGCGAGCCTTCTTTCGAGATCGTCGTCGGCATCGGTCACGTGCGAATTGCCATAGCACTCGGTCATGCCGTAGACGTGCGAGTAGCGGGCCGCACCGATTTCTACCGCGCGCATCAGTTGCACGCGAGTCCCCACCAGGGCGCCGCGAGTCAGCGACGAGAGGTCGTGCGCGAGTCGTTCGGGATGTTCGTGAAGCGCCTGGACGATGTTCGCCGTGCCGTAGATGAGCGTGCACCGCTCCTTCTCGATCAGGTCGAGCGCCTCGGACGTATCGAACGCTTCCTGCAGCACCAGGCAACCGCCGTGCGTCAGCAGATTCATCATCGCGTTGGAGCAGCCGAAACCCCAGAACAGCGACACCGCCAGCCAAAGGCGATCGTCCTCGGTGACATGCTGCCGCTCCCCGATCTGAAAGCAGTTCTCGATCAATCCATCGTGCTGAAGCTGCACACCCTTCGGTACCGAGGTCGAACCCGAGGTATAGAGGAGGAAGGCGATGTCGGTGGGCCGAACGGCGTCGAGCGGTCAGCCTGCGCACACCGCCGGTCCTCCCACCTCGTGACGGCGAGCTCGCCAACCTGCTCGCCGAACGACGCGGCGCCGTCTTCGCGCTCGAGCAAGCCGAACGGGTCGCCGGCTTCCAGACGGGA
>CALMOR010000005.1:5829-9114 GCA_937872165.1 uncultured Burkholderiales bacterium | reverse complement strand
GAACGCCGCGGCGATCTGTTCGTCGTTCGACGGATCCATATCCGCGCTGCCGTCCATAAGCGGTATCCAGCCCGGCGGAATCGCAGTGCCGACGCCCAGGATTCCACGCAGCCCGGGGACGCGCTGGTCCAAGGGTTGCAGTTCGTTCAACAGGTTTTCGTAGTTGGTTTTCAGAAACGTCGCAGTGGCGATCAGGTATCTGCATTCCGCGTGCGTGAGCGTGTATTCGAGCTCGCGCCCGGTACTCCAGGTGTTGATCGGCGCCACTGTCGCGCCGAGGCTTGCGATGCCCAGCGCACTGGTGATCCACTCCGGCCGATTGCCCATCAGCACTCCCACCTTGTCGCCCGCACGGACGCCGAGTGCGTACAGACGCCGGGCGACCTTCGCCACTTCGGCCTCGAGGTCGGCGTAGCTCAGGCGGCGACCAGAACCGACGATCGCCGGCCTGTCGCCGAACTCGAGCGATTGTTCGCGTACCAGACGGGGAAGCGTCCTGCTCACGGGAATCGTGCTCATCTGTGTCTCCGATAACTAGCTGCAACGCATGGGAAGGACAGCGCCCTCGCCGTGCCGACGCCCCTCACCGGTCGTCGCGCGACGGGTTCGTCGGCGAGTCGACGAGGTTGGGTCTGATGACTGCCCGCCCGGTGATCCGTCCCGCTTCGACTTCGAGGTGGGCTTCCCTCGCAGCGTCGAGCGCGAAGGATCGATCGACGACCGGCTCGAGCTTGCCGCGCTCGATCAGTTCGAAGACATCGGCGAGCTGATCTCTCGTCGTGCTGGTGACCGAGAGCATCGACTGGCCTTTCAGGAACAGCTGCGCGGGATTGAAAGGCACGAATGTTCCGTCCAGCTGACCGATGAGCAGCCATCTACCGAGGATCGCGAGCGAGCGACGCATCGGCTCGAACAGCGGTGTTCCGACGTTGTCGATGATGACGTCCACGCCTTCGCCGCCGGTGAACGCTTTGACCTGCGACGAGAAGTCCTCGCCGCGCGCATGCACGATCACCTCGTGCGCACCCATCGCCTTCATCAGCGCGGCCTTGTCGGGCGACGAGGTCTGCGCGATCACGTAAGCGCCGAGCGCGTTGGCCAACTGCAGCGAATGCAGTCCGAGCCCGCCACCGGCCCCGGTGACCAGGACCGCCTCGCCGACCCGGACCCGACCGACGTCGCGGACCGCGTTGAGGATCGTGCCCATCGTGCAGGCAGCGATCGACGCGGCCGTGAGATCGACGCCGGCCGGAACGTGTGCGACGTTGTCGAATTCGACGGCGACGAATTGCGCATAGCCGCCGACCAGGCCCCAGTCGCCGAGGAACCTGCGTTGCCTGCAGAGCGGTTCGTGGGCGCCCCGACAGAATCGGCACGTACCGCAGACGTGATAGCGCTGGGTGGTCGCCACCCGGTCGCCCGGGTCGAAGCCCGTCACCGACTTGCCGACGGCGACGACGGTCCCGGCAATCTCGTGGCCGAGGATGCAAGGCATACGGACGCCCATCTTCAGCGTTCCGTCACGGACCAGAATGTCGTGGGTGCAGACGCCACAGGCATCGACCTCGATCACGACGTCCTTGTCGTCCGCGACGGGGTCGTCGACGGTTTCGAGGTTCATCACGTCGACGCCGCCGGGCTCGTGAACGACGATCGCTTTCATGTCCGGCCTCCTGCTTCTCGTACTTTCTCGACCGCTTTGCCCGCGATCTCAGAAGGAATGCCGGATTCCGAATTGATAGGAATACGGATCGACATTCGAAGGCGTGATCGTCGCGACAGGCGACCCCGGGATCGAGCACGTCACGGGCGGCCCGTTCAGGTTGCCCGCGTTGTCGAGGCCGCTGTTGCTGGCATCGGTGAATCCGGAAAAGCCCTGGAACGCGTTGCCGCACGGTCCTCTCTTCAGATCGAAGCGTGCATACGACGCATAGAGGACCGTCCGCTTCGACAGGCTGTAGCGAGTCCCGATACCGAAGAAGTTCGCCTTCGGACTGCCGAGCGGCGCATTCACGTTCGAGGTGCTGCGGTCCGTCAATCGGGCATAGCTGCCGAGGAAGTCCCAAGCACCGAACGGAACGGTCACTCCTGCCAGGTAGGTTCGCTCGTTGAGCGCGACCGTGCTGCCGAACGCAGGGTTCGCGTTGGGATTGTTGTTCCTCGTGCGCCAGTGGATCGCGTGCAGCTTGACGATGCCGAAATCGTAGGTGGCTGCCACGTCCGCGGTGCGGACGCGATAGATGTCGAAGTTGCTCTTCATCGCGTCGTAGCCTGCGCCCAGATAGAGGGGTCCGTTCATGTAGGTGACGCCCGCCCCGTAGCGATCGTTGCCCCGTTTGGCCTGGCCGCCGGCCAGCGGAGCGGAATCGGCGGTCGTCGATTCGCCCAGCTGGTAGACGCCGGACACCTGGACGCCGGCGATGCGAGGGGTGTCGTAATACACGGCGTTGTCGTTGCGGAGCGTGTTGTTGACGAAGACATTGTTCGCAGCCGCGACGTAGCCCGAGCCGAACGGGTCTGCTGCGAACTGAACCAGATGAAGCGGGTGATAGGCGCGGCCGAAACGGATTTCCCCGAACGGTCCGGCGAGCCCCACGGTGGAGATCCGACTGAACAGGCGACTGCCGGTCGACGAATGAGGGGCGCTGTTGGTGCCGCCGAGCGCTCCCGGTCCCGACGATGCGCCGGTGCCGATGTTCCCCTGCGACGAGCTGTTGTCGGAAATATCGATGCCCTGCTCGAAGATGAAGGTCGCCTTGACACCCGCGCCCAGTTCCTCCGTGCCGCGTATACCCCAGCGGGATCCCGACTCGCCGCCGCTGCCGACCGACTTCAACGTACCGATGTTCGTGTGATCGAAGCGGAGATTCCCGTCCGCGACTCCGTAGAGGATGGCGGTGGTCTGCGCGTGAGCGATGCCGGCGACGAGCGACGTTGCAACGAGGACAGGCAGTTTCATACGCTTCTCCAGTTCGTATGGAAGAACAATAGTCATATCCAAGAACAAAAGATAGCATGGAGAAACCGGACGATGCAATCGTAAGTTCTCTTACAAAAATAATGTTCACATATGCGAACTACGTGTATAGTGTCCTCGAGCGCGACACATCGCGACGATTCGAGGTGGTCGCACGCACTCGCTCAGGCCCGGACGCGCACCCGGGCGGCTTCGAAATATCGGGTCCGTGCGCGCGTCGTTTCGAGAAGATCGCGGGCGGGCATCCCTGCGATCGGTCGACCTTCGACGCATCGACGTTGCTGTCGCTCTGCCTCTTTCCAGCGCCG
>CALMOR010000005.1:0-5819 GCA_937872165.1 uncultured Burkholderiales bacterium | reverse complement strand
CGACGCTCGATCGCGTCGACGATCCGCCGCGACCGGGCGCGGGGTCGAACGCTGCGGCGAGCGTCTTCGCGGCGCCGACCGACGCGACCTTCGCACGCGACATCGTTCCCGATCCAGTGCTGCTGATCCGCTACTCGGCGTTGCCGTTCAACGGTTACCGCATCCACCACGACCGCCCGTACGCCACCGGCGTCGAAGGCTGGCCGGGGCTGATCGTCCACGGTCCGCCGGTCGCGAGCCTGCGGGTCCACCTCGGGCGACGCGAGCGGCCCGCCGGCCGCATCCGCGGATTCGAGTTCGAGGCGGTGCGCCCGTTGTTCGACATCGACCGGTTCACGATCCGCGGCAAGCCCGACGGCGACGGTGCGATCGCGCTCCGGGCGCGCGATCACGAAGGCCGCCTCGCAATGCAGGCGCGCGCCGAAGTGGGCTGAACCGAGAAGACGTCACGAGAAGGCATTCGCATGCGACAGCAAGAGACCGACGAGTACCAGGACATCCGCGACGCGGTACGCGCGCTGTGCACCGGCTTCCCCGACGAATACCACCGCAAGGTGGACGAGGAGCGCGGCTATCCGGAGGCGTGCGTCGACGCGTTGACGAAGGCCGGCTGGCTCGCCGCGATGATCCCGGCCGAATACGGCGGCTCGGGACTCGGACTGTCGGAAGCGAGCGTCGTGATGGAAGAGATCAACCGGAGCGGCGGCAACTCGGGCGCGTGCCACGGCCAGATGTATAACATGGGCACGCTGCTGCGGCACGGGTCCGAAGCGCAGAAGCGCCTGTACCTGCCGAAGATCGCGAGCGGCGAATGGCGGTTGCAGTCGATGGGCGTGACCGAACCGTCGACCGGCACCGACACGACGAGGATCAAGACCGTCGCGGTCAGGAGCGCGAGCGGCGACCGCTATGTCGTCAACGGCCAGAAGGTGTGGATCTCCCGAATCCAGCATTCGGAATGGATGATCCTGCTCGCGCGGACGACGCCGATCGCCGAAGTCGCGAAGAAGACCGAAGGAATGTCGATCTTCATGGTCGATCTGCGCGAAGCCGAACGCCACGGGATGACGGTGCGGCCGATCGCGAACATGGTCAATCACGAGACGAACGAGCTGTTCTTCGAGGATCTCGAGATTCCGGCCGAAAACCTGATCGGCGTCGAAGGGCAGGGCTTCAGGTACATCCTCGACGGGCTGAACGCCGAGCGCACGCTGATCGCCGCCGAGTGCATCGGCGACGGCCACTGGTTCATCGACCGCGTCACGAAGTACGTCGGCGAGCGCGTCGTGTTCGGTCGGCCGATCGGCCAGAACCAGGGCGTGCAGTTCCCGATCGCCGAGAGCTACATCGAGGTCGAGGCGGCGGACCTGATGCGCTGGCAGGCGTGCGAACGCTTCGATGCGAACCAGCCTTGCGGTGCGCAAGCGAACATGGCGAAATACCTCGCGGCCAAAGCGAGCTGGGAAGCCGCGAACGCGTGCATCCAGTTCCACGGCGGCTTCGGTTTCGCGAACGAATACGACGTCGAACGCAAGTTCAGGGAGACCCGCCTGTATCAGGTGGCTCCCATCTCGACCAACCTCATCCTTTCGTACGTCGCCGAGCACCTGCTGCGTCTTCCTCGGTCGTTCTGATTCCGGAGGGCGCCGACCGGCCGGGCCGCACGCCGACCGACTGCTCGGACACCCCGCGAAAGTCGTGATGCAGGCCGGCGTCCTGCCCGTCGGAGAGTTCTTGGTCAGGAATGCAGTTCTGGTATGTGCACTACCGTCTGGAAGTCGACCGTTCGAACCCGAACCCGGTGACGCATGAAAAACAGCCCTGAATTGTTGATCGATGCGAAGAACATGCTCGGCGAAGGGCCGCTCTGGTGTCCGCGCACTCGGGCCCTCTGGTGGATCGACGTCCAACGACCCACGCTTTTTCGATGGTCGCACTCGACTGCGGAAACACGGAGCTGGCCGCTTCCCAAACCACCGGGCACGTTCGCGCTCCTCGAGGACGGCGGGCTCTTCATCGTATTTCGTTCGCGCTTCGCGCTTCTCGCGCATCCGGACGCCGAGCTCGAGTGGCTCGACAGTCCGCGGCTCTCGCTGGGAGACGAGCGGTTCAACGACGGCAAGGTGGACCGACTGGGCCGGCTATGGGTCGGAACGATGGACCGCACGCTGTCGCGTCCGATCGGACGGCTCTACCGGCTCGGCCCGGACGGGTCCGTGGTCGTCGTCGATTCCGGCTTCACGCTTTCGAACGGCATTGGCTGGAGTCCCGACGACCGAGTCCTGTATTTCGCCGAGACCCGCGATCGCCGCATCCATCGGTACGACTTCGATCTCGAGACGGGCGCCGTGTCCGACCGGTCCGTATTGGTCGAACTGCCGGAAGGGCCGGGCGGTCCGGATGGCCTGACGGTGGATGCCGCGGGCTTCGTCTGGTGCGCGCTCTTCGAACGAGGGTGCGTGAACCGGTACAGCCCGTCCGGGACGTTGGACCGCAGCATCCCACTGCCGGTGTCACGGCCGACCAGTTGCGCCATCGGCGGGCCGGACATGCGGACCTTGTTCGTGACGACCGCGCGATACGGTTTGTCGGAGTCCGCGCTCGAGGCCGAACCGGGCGCAGGTGGCGTGTATCGCATCGACCTCGAGGAACACGGCGTGATCGAACCGTGCTTCAACCTGGGCCGCAGCGCACCGTCATCGCGTGCGTCTGCCGCTTGAGATGCCGGTGTCCCGTGCCTCTCCGTCCATCGCCGTGATCGGCATCGGACACACGCCCTACGGCCATCTTCCGGAGCACGATGCCGCCAGCCTCGGTCTCTGGGCGCTCGCCAACGCGCTCGACGACTGCGGTCTGACGCATGAGGACATCGATGGCTTGATCCTGAATCGCATCCAGGACTACCAGCGGTTCGCCCTGCTCTGCGGCATCAACCCGCGCTACACGTTGACCACCCCGCCCCACGGTCGCTTTTCGGCGATCTGCATCCAGACCGCGGTCGCCGCCATTCAGGCCGGGCTGGCCCACACCATCGCGCTCGTCTACGGAAACAACGGCCGCAGCGCGGGAATCCGTTATGCCGGCGATTCCGCGCCCTATGACAGCGAGGCGGGAGGCCTGTGGTTCCCTTATGGAATGACGTCGCCCAGCGCCTATCACGCGCTGATGATGCAGCGGCACGTCCACCTATACGGCACCACCGAGCGTCAGCTCGGCGCCATCGCGGCGACGTTCCGCCAGCACGCGTCGCTCAACGAAGCCGCGGTGATGCGGCAGCCTTTCACCGTCGACGAATACCTGCGATCGCCGTTCATCTGCGAGCCGCTGCGTCGTCTCGACCATTGCCTCATCAACGATGGCGGGGTGGCGCTGATCGTGACCGCCGAGGATCGCGCGTCGCGTTCGCGTCGCAAGCCCGTCTTCGTTCGTGGCCATGGACAGGCCTCGTCGTTCGTCGGCTCCGACTTCCCGCCCGACGATCTGTGGAGCGCGCCGATGGCCCAGGCGGGGCGCGCGAGCTTCGAGATGGCGGGGGTCGAACGCGAAGAGATCGATGGACTGATGATCTACGACAACTTCACCCCCACGGTCGTCTTCTCGCTCGAAGGCTTCGGCTACTGCGGGCCGGGCGAAGCGGGCCCCTGGGTCGAGGAAGGCCATCTGGCCTTGGGCGGAAGCCATCCCGCCAACACGAGCGGTGGTCATCTCTCCGAGTCCTACATGCAGGGATGGAACCTGCATCTCGAAGCCGTGAGACAGCTTCGCGGCGAAGCGGGCGATCGGCAGATCGGCGATGCGAGATTGATCCACTACATGGCCGCTGCTCCGATCGTCAGCTCCATCGTCTATGGAAGTGCACGTCGATGACCGCCTACACGAAGCCGTTGCCGCGGCCGACCGATGTCGACAACGCGCCTTACTGGCTGGCCGCCCGGAACGGCGTGCTCGAGTGCCAGTGCTGCGGACACTGCGGCCGGTTCCGCTTCCCCGCGGCACCGATCTGTCCGTTCTGTCGTTCGCGCGGCGCTCGGTGGAAAGCGTTGTCCGGGCGCGGCGTGGTCGAGTCCTTCTGTCGTTTCCACAAGGCGTACTGGCCGGCGTTCGCCGCCGACCTTCCTTACCTCGTCGTGCAGGTTCGCCTCGACGAGGGCGTCCGTCTGTACAGCAACCTGATCGACGTGCCCGACGACCAGGTGCGAATCGGCCTTCAGGTCGAAGCGTCCTTCGAAGCGGTCACGACCGACGTCACGCTCGTGAAGTTCCGGCTCGCAGCGCCGGCTGGAGCCTGAACGGCTCCATTCCAAAAAAAAAGGAGACCCATGACAGACCCATTGATCCTGATCGAGAACGTCCTGCAGGCGCTGACCGCCGGTGTGCTCGTCGGCGGTGTGTACGCGTTGATGTGCCTCGGGCTCGGAATGATCTTCAGCGTGATGCGCGTCGTGAACTTCGCACAGGGCGAGTTCGTGATGCTCGGCATGTACTCGACGTTCTTCCTCTTCTCCTCGTTGTCGCTCGGCGATCTGTTCGGTCCCCTGCTCGGACCGGTCGTCGCCGCGGCGGTCTGCGGCGCCGTGCTGTATGTCGTCGGTGTCGCGATCCAGACGTATCTGCTTTCGAGGGTCACGGGAGCCCGTGCGGCGAACATCTCGGGCGACGGACATTTTCCCCAGCTCATCCTCACCCTCGGTCTCGCGCTCGTCATTTCGAACGGCGCGCTGATGCTGTTCGGGTCGGTCCCGACCAGCCTGCGCACGCCGTATTCATCGAGCGCCTGGGAGATCGGCCCGTTGATCGGTGAAGACGTCTCGATCTTCGTCAACAAGGCGCGTGCGATCAGCCTTCTCGTCGCGCTCGTCGTCGCCTCGCTGCTCTACTTGTTCGTCTCGCGGTCCAGCACCGGGAGGACGCTGCGCGCCGCAGCGGACAACCCCACCGCGGCCGTCTACGTCGGGATCGACGTGCAACGGTCGTACCGCATCGCGTTCGGACTCGGCTGCGCCATCACGGGAGTCGCGGGCGGACTGCTCGCGACCTATCTCCCGTTCCAGCCGTATATCGGCACCGACTTCGTGACGGTCATGTACGCCGGGGTGGTCCTGGGCGGGCTCGGCAGCATCGCCGGCGCCTTCTGGGGAGGTCTCCTGATCGGACTCATCCAGCAATTGACGGGGCTGTTCCTGCCTGCCCAGTTGCAGAACGCGGCGATCTTCGTCGTCTTTCTTCTCGTGATGCTGCTGCGGCCGCAGGGCCTGCTCGGACGCAATGCGGAGCGGACATGACGAACGTGAAAGGAAACACGAAGCACTTCCTGCTCGGCCTCGGCGGCTTCTGCCTGGTCTATCTGAGCGTCGCGCTGCTAGTGCAGAACAGCTACTACCAGCTCGTTCTGACGCTCGTGCTGATCTGGGCGGTGATGGGTTCGTCGTGGAACTTGTTCAGCGGCTTTTCGGGACTGATCTCCTTCGGCCACGCGGCGTTCTTCGGGGTCGGCGCCTATGTCGTCGCTCTGCTTTTCAGCAAGGCGAACGTCTCGCCGTGGATCGGCCTCGTCGCCGCGGCGGCGTCCGGCGCGCTCGCGGGCCTCGTCGTCGGTTATCCGACGTTCCGCCTGCGCGGCCACTACTTCGCGCTCGCGCTGCTCGCCTACCCGCTGACGCTCCTCTACTTCTTCGAATGGCTGGGCTTCCAGGAGATATCGCTTCCGCTCAAGCGCGAGAACGCGGCGGCCTACATGCAGTTCGCCGACCCGCGGATCTACACGCCGCTCAGCCTCGCTCTGCTGGCGCTGTCGCTCTTCGTCTGCTTCCGCATCAAGC
>CALMOR010000004.1 GCA_937872165.1 uncultured Burkholderiales bacterium | reverse complement strand
CCGCGAGCCCGTAGCGCGCCGCGTTGAAGCGGTTGTGCCGATACGCGGCGTAGACGTTCTCGACCGGCACGCGCGAACGATCGTCGCGCATCGCGGCCGCGAGCGTCTGCGCATAGGCCGCGAGGGCCGCGGCCTTGTCGACCGTCAGCGGCGTGTCGCAGACCCGCAGCTCGATGGTCCCGAACTCGGGCTTCGGACGGATATCCCAGTAGAAGTCCTTCATGCTCTCGATGACGCCGAGCGTCCTCATCTGCTCGTAGTAGTCGCAGAAGGCGGACCAGGTCGTCACGAACGGCATCGTCCCCGACAACGGGAACGCGTTGATGGTGGTGAGCCGGCTGCTGGCGAAGCGCGTGTCGCGGTTCTGATAGAACGGCGACGCGGCGGACAACGCGACGAAGGCCGGCACGTGCTCGCTCATCAGGTGGATCAGCCGCACCGCCTCGTCGCCGCTCTCGCAACCGATGTGCACATGCTGGCCGAAGACGGTGAACTGCTTCGCCAGATAACCGAACTTCCTCCACAGCATCTCGTAGCGCTCGCCTTCGAAGATGCGCTGGTCGCTCCACATCTGGAACGGATGCGTGCCGCCGCCTGCGATGCGCACGTTGAGCAGGTCGGCCTTCGCGACCATCGCGTCCCGCAAGGCCCCCAGGTTGGCGAGCAACGTGTCGTGGCGGCGATGCACGCCGGTGTTGAGCTCGATCATGCTCTGCGTGATCTCGGGCTTGACCTCGCCGGCGCACGGCAGGCTCTGTAGCTGGCGCAGCAGGTCGCGCGCTGTCGACAGGTCGTAGTCGCGCGTGTTGAGGCACTGGAGCTCGAGCTCGACGCCGAGCGTCAGCGGCAACGACGACGCGAAGGGCAGCGACATCGCGCTCAGCCGTCGTCGCCGGCGTGGCTCTCGCGGGCGCGACGGAACGCGAGCTGCACGAGCAACGGGCCGGCTACCTCGAGCAGCGCGACCGCGGTGAGGAAGACGGCGAGCATGCGGCCGTCGGCATCGAGGCTCGCATCGTCGGGATCGATCGGCACCAGCGCCGTGAATCCCGACATCGGCATCAGCGCCAGGCCCGCCAGCCCCGCCCGCGGCAGCCCGAGCGGCGTCAGCGGCGCGATCGCGATGATCGGCAACGCCTTCGCGACGAAGCGCGCGACGACCAGCAAGGCGGCCGGCGCGAGGATCGCCGGACTGCCGCTGAAGTGAGCCGACGCGCCGGCGACGATGAACAGGATCACCGACAGCACCTCCGATGCGAAGCCGAACTCGATGTGGCGGATGCGACGCGCCGGGTCGGCGTTCTTGATCAGCGCGCCGATCGTCAGCATCGCGCACAGCACCGACAGGTCGAGCCCGTCGGCGACACCGACCGTGATCGCGACCATGCCGATCGCGAGCACGAACTGCGCACGCGGATCCTTGCCGTACCAGCGCGCGCAGAAGCGATAGAGCACGAACACCAGCCCGCCGAGCAGCACCGATCCCGCGAGGCGCCATGCGGGATGCATCGACATGCGGGCGATGTCGGCGAGGCCTCCGCCTTCGTGCTCGAAGCGCAGTGCCGGCAGCAGCAACGTCGCGAGCACGAAGGCCGCGAGACTGTTCAGCGCCGACAACGCGAGGACGCGGTTGCTCACCTGTCCGTCCGCGCCTTCCTCGCGGGCCATGTACATCAGCACCGCCGGCGAGGTCGAGACGACCGCCGCGGCGACGAAGGCCGCCTCGACGTGCGGGAACGCGAAGACCTTCAGCGCCGAGAAGGCCAACAGCCACGTCAGGCCTATCTCTCCGATCGCCATCGTCCAGAGCCAGCGTTCGAGCCGCATCCAGCGCAGGTCGAGGCGCTGGCCGAGCTCGAGCAGCAGCAGCGCGAGGCCGACGTCGACGAACGGCCGCAGGCTCGCCCGCGAGGACGCGTCCAGCCAGCCGATGCCCGAGTCGCCGATGACGAGGCCGAGCACGATGTAGCCGGTCAGACGCGGCAGTCCGAGCCGTCGCACGACCTCGCCGCAGCCATAGCCGGCGAGCAGCAGGATGGCGACCAGCATCAGGGGACCGCTCGACAGCGGCAGGCCGTCGGCCCGCGTCGTGAGCCAGTCGGGGAAAGACACAGGGAACAGCGGGGACCTCGCGGACGGGATGGAGCAGTGAGCGGGGCTTGCCGCGTCGACCCGGAGCGGTCGCGTGGGCCACGATTATCTCAGAGCTCCGGCGAGGTCCGGGTCGAGCGCGACACGGGACGCGTGCCGTCGCGGCGAAGCAGGGCGCTGCTCCGTTCGGATGGCCCTGCCGTCGACCTGTTCGCGTTCCGCCGGGGAACGGCTCGACTCCGGGCCGCCCCTCGGTTCGGAACGAGCGGGAACGGACGACGTCCACGAC
>CALMOR010000003.1 GCA_937872165.1 uncultured Burkholderiales bacterium | reverse complement strand
GCGTCGGACTCCGCGCGCGGCACCGCGATCGTGATGGACGCGCCGCCCGATCGCGAGGACTCGCACGCGTTCGTGCGGGTCGCGCGACTGATGGCCGACGCGGGCCTGAACGTGCCGCGCGTCCTCGAACAGGACCTCGACCAGGGCTTCCTGCTGCTCACCGACCTCGGCACGAGGACCTATCTGTCGGTCCTCGACGCGGGCGACGCGAAGGCCGCGGCGCCATTGATGTCGGACGCGATCGACGCGCTGATCGCGTGGCAGCGCGCATCGCGCGAAGGCGTGCTGCCTCCTTACGACGACGCGCTGCTGCGCCGCGAGCTCGCGCTCTTTCCGGACTGGTACGTCGCGCGTCATCTCGGCATCGCGCTCGACGACGCGCAGAAGGCGGTGATGGCCGGCGCCTTCGACGCGATCGTCGCGAACAACCTCGCCGAGGCGAGGACCTTCGTGCATCGCGACTACATGCCGCGCAACCTGATGGTCGGCCCGGCGGGGGCCGGAGGTCCCGGCAACCCGGGCGTGCTCGACTTCCAGGACGCGGTGTACGGACCGATCAGCTACGACGTCGCGTCGCTGTTCAGGGACGCGTTCCTGTCGTGGGACGAAGAGCCCGTGCTCGACTGGACCGTGCGCTACTGGGAACGCGCGCGGAAGGCGGCCCTGCCGGTGCCCGACGACTTCGGGCAGTTCTATCGCGACGTCGAATGGATGGGGCTGCAGCGTCACCTCAAGGTGCTCGGCATCTTCGCGCGCATCAACTATCGCGACGGCAAGCCGCACTACCTCGCGGACACGCCGCGCTTCGTCGGTTACGTGCGGGCGACCGCGAACCGCTATCGCGCGCTCGGCCCGCTGCTGAAGCTGCTCGACACGCTCGAGGGTCGCGTGGTCGAGGTGGGGTACACGTTCTGAAGGCGATGATTCTGGCCGCGGGTCGCGGCGAACGACTGCGGCCGCTCACCGACACGGTGCCGAAGCCGCTGCTCGCGGTCGGCGGCAAGGCGCTGATCGTGTGGCAGATCGAGGCGCTGGTCGCGGCCGGCTTCAACCGCATCGTCGTCAACCACGCATGGCTGGGCGACAAGCTCGAGGCCGCGGTGGGCGACGGATCGCAATGGGGCATCCGCATCGGCTGGTCGCGCGAGGGGACCGCGCTCGAGACCGCGGGCGGCATCGCGCACGCGTTGCCGCTGATCGACGCGAGCGGCGACCCGGACGAACCCTTCGTCGTCGTCAGCGCCGACATCCACAGCGACTACGACTACACGCGGCTGGTCCCGATCGTCGCGTCGATCCGCGCCCGCCATCCGCGTCATTCGGCGCATCTGGTCCTCGTCGACAACCCGCCGTGGCACCCGCGCGGCAACGTGCCGCTGGTCGACGGTCTGGTCGCGCGCGGCCTCTGCGACGACGAAGCGGGCGACGCCATGCCGGTCATCGACGCCACGGACGACGCGCGCTGGCTGACGTACGCGAACATCGCGGTCTTCCATCCGCGCTGCTTCGACGAGGTCGACCCGAACGCGCCGTCGAAGCTCTTCCCGTGGGCCTATGCGTTCGCCGACGCGCGATGCATGACCGGCACCGTGCACGAAGGCGAGTGGGACAACGTCGGCACGGCCGAACAGCTCGCGGCGCTCGACCGCCGGCTGAAGGAACGGCACGACGAGTCGCCGTCGCCGACCGCCGACGATCCGCATGGCTGACGTCGACGTCGCGATCTGCGGTGCGGGGCCGGCCGGTGCGGCCTGCGCGCTGTTCCTGCGCGAGCGCGGCGTCGCGGCCGATCGCATCGCGCTGATCGACGCCCGCACGCGCGAGGCGGCAGCGGCCGACGACCGCATGCTCGCGATCTCGCAGGGCAGCGCGACGCTGCTGTCGCGCCTCGGCGCATGGCGCGACGGACGGACGCCGCGTGCGACCGCGATCGAGGCCGTGCACGTCTCGCAGCGCGGTCGCTTCGGCCGCACGGTGATCGATCGCCGCGACTACGGCGTCGACGCGCTCGGGTGGGTCGTGCGACACGGCGACCTCACCGGGGCCCTCGACGCGGCGCTCGAAAGCCGGGGCGTTGAGACGATGCGTCCGGCGACCCTGACCGCGGTCGAGGTCCGCGACGACGGACTCGCGCTCGCGGCCGGCGAGCGATCGCTGGTCGCACGTCACGTCGTCCATGCCGAAGGCGGACTCTTCGACGGACAGGCACGGCGCGCGATCCATCGCGACTACGGACAGACCGCGATCACCGCGTTCGTCGCAGGCGAGGACGCGACGTCGCGGCCGAAGGCCCACACGGCCTTCGAACGCTTCACCGAACACGGGCCGATCGCGCTCCTGCCCGCGGCCGACGCAGGTGCGGACGGACGCGTGCGGACGGGCTGGTCGCTGGTGTGGTGCGGCGAACCCGCCGACAGCGCCGCGCGGCTCGCACTGGACGACGACGCGTTCCTCTGCGCGCTGCACGCGGCCTTCGGCGATCGCCTCGGGCGCTTCGCATCGGTCGGTCCGCGACGCGCGTTCCCGCTCGGCCTGAACGCGGTCTCGCGGTCGGCGCGGCTGCGTTCCTCGCTGTCGGCCGAGTTCGCGATCGGCAACGCCGCGCAGACCCTCCATCCGGTCGCGGGACAAGGGCTCAACCTCGGGCTGCGCGATGCGCACGACCTCGCGGCGCTGCTAGCGAACGACCTTCCGGCACCCGCGCTGGTGGCGCGCTACATCGCGTCGCGGCGCATCGATCGTGCCGCCACGGTCAACCTCACCGACCTCATGCCGCGCGTGTTCGCGAGCGGCGCCGCGCCGGTCGCGTTCGGTCGCGGCCTCGCGCTCGCATTGCTCGACGTGGCACGTCCGCTGCGAGGACTCTTCGCGCGACAGATGATGAACGGACGACGCTGACGACTGCCACGTCGTTCGCCTCGTCGCAAGCACGTTCGCCACTTTTTTTTTTGCGCGACGCGCATCGCGTCGACCGCGGCGCTGCGGCTAGAATGATCACCCGGTTCGCGCATGGCCGACCGGTCCCCGATCGATTCGCGTGTCTCCGCCGCACTCGCATCGTGCCCGTCGCACCGCCCTTTCCGGAACCCGCTCTGCCCATGGCCGGTCCTGTCCCTCGCGGCGCTGCCGCCTTGCCCGTCGCATCGGCCGACGGTCCCCGGGTCGGTTCCCACCGACTGTCCAATCGCGTCTTCGTCGCGCCGATGGCGGGCGTCACCGATCGTCCGTTCCGCAAGCTCTGCAAGCAGCTCGGCGCCGGCCACGCCGTCTCCGAGATGGCCGCGTCCGACCCGCGGCTGTGGGCCACGATCAAGAGCTCGCGACGCATCGATCATGCGGGCGAGGCCGCGCCGAAGACCGTGCAGATCGCCGGCGGCGATGCCGCGATGCTGGCCGACTGCGCCCGCTTCAACGTCGATCGCGGTGCGCAGATCATCGACATCAACATGGGCTGTCCCGCGAAAAAGGTCTGCAACGCGGCCGCGGGCTCCGCGCTGCTCGCCGACGAGGACCTGGTCACCCGCATCATCGACGCGGTCGTCGCGTCGGTGAGCGTGCCGGTCACGCTCAAGTTCCGTACCGGACCCACGCGCACGACGCGCAACGCGCTCCGCATCGCGGCCATCGCCGAGCGCGCGGGCGTGGCGATGCTGACCCTGCACGGCCGCACGCGCGCCGACGGCTTCATGGGACAGGCGGAGTACGAGACCATCGCGGCCGTCAAGGCATCGGTTTCGATCCCGGTCGTCGCGAACGGCGACATCGACTCGCCCGAACGCGCCGCACGCGTGCTGACCGAGACGCGCGCCGACGCCGTGATGATCGGACGCGCGGCGCAGGGCCGGCCGTGGATCTTCCGCGAGGTCGAGCACTACCTCGCGCACGGCACGCATCGCGCCCCGCCATCCGTCGGTGAGGTGCGTGCGCTGCTCGCGTCGCACCTCGAGGACCACTACGCGTTCTACGGCGCCTTCACCGGATTGCGCACGGCGCGCAAGCACATCGGCTGGTACGTCGACGGGTTGCCGCGCGGCGCATCGTTCCGCGCCCGCATGAACGCGATCGACGACTGCGACGCGCAGCGAGCCGCGGTCGATCGTTATCTCTCCGAGCTCGGCGACGACGGCGACCCGTTGCCGTCGGCGCCGGTCCTGCTCGAGGCCGCCTGACCCCATCGTCCATGAGCCGTCAATCGATCGAAGAGTGCGTGCGGTACAGCCTCGAGAAGTACCTCGCGGACCTCGACGGGGAGAGCGCGACCAACGTCTACGAGATGGTGATGCGCACCGTCGAGAAGCCGGTGCTCGAAGTGGTGATGCGGCATGCCGCGAACAACCAGTCGCAGGCCGCCGGCATGCTCGGCATCAATCGCAACACGCTGCGCAAGAAGCTGAGCGACCACGGGCTGCTGTGATCCGCCGTGACGAGGCGGATCGCTCCTCGGGTCTTCTCGGCACGCCCTTCCCGCACGTCCTCTCCGCACGTCCTTCGTGCGACCGCCTTCCGATGATCCCCCCGTCCCTCGCTCCATGATCCGTCGCGCCCTGCTCTCCGTCTCCGACAAGACCGGCGTCGTCGCCTTCGCCGAGCGGCTCGCGGCGCGCGGCATCGAGCTCCTGTCGACCGGCGGCACCGCGAGGCTGCTCGCCGACGCGGGACTCGCGGTCGTCGAGGTGGCCGACTACACCGGCTTCCCCGAGATGCTCGACGGCCGCGTCAAGACGCTGCATCCGAAGGTGCACGGCGGGCTGCTCGCGCGCCGCGACGTCGCCGCGCACATCGCGGCGATCGACAAGCACGGCATCGGCACCATCGACCTGCTGGTCGTCGACCTCTATCCGTTCGAGGCCACCGTCGCGAAGGCCGACTGCACGCTCGACGACGCGGTCGAGCAGATCGACATCGGCGGACCGGCGATGGTGCGATCGGCCGCGAAGAACTGGAAGCACGTCGCGGTCGTCACCGAGACGTCGCAGTACGAACGGGTCGCGACCGAACTCGAGAGCGCAGGCGCGGTGAGCGAGGCCACCCGCTTCGCGCTCGCGGTCGCGGCCTTCGATCGCATCGCGCGCTACGACGGCGCGATCAGCGACTACCTGTCGTCGGTGGCGTCGGTACCGCCGCCCGCGGACGGCGCGGTCCGGCGCACCGCGTATCCGGCGCAGTCGAACCCGGTCTTCGTCAAGCTGCAGGACCTGCGCTACGGCGAGAACCCCCACCAGAGCGCGGCCCTCTATCGCGATCCGTCGCCGCGGGCGGGCACGCTCGTCACCGCGCGGCAGCTGCAGGGCAAGGAGCTGTCGTACAACAACCTCGCCGACGGCGACGCCGCGTGGGAATGCGTGAAGAGCTTCGACGTGCGCGACGACGGCGCGGCATGCGTCATCGTCAAGCATGCCAACCCGTGCGGCGTCGCGACCGGCTCGACGACGGCCGAGGCGTACGCGAAGGCCTTCGCGACCGATCCCGTGTCGGCCTTCGGCGGCATCATCGCGTTCAACCGCCCGCTCGACGCGACGACCGTCGAGTCCGTGTCGAAGCAGTTCGTCGAGGTGCTGATCGCGCCGTCGTACAGCGACGACGCGCTCGCGCTGCTGAAGGGCAAGACCAACCTGCGCGTGCTGGCCGTGCCCTCGTTCGTCGCAGGCCGGGCCGACATCGGGACCGCGAGCGGATGGAGCGGCCTCGACGTCAAGCGCATCGGCTCGGGCCTGCTCGTGCAGTCGCTCGACACGCATCGCCTGACGCGCGACGACCTGCGCGTCGTCACGCGGAAGGCACCCACCGATGCGCAACGCGACGACCTCCTCTTCGCGTGGCGCGTCGCGACCTTCGTCAAGTCGAACGCGATCGTGTTCTGCGCCGACGGCCGCACGCTCGGCGTCGGCGCCGGACAGATGAGCCGCATCGACTCGGCCCGCATCGCGTCGATCAAGGCCGGGCAGGCGAACCTGTCGCTGCACGGATCGGCCGTCGCGTCCGACGCGTTCTTCCCGTTCCGCGACGGGCTCGACGTGGTGGCGGACGCCGGTGCCGCATGCGTGATCCAGCCGGGAGGCAGCGTCCGCGACGGCGAGGTGATCGCGGCCGCCGACGAACGCGGCATCGCGATGGTGTTCACCGGCGTGCGGCACTTCCGCCATTGAACGTCGTCGCGGTCGCCCTCGCCTTCGCGCGGACTCCGAGACCGTGAGCCTGCGCATCCTCGGCATCGATCCCGGCCTGCGCGCCACCGGCTTCGGCGTCATCGACGTCGACGGCCCGCGGCTCACCTACGTCGCGAGCGGCGTCGTGCGTACGCCCGACGGCGATCTGCCTTCGCGGCTTCACGTCCTCTTCGAAGGCGTGCGCGAGGTCGTCGCGCTGCATCGCCCCACCTGCGCCGCGATCGAGAAGGTCTTCGTCAACGTCAACCCGCAGTCGACCCTGCTGCTCGGCCAGGCGCGCGGCGCGGCCATCTGCGCGCTGACGACCGGCGGCATCGCGGTATCGGAGTACACCGCGCTGCAGACCAAGCAGGCCACGGTCGGTCACGGCAAGGCGGCCAAGGTCCAGGTGCAGCAGATGGTGGTGCGCCTGCTGCACCTCGACGGCGTGCCCACCAGCGATGCGGCCGACGCGCTCGCGTGCGCGATCTGCCATGCGCATACCGGTACCAGCGTCGCCACGCTGGCGGTCGTCGCGCCGGAGCTGCGGACGGCGCTCGCGCTCGGTCGGCTGCGCATGCGGCGCGGCCGTCTCGGCGGCGCTTGACGTAGGTCGGGGCAGCGGCCGCGCCGCGACCGTCACGTATCATCGTCGGCTCGCTCAACTTCACGCGGCCCACTCCCATGACCATCCAGATCGGCGAACGCCTCCCCGAAGCCATCCTCCAGGAATTCATCGAAGTCGAAGGCAACGGTTGCAGCATCGGTCCCAACAGCTTCCACGTCGAGGAAGCCGTCCGCGGCAAGAAGCTCGCGATCTTCGGCCTGCCCGGTGCGTTCACGCCGACCTGCTCGGCGAAGCACGTGCCCGGCTACGTCGAGCAGCACGACGCGCTGAAGGCCAAGGGCGTCGACGAGATCTGGTGCATCTCGGTCAACGACCCTTTCGTCATGGGCGCCTGGGGCCGCGACCAGCACACGGCGGGCAAGGTCCGCATGATGGGCGACGGCTCGGCCGACTTCACGAAGAAGGTCGGCCTCGAACTCGACCTGACCGCGCGCGGCATGGGCGTGCGCTCGCAGCGCTACTCGATGCTGGTCGACGACGGCGTCGTCAAGCAGCTCAATCTCGATGTCGGCGGCAAGTTCGAAGTCAGCGGCGCGGACACGCTGCTGAAGCAGCTCGGCTGACGCGCGAGCCTCGATGATCGGCCGCATCGCCGGGACGCTGCTCGAGAAGACGCCCCCGCACGTGCTGGTCGACTGCGGCGGCGTCGGCTACGAGCTCGACGTGCCGATGAGCACGCTCTACAACCTGCCGTCGGTCGGCGAGCGCGTCTCGCTGTTCGCGCATCTCGTCGTGCGCGAGGACGCACAGCTCCTCTACGGCTTCGGCTCGCATGCCGAGCGCGCGGCGTTCCGCGAACTGATCCGCATCTCCGGCGTCGGTCCGCGCATCGCGCTGGCCGTGCTGTCGGGCCTCTCGATCGCGGACCTCGCACAGGCCGTCACGCTGCAGGACGCGGCGCGACTCGTGCAGATCCCGGGCATCGGCAAGAAGACCGCCGAGCGGCTGCTGCTCGAACTCAAGGGCAAGCTGGGCGCCGACCTCGCGATGCCGGCCGGCCTGTCGACGATGGATGCGGGCGACGCCGGCCCCGACATCCTGAAGGCCCTGCAGGCCCTCGGGTACTCCGACAAGGAAGCGCTGTTCGCCGTCAAGCAGGTCGGCGCGGGCAGCTCGGTCTCCGACGGCATCCGGCAGGCGCTGAAGGCGCTGTCGAAGTCCTGAGCCGCGCCGTGCCCGCGACGACCCGATCGCTTCGACGCGCGTCCCTGATCGCGGCGCTCGTCGGCGCGATCGCGGCCTGCGTGCCGGCGCCGGCCATCGCGGCGCCGCCTCCGGCCGCCGAAGCGGCGGCCCGGCGCGACGCATCGCTGCGCGCGCTCGCCGATCGGCTCGAGTTGCCGCTCGTCGAGGAGTCGGTGGCGATCTTCTCGCGGCAACTGCGGCGCACGCTGCCCGCCTGGTTCGTCGACTCGATCGGCGCGAACGCGAACCTCGGCCCGCAGTGGAGACGCGGCAATCCGTGGTTCGACGAGGCCCTG
>CALMOR010000002.1 GCA_937872165.1 uncultured Burkholderiales bacterium | reverse complement strand
ACCTGATGCAGGTCCACAACCTGGTCGACTGGAAGACGCGTCTGCCGACGATGCTCGAATTGAAGCTCTAGGTTCGAATCCTCTACTTATTCATCACGCACTACACGCCGAGCGCCTATCGCGAGCTCGAGGCCGTGCTGCGAACCGAGCCGCTCGACTTCGTGCAGGTCGACTACGCCTTCGACGATCGCGAGGCGGGGCGACGCATCCTGCCGCTCGCGGCCGACCTCGGCATCGCGGTGGTGGTCAATCGACCGTTCGGCGGTGGAGGATTGCCGAAGCGCATCGGCGATCGTCCGCTGCCCGCCTGGGCCGCGGAGATCGGCGCGACCGGCTGGGCGCAGGTGCTTCTCAAGTTCGTGCCCTCCCATCCTGCCGTCACGTGCGTCATACCGGGCACCGCCGACCCGCGGCACATGGCGGAGAACGTCGCGGCCGGATGCGGCCTCTTGCGCGACCCGACCTTCTGGTCGTCGCGGGTCGACACGATGCCGACGTGACGACTTGCCGCTCCATCGCATTGCCCCCATCCTCTGCCTCCCGACAACGAGAGGAGACCGCATGAACCGGATCTGCGTCGCCGCGGCCGCGCTGCTGTTCACCGCCTGTGCCCATGCGGCCGGCGACGTCGTCGTCACGCCGCTCGGCAGTCACGACGGCGAGTTCTGCGCACAGGATCGCGCCCTCCTCTTCGAGGACCCGGACGGCACCCGCATCCTCTACGACCCGGGCCGCACGGTCCGGGGCGGCGACGATCCGCGCCTCGGCCGCATCGACGCGGTCCTGCTCAGTCACGTGCATGCCGACCACCTCGGCGACTCGCATGCGGCGGCGGCCAACGCGGGCACCTGCGCGAAGCCCGATTTCACGGTGCGCGACACGCCGTCGTCGAACGTCGCCGGCATCGTCGTGGCGAAGAAAGCGAAGCTCCTCGTCGGCGGCGAGATGAACACGTTCTTCTCGCAGAAGGTGCGGGCGGTCGGTGGCGATGCAGGCCAGGTCGTGACGCTGCGCTTCGGCGCGGCCGGCAAGGTCGGCGGCGTCGAGGTGGCGAGCGTCCCGGCCGCGCACAGCAACGGACTCGACCCGGCCTTCCTCGACGGCGACGCGGCGGCCGCGCTGAAGGCCAACGGACTCACCGCCTACGTGGGCCCCGCGGGCGGCTACGTCGTCCGGTTCAGCAACGGGCTCGTCGTCTACCTGTCGGGCGACACCGGTGTCGTCGCGGACCAGGACCTCGTCGTGCGAAGGCT
Source organism: uncultured Burkholderiales bacterium (assembly GCA_937872165.1). Lineage (GTDB taxonomy): Bacteria > Pseudomonadota > Gammaproteobacteria > Burkholderiales > Burkholderiaceae_D > CAHJXF01. The sequence goes on along the minus strand of CALMOR010000002.1, from coordinate 2,194 downwards.
CTACAAGGCGAGCCTCGTCGTGCTCAACATCGGCGGCACGTTCACGGTCGGTCCGACCGAGGCGGCCTACGTGATCAACGAACTCGTCAAGCCGCGGAGCGTGATCGCGTCGCACGCGAACGAGGCCGCGACGGTCGACGGCAGGCTCGATGCGAACAGCAGGACGGCCGCGTTCACGAATGCCGTGCACGGACCGGTCTACGTGCCGCTGAGCGGCAGGGCGATGCGCTTCGGCGGCGACGGCCGTTGCACCGCCGGATGCTGATGCGCGCGACGGGTCCCGCGTCGCGGGACCCGTCGTCTTGGTCCGCTGGTCGCGCAAACGCACCGGGCGCGATCGGCCCTGTCCGTTGCTGCTCTGGTGCCGGCGGGACGGCTGGCTTACATTCGTCCCGATCGATGCGAGGGGACGACATGGACCACGGCCGCACAGCGCTCTTCCGAAATCACCTCCCCCGTCCGGTCGTTCCCGATGCGCCGCGCACGAGGTCGTTGCGACGCCTGCCGCTCGCCGCACTGCTGACGCTGGCCGCTTCCGCCGATGCCGGCGCGATCAATGTCGGCTGGGTCGGTTCCGACGACGGCTATTGGGACGTCGCGGGCAACTGGAATCCCCGGCCGCCGCAGGCGAACGACGACGCGCTGCTCGGCGCCTTCGATACGCGCTTCCGGCAGGGCGTGCTGTCGATCGGCTCGTTCACGGGGACGGGACGACTCACGATCTCGGGCGGGTCGCTGTCGGTCGATCGCGCGTCGTCGATCGGTCGCCTGACGATGACGGGCGGCACGTTGACCGGCACCGGGCCGGTCACCGCGGGTCGCTTCGACTTCACCGGCGGTTCGCTCGGCACCCCCGACAACGGCTCGCTGATGACGGTGCCGGTCGGCATGCTGACCGTGACCGGAGCGACCGTCATCGCCGGTGACGCGACGGCCGGGCAGGACATCCAGCAGGGCTGGACGCTCGCGCTGAACGGCGACACCACCTGGACGCGCAGCACGGCCGGTCGCATCGGCCTGTCCGGGACGTTGTACCAGGTGACCGCTCCACCGGCGGCCTTCCTCGCGATCGGAGCCGGCGCGCGTTTCGTCGACGAAGGGGATCTCGCGGACGACCAGTCGCGACGGCTCGGCGGCAACGGCGCGATCTCCAACGCCGGCACCTACCTGCGCACCGGCCTCGGCACGACGTATATCGACGGATACTTCGGCAACTCCTACGGTGCGACCGTGGAGGTGCAAAGCGGCACGCTAGCGTTCGGCGACAGCGGCGTCCGCGGAGTCGGCAACGTACTCGGGACGGCGACGTCGGGGACCTTCCGCATCGACCGAGGCGCCACGCTGCAGATCGGCGGCAACTACGGCGCGCGGTTCGGCGACGAGGTGATCAACGACGGGACGCTGCGCATCACGAACCGCGCGTTCATCGGCAGCTACTCCGGTGCGGGCGCCATCGACGTGGCCTCGGGCCTGCTGGACCTCGGCGGCAACGCCCACATCGCCAGCCTGCGCGTCGCGGGAGACACGGACACCGGAGGCGGATCGCAGACGATCGACGCACTGACGATCGATGGCGGCGGTCTCAGCGGCAGCAACATCACCGCCACCACCTTCGCTTTCCTCGGCGGCGGACTCGGAACGGCCTTCCGGCTCTCCGAACTCACGGCTTCGTTGACGGTCACCGGTGCGACGACCATCGACGGCACGCGCACCGAGCGCATCTTCAACGGATCGATCCTCGACCTGCGTGGCGACGCGACCTGGACCGCGGGAGACGCGGGTTCCATCGGCATGGCCAACAGCTACCGCAACGCCGCGCTGAACATCGCCGCCGGCACTACCTTCACCGACCAGGGCGGGACCACGGCCGCCGGCCTGCGGGTGATCGCCGGCAACGGCGACTTCCGCAACGCCGGCACCTTCGTGCGCGGGGGCGCCGGCACGACGCGGATCGATGCCCCGTTCACCAACACCGGCCTCGTCGACGTCCGTTCGGGCAGCCTCGTCGTCAACGGCGGCGTGCAGGGCAACGGCACGCTGCGGACATCGGGGACCGGCTCCGCCGCGCTCGGAACGGCGAGCACCGTCGGCACGCTCGACCTCGGCGGCGGCGCGCCCGTCCGGCTGGCGCTCGGCGCCCGCGATGTCGTCGTCTCGCGCGACTACGTCAACGCGGGCTTCGGCGCGGGCAACG
>CALMOR010000001.1 GCA_937872165.1 uncultured Burkholderiales bacterium | reverse complement strand
GCTTCGATGGATGCGCCGTCGCGCGGCCGCGATCGGCGGCGCCGATTCTGCCACGGGCACTCGCCGCCGACCGCGCGCGCCGGGTTCGCATCGGCGCGTTCGCGGCCGCTCCTCGCGAGGCCAGGCGAACGTTCATCGAGCCTTCGCGCCGCCTTCACCGCGGCTTCGTCGCGAGGCCGTATCGTTCGCCTCGTCGGCACCGAGCCGTGTTCAGGGAGACAGCATGTCGCAAGGCCACGGTAAGCGCGCATCGAACACCGGCTTCCGCCTCGCATCGCGTTCGCGGGCGATCCGCACCGCGGCACTCCTCGGCTGCGTCGTCGCGGGGTCGCTGGTCCGCCTGCCGGAAGACGTCGCGAGCGCGGCGCCCGGCGGCGGCGAACGGTCGCTCGCGGTCCGCACGTTCTCGCCGCAGGGAGAGGTCGCGGTCGCGCGCCAGGCGCGCGCCACCTTCAGCGACGCGATGGTCGACTTCGGCGACGCGAAGGCCGGCGCGCCGTTCGACGTGCAGTGTCCCGCCGCCGGCACCGGCCGCTGGGTCAACGACCGGACCTGGGTCTACGACTTCGCTGCCGACGTCGCGCCCGGCACCCGTTGCACCTTCGACGTCAAGCCCGGCTTCCGGTCGCGCGACGGCGTCGCCGTGGCCGGCAAGACCCGCTTCGCGTTCTCGACCGGCGGTCCGTCGATCGTCCGCAACTTCCCGTCCGCCGGCGAAGGCGGCCCGGGCATCGACGAGGACCAGGTGTTCGTGCTGGTGCTGAACGGCCCGGCCACGCCGGACAGCGTGCGGAGCCACGCGTGGTGCGAGATCTCCGGCATCGGCGAACGCGTCGGCGTGCGCCTCGTCGACGGCGCCGATCGCGACGAGTTGCTGAAGCGCTTCTCGTTGTCCTCGCGCGCCGCCGACGTGACGATGCTCGCCTGCGCGCGTCGCCTGCCGAACGGCGCCGACCTCTCGCTCGTGTGGGGCAAGGGCATCGCGTCGGCGAGCGGCATCGCGACCAGCGCCGAACGTCGCCTGAAGTTCGAGGTGCGCCCCGACTTCACCGCGAGCTTCACCTGCGAACGCGAGAACGCGCAGGCGGCCTGCACGCCGGTGCGCCCGGTGCGCGTCGAATTCACGTCACCGATCGCGCGGAGCGCGGCCGAGCGCTTCGTCGTCCGCTTCGTCGACAACGGCAAGACCGTCGAGAAGCATCCGACCTTCGATCCGGAGAACCACGGCGCATCGGTCTCGCAGATCGAGTTCAAGCCGCCGTTCGCCGAGAACGCGGACCTCGTCGTCGAGAAGCCGAAGGACCTCGTCGACGATGCGGGCCGCCCGTTGTCGAACGAGTCGTTGTTCCCGCTGAAGTCGAAGACGGCGCTCGCGCCGCCGCTCGCGAAGTTCGCCGCGTCGCCGTTCGGCATCCTCGAACTCAACGACGATCCGGTCCTGCCGCTGACGGTCCGTCACGTCGAGGCCGCGCTCGCGATCCGCGCCGTCGATGTAGCCGGCGGTCCGGCGCGACCGAAGGCCGCGACGAAGGGCGAGCCGCAGGGCATGGTCCGTTCGATCAACGTCGACGGTTCCGACAGCGATGCCGCGCTCGTCGCCTGGCAGCGCCGCATCCGTCGCTACCACGAGACCACGCTGCCACGGGACCACATCGATCCCGCCGACCTGCCGGCCGATCTCGGGGCCGTCGTCGAGCGCGAGCGCGTCGGTCGCAACAAGCGCGACGCACGCCGGGAAGCGCGTGCCGAGGCGCGCGAGGACAACGACGTCGCGACGCGCGAGCTCAGCCTGCTGAAGCGCGATCCGTCCGCGAAGCCGGTGGCGCTGCCGCTCGCGCAGGGCGGCGATCCCCGGCCCTTCGAGGTGGTGGGCATCCCCCTGCCCGAACCCGGTTTCCATGTGATCGAGGTCGAATCGCAGCGCCTCGGCGCAGCGCTCCTCGGCAAGCCCGCGCCGATGTACGTGCGCACCACGGCCCTCGTCACCAACCTCGGCGTCCATGCCAAGTTCGGTCGTGCCAACGCCGGCGTGTGGGTCACGACGCTCGACCGCGCGAAGCCGGTGGCCGGCGCGGCGGTGCGTATCTCGGACTGCCTCGGCAAGCCGCTCTGGGCGGGCGTCACCGACGCACGCGGCTTCGCGCTCGCCGCGCAGGCCTTTCCCGAGCCCGACTACACGATGTGCAGCAAGGGCGACGACGCGGACGACACCGGCGGCGAGGTCGGCTACTTCGTCACGGCGCGGGCGCCCATCGTCGCCGGCGTCGACAAGGGGAAGACCGACATGGCTTTCGTCTGGTCGACCTGGAACCAGGGCATCGAGAGCTGGCGCTTCGACCTGCCGGGCGTCCGCGGCGAGGACGGACGCGACGAAGACGGCGGCCGCCTGGTCGCGCACACGGTCTTCGACCGGACGCTGCTGCGCGCCGGACAGACCGTGTCGATGAAGCACTACCTGCGGCGCGAGGAACTCGCGTCCCTCGCGCTGCCGAAGGCCGACAGCCTGCCGACCCGGGTCGAGATCACGCACGTGGGATCGGACCAGACCTTCGACTTCGATCTCGCATGGCGCGCCGGTCGCTATGCGGAGACGACCTTCAGGCTGCCCGACGACGCGAAGCTCGGGCTCTACACGGTCGCGTTGAAGCGCGACGACCGCACGCTGGAGTCGGGAAGCTTCCGGGTCGAGGAGTTCCGCCTGCCGGTCCTGAGCGGGCGCATCGACGTCGCCGCGGTCGAAGCCGCGGCCGGCGACGCGAAGACGAAAGGCACGCGCAACTTCGTCCGGCCCGCGTCGCTGGCGGCCAACGTCACGCTGTCGTATACCAACGGCGGCTCGGCCACGGACCTGCCGGTCCGCCTCTCGGCCGCCGTCCGCCCGCGCGTGGCGCAGTTCCCGGGCTACGAGGGCTACAACTTCGCGCGGGCCGAACGCAACGACGACGACGACACCGTTCCCTACGGGGACTTCGTCGAGGACGGGCCGCGGGGCGACCGCGGCGGTCCCGGTCAACGCGTCGTCGCCGACAAGCTCGCCGTCACGCTCGACAAGAGCGGATCGGGCCGGGTCGAGCTGAAGGACCTGCCGGTGATCGACGCTCCGCGCGACCTGCTCGTCGAGGCGACCTACCCCGACCCGAACGGAGAGGTGCAGACGCTGTCGCAGACCGTCTCGCTGTGGCCGGCCTCGCTCGCGGTCGGCGTGGTGGCCGACGACTGGGTCTCGGTTCGCGGCAAGACGCAGGTCAAGCTCGTGGCCGTCGACACCGCGGGCAAGCCGGTCGCCGGCGCCGCGCTCGAACTGCGCGGCATCGCGCGCAACGTGCGCTCGATCCGCAAGCGCATGGTCGGCGGCTTCTATGCCTACGACAACCAGCGCGAGAGCAGGGAGCTCGGTCTCCTGTGCAGCGGCAAGTCGAACGCGCAGGGCCTGCTGTTCTGCACCGTGTCGCTCGCCGAAGCGGGCAACGTCGAGCTGCTCGCGACCGTCAAGGACGCGGCCGGCAACGCGGCCGAGGCGAGCACGTCGGTGTGGGTCACGCGTCAGGCCGAGTTGTGGTTCGGCGGCGCGAACCAGGACCGCATCGACGTGCTGCCCGAGAAGCGCTCGTACGCGCCGGGCGAGATCGCGAAGTTCCAGGTGCGCATGCCGTTCCGCTCCGCGACGGCGCTGGTCGCGATCGAACGCGACGGCATCCTGGCGACGCAGGTCGTCGACATCCGCGGCGACGACCCGACGATCGCGATCGAGGTCGAGGCCGACTGGGCGCCCAACGTGTTCGTGTCGGTGCTCGCGATCCGCGGCCGCATCCGCGACGTGCCGTGGTATTCGTTCTTCACTTGGGGCTGGAAGTCGCCGGGCGACTGGTGGCGCGCGTGGCGCGACGAGGGCAAGCTGTACGAGCCGCCGACCGCGATGGTCGACCTCGGCAAGCCCGCGTTCAAGTACGGCATCGCAGCCATCGAGGTCGACCGCGCGGCCCACCGGCTGAAGGTCGCGGTCACCACCGACAAGCCCGACTACCCGGTGCGCGCGACCGCGAAGGCGACGGTCCGCGTGACGACGCCGGACGGCAAGCCGCTGCCGGCGGGGACCGAGGTGGCGCTCGCGGCGGTCGACGAGGCGTTGCTCGAGTTGCAGCCGAACACGAGCTGGGACCTGGTGGACGCGATGGTCCGCGAGCGCGGCTACGGCGTCGAGACCGCGACCGCGCAGATGCAGATCGTCGGCAAGCGGCATTACGGTCGGAAGGCCGCGCCTCCGGGCGGTGGTGGCGGCACGAGTCCGACCCGCGAGCTGTTCGACACGCTGCTCGCATGGAAGCCGTCGGTGGTGCTCGACGCGAACGGCAGCGCGACGGTCGACGTGCCGCTGAACGATTCGCTGACGGCCTTCCGCATCGTCGCCGTCGCGGACGCGGGTACCGCGTCGTTCGGCACCGGCAGCGCGACCATTCGCTCGCGCCAGGACCTGCAGATCGTGTCGGGTCTGCCGCCGCTGGTGCGCGAAGGCGATCGCTACCAGGCCGGCATCACGCTGCGCAACACGACCCGGGCGTCGATGGACGTGGACGTCGAGGCCGCCGCGACGCCGCTCGGCTTCGACGACGGGTTGGCGCGCGGCGAGGTCGAAGTTGATCGCCTGCCGTCGCAGCGCGTCCGCCTCGACGCCGAGGCCTCGATGGTCGTCGAGTGGCCGGTGGCGGTGCGCACCGGCGTGCGATCGCTCGGCTGGACGATCGTCGCCAAGTCCGCGAGCGCGAGCGATCGGGTAGCGATCACGCAGCGGATCGCCGCGGCCGTACCGGTCACCGTGCAGCAGGCGACGCTCGCGCAACTCGATCGGACCTTCACGTTGCCGGTCGCGACGCCGGCGGGTGCCTTGCTCGACGCGAAGGGCGCGTATCGCGGCGCGCTGTCGGTCGCGGTGAAGCCGAAGCTCGCCGACGGCCTGCCGGGCGTCGTCGACTGGTTCGAGCGCTACCCGTACGTCTGCCTCGAACAGAAGGCTTCGATCGCGATCGGCACGCTCGACGAGAAACGGTGGGACGACGTCGCACGACAGATCCCGCTCTACCTCGACGGCGACGGCCTCGCCGCCTACTACCCGCCGCGTGCCGACGATCCGCCGTCGGGCAGCGACGTGCTGACCGCGTATCTGTTGACGGCCAGCGCGACCGCGACGTCGCTCGGCCGCTATGCGATCCCCGACGTCACGCGTACGAAGATGGAGAGCGGGCTGATCGCGTTCGTCGAAGGACGGATCAAGCGCGACGTGTGGAGTCCGTTCACGACCGACGCGCAACGGCAGCTCGACGTCCGCAAGCTCGCCGCGATCGACGCGCTGGGTCGCGACGGCAAGGCGCAGCCGCGCATGCTGCAGTCGCTGCAGGTCCTGCCGAACCAGTGGCCGACGTCGGCGGTGATCGACTGGATGTCGATCCTCAAGCGGATGCCGACGGCCCCGGACCGCGACCGCCGTCTGGCCGAGGCCGACCAGATCCTGCGTGCGCGACTGAACTACCAGGGCACGCGCCTCGACTTCTCGACCGAGAAGGACGACTTCTGGTATTGGCTGATGGCGAGCGGCGACGGCAACGCGGCGCGCCTGCTGCTCATGGTCGCCGACGACCCGGCGTGGAAGGACGACGTGCCGCGGCTGGTCACGGGGATGCTGCAGCGGCAGCGCCGCGGACACTGGCTGACGACCACCGCGAACCTGTGGGGCACGCTCGCGGTGAACGCGTTCTCGAAGCGTTTCGAGCGCGACGAGGTGACCGGCACGACACGGGCGACCGTCACCTACGGACCCGCGGCGACCCTGTCGTGGAGCGACCGACCGAAGGGCGGAAGCCTCGACCTGCCGTGGCCGGTCCGCGATGCCGCGAAGGACGCGACGCCGGTGAAGACCGACCTAGTCGTCAACCAGGACGGGGGCGGCAAGCCGTGGCTGACGATCCAGAGCCGCGCGGCGATCCCGCTGCAGGCGCCGTTCTCGTCGGGCTACCGCATCACGCGGACCGTGACGCCGATCGAGCAGAAGGTAAAGGATGTTTACTCGCGCGGCGACGTCCTGCGCATCCGTCTCGACATCGACGCGCAGACCGACATGAGCTGGGTCGTCGTCACGGACCCGGTTCCCGGCGGCGCGTCCATCCTCGGCACCGGCCTCGGCCGCGACTCGCAGATCGCGTCGGCCGGCGAGCAGCGCAGCGGCTGGGCCTATCCGGCGTACGAGGAGAAGACCTTCGAGGCCTATCGCGCCTACTACCGCTTCGTCCCGAAGGGCAGGTTCGGCATCGAGTACACGGTGCGCCTGAGCAACGTGGGCAGCTTCGCGTTGCCGCCGACGCGCGTCGAAGCGATGTACGCACCGGAGATGTACGGTGAAGTGCCGAACGCGACGGCGGAGGTGAAGCCGTGACGACGGCGCTCGCCGAAGGAGCATCGACGAGGACGCGAATGGGCGACGGGCGCCTGTCGGAGCGGGACGATGCACGGTCGGAGGACGGAGCCGGTGCCGGCGATCGCATGCCGCGGCCGAGGCCGGATGGACGGACGCTGCCGCCTTCGTCGTCGGTCGTTCGACGGATCGCATCGACCTGCGGCGCGCCGGTCCGGCGCGCTCTGCGCTGGGTTCGCGACGGATCGCGCCGCGGCCTTCGTTCGCGGCCGCGCGCCGCGGTCCTCGCGTTGCTGACGGGCGTCTGCTGCACGACTCGCGCGGCGCCGCCCACCTACCGCGAGGTCCGTGCCGCCTACCTCACCAGCGAGACCCTCTTCACCGACCGGCACGGTGAAGTCGTGCAGGTGCTGCGCACCGATCCGTCGGTCCGCAGGCTCGCGTGGACGCCGCTGGCGGAGGTCTCGCCCGCGCTCAAGGCCGCGCTCCTGCTGTCCGAGGACCGCCGCTTCTACGAGCACGCGGGCATCGACTGGCAGGCCGTCGGCGCGGCGACCTGGGGCAACCTCGGCGGCGCGAGGACGCGTGGCGCGTCGACCATCACGATGCAGCTCGCCGGTCTCGTCGACGCCGACCTGCGCGCGTCGCGCAACGGCCGGTCGATCGCGCAGAAGCTGTCGCAGGCCGCGACCGCGCTCGCCCTCGAACGCGGCTGGAAGAAGGACGACATCCTCGAGGCCTACGTCAACCTGGTCGGCTATCGCGGCGAACTGGTCGGCATCGCCGCGCTGTCCGCGACGCTCTTCGAGAAGTATCCGAGCGGCCTCGACGCGCGCCAGTCGGCGGTCACCGCCGCGCTGGTCCGGGCCCCCAACGCGCCGCCGGCCCGCGTCGCGGAGCGCGCGTGCGCGCTGCTGAAGGCCGAGGCGCTGCCGGACGAGTGCCGCGGCCTCGACGCGTACACCGCGCTCGTCCTCGCCCGCAGGGCCGCTCCCCGCCTCGACAGCGATCCGCAGCTCGCACCGCAGTTCGCGCGGGCGGTGCTGCGCGACCGTGCGCGCATGATGCCGAAGGGCGCCGCGTCGTCGGGGATCCCGATCGTCACCTCGCTCGACGCCGGCCTGCAACGCTTCGCGCGGGCCACGCTGCGATCGCATCTCGCCGAGCTCGCCGCGCGCAACGTCGAGGACGGAGCGATCGTCGTCCTCGACAACGCGACCGGCGAGGTGCTCGCGTGGGTCGGATCGTCGGGCGGGCTGTCGGACGCGGCCGAGGTCGACCACGTCGTCGCGCCGCGTCAGGCCGGCTCGACGTTGAAACCCTTCCTCTACGAACTGGCGATCGAGAAGCGCTGGCTGACGGCCGCGTCGGTGCTCGACGACTCGCCGGTCGCGCTCGCCACCGCGGGCGGCCTCTACATCCCGCAGAACTACGACCACGACTTCAAGGGCCCGGTCACGGTGCGCACCGCGCTCGCGTCGTCGCTCAACGTGCCGGCCGTGCGCACCCTCGTCATGGTCACGCCGGAACGCTTCCATCAGCGGCTGCGCGCCCTCGGCTTCTCGACGCTGCGCGAGTCGGGCGACTACTACGGCTATTCGCTCGCGCTCGGTTCGGCCGAGGTCACGCTCGCCGACCTCGCCAACGGCTATCGCGCGCTCGCGAACCGCGGCCGCACGAGCGGTCTCGCGAAGACGCCCGGCGCGCCCGGTGCGACGGGCGCTTCGACGATGGATGCGGGCGCCAGCGCCGTCGTCGCCGACATCCTGTCGGACCGGAACGCTCGGGCGACGACCTTCGGGCTGGACAGCGTGCTGTCGACGCGCACCTGGTCGGCCGTCAAGACCGGGACCAGCAAGGACATGCGCGACAACTGGTGCGTGGGCTTCACCGGCCGCTACACGGTCGGCGTGTGGGTCGGCAACACCAGCGGCGCTTCGATGTGGGACGTCTCCGGGACGACCGGCGCCGCGCCGGTCTGGCAGGCGATCGTCGGCTACCTCGCGCGCCGCGACGCGGGCTCCTCGGCGAGGGCTCCGGCCGATCCGGCACTCGATCCGACCCTGCGCGTGGTCCGTCGCGACGTGCGCTTCGACGGCCGCCTCGAGGCGCCGCGCAGCGAGCTCTTCCTCGACGGCACCGAGAGCGGTCGCGTGACCCGCAGCGACGCGTTGCCGCTGACGGGACCGGAGCGGGACGGACGCCACGGCAGCGGCGCGATCGTGCAGCCGGTCGACGGGACGATCCTAGCGATCGATCCGGACATCCCGCCGCAACGTCAGCGCATGACCTTCCGGGCGGCGCGGCCGGTGCGCGGTGCGCAGTGGCGGCTCGACGGCCGCGTGGTCGGCCGCGAGCCGACCTTCGAATGGGCGGTCTGGCCGGGACGCCACACGCTCGAACTGCTCGACGCGGAGCGGAAGCCGATCGACCGCGTCGCGTTCGACGTCCGCGGAGCGGGCGTGAGGACGGCACGGCGTTAGGCATCGTTGCTTGCGACGCGCACGCATATGCTTGCCGAAAGCAAGGATACGGAGCGCCGCATGGAAGGGGTCGCGGAGGACATCGATGGTCGGCAGCCGGCGGTCGACGCCGTCCGGGCGTTCGACCGCATCTACACGCGCCGTTTCGGCCTGCTCGGCGAAGGGCCGGAAGGGAGCGCCATGTCGCTCACGGAGGTCCGGCTGCTGTACGAACTCGTCCATGGCGAGGGACGCACGGTCGGCGTCCTCGCACGGGCCCTCGACGTCGACCCCGGCCACGTCAGCCGCACGATCCGCCGGCTGGAGGCGGCCGGCCTGGTACGACGCGCGACGTCGACGACGGACGGCCGCCAGAGCCTGCTCGCACCGACGTCGAAGGGCAGGAGGACGCTCGCGCCGATCGAACGGCGCACGCGCGAACGCATCGGCGCGCTGCTCGACGCCGTACCGATCGACCGGCGCGCCACGCTGCTCTCGTCGATGGAACGAATCCGCAGCGTGCTGCAGCCCGCAGAGCCGGCGAACGCGCTGTCCTGGCTGATCCGCGATCCGCGACCGGGCGACATCGGCTGGACCGTCCATCGACAGGCGGCGCTGTACGCCGAAGCCTGTGGCTGGAACCGCGAGTTCGAAGGGTTGCTCGCGGGAATCGCGAGCCGCTTCATCGAGCGCTTCGACGCGGAGCGCGAACATTGCTGGAGCGCCAAACGCGACGACGCGATCGTCGGCGCGGTGTTCGTCGTGCGCAAGTCGGCGCGGGTCGCGCAGCTGCGGATGCTGTACGTCGAGCCGTCGGCTCGCGGCATGGGCATCGGAACCCGCCTGGTCGACGAGTGCATCGCGTTCGCGCGGGACCGGGGCTATCGTTCGATGGTGCTGTGGACCAACGACGTGCTGGTCGCCGCACGCCGCATCTGTCGCGCGGCCGGCTTCGGGCTCGTCCGCTCGGAGAAGCACCGCTCGTTCGGCAAGGAGCTCGTGGGGCAGTACTGGTCGCGCGACCTCTGATTCAGTTCGGGCCGGGCGCGCGACTCGCGAGCGGACGAACAGCAGCGACAGGACCGCGAGGAACGCGAGCGCGGAGGCGGCCAGCGAGACGTGGATGCCGACCCAGCCGCCGGCCAGGCCGACGGTGATGCCGCTGAACGTGCGCATGCCGAGCGACGCCATGTTGAAGAGACCGATCACGCGGCCGCGTTCCGCCGCCGGCGCGTTCAGCTGCACCAGCGCCTGCGCCATGCTGCTGAACGACAGCTCGAAGAAGCCGGCGAGGAGCAGCAGCCCGAGCGCGAACGGATAGGCGCGCGCCATCGCGAAGGCGGTCAGCATCACGCACCACATCATCGCGAGCGCGACCGCGCTGCGCGGCGAGACCGGGAACAGCGCGCGGCTCTCGAGCGTGAAGGCGGCGATCAGCGCGCCGAGTGCGTCGGCGGCCAGCAGCATGCTGTACGACACGCCCGGATCTCCGTGGCCGAGGTCGGTCGCGAAGCCGGGCATCTGCGCCTGGTAGCTGCTGCCGACGAAGAGCGACGCGCCGGCCACGAGGACCAGCATCGGCGCGATCAGCGGATGGCCGGCGACATCGCGGAGCGTCTGCACGATGTCCGCGAAGCCGCGCGCCGGAC